>JAAUSZ010000352.1 GCA_012031875.1 Desulfobacula sp.
GGTATCCTGCCGGAAACTATCTGAAAACAGGACGTGTTAAGCATATCATGAAACCAAAAACAAAATGGCCGGTCTTTATTCTTCTCCTGGCAACCGTGGCCGCCATCGGCCTGCTTCATGCCCTCACCCCCGGCCACCTGGGCCTTTATCATGACACCTACCGCAGGCTCAGTTATTTTCCCATTGCCATCGGCGCTGTTTTTTTCGGACTTTGGGGAGGGCTAAGCCTGGCCGTGGTGTCCTGCCTCGCCTTTGTCCCCCATCTCTTTTTATTCTGGGCCAGGGGCCCGGAAGCCTATTACAGTGAATTATCGGAAATCGTGTTTTACCTTGCGGCAGGGATCGTTATCGGGCTGATTTCAAGCCGGGAGAGCCGGCTAAGGGAGAAATACAAGGCCCTTTCCGAAAAACTGGCCGTTTCCTATGAACGCCTGCATAATCAGGCCTCCAGGCTGCTGGAAGCTGAAAGGCAGTTGGGTCAAAGCCAAAAATTGTCCATGCTGGGCCATGTGTCGGCCTCCCTGGCCCATGAGATCAAAAATCCCCTGGCTTCCATCAAGGGCGCAGCGGAAATCCTGGCCGATGAATTGCCCCAGGGCCACCCCAAACATGAATTCATTGATATCATGCGCTCGGAAATTTCACGGCTGAACCATTCCGTGGAAGACGTCCTGAGCTATTGCCGGGGACAACAGCAGAAGGGCAGAAGCAAACAGGAATCCATTGCCGGGATTATTCAGCATGTGGCCTCACTGCTGACGGCCCGGCTTGAGGAAAAATCCATCGCCCTTTTTGTCCAGGCCGGCCCCAAGGATGATTTTTTGGCGGAGGAGGCTTCCATGATCCAGGTTTTGATGAACATCCTTCTCAATGCCGTGGATGCGGTGGAACCCGGGGGCAGGATCAGGGTGGTGGTTGAGCGGTGCGAAAACGCCCGGCTCATTAAAATTTCCGATGACGGCCCCGGAATTGATGCCGCCGGGGCCGAAGCGGTATTCCAGCCCTTTGTTACCTTTAAGGAAGGCGGGACAGGCCTTGGCCTTTCCATTTCAAAAAAAATCATTGAAAGCCTGGGCGGAAAAATAGAGGCGGGAAAATCAGACCTGGGCGGGGCCCTTTTCACCATCACCCTGCCGGAGCAAGCCGGCTCCGCAGGGCAAAGGGTGATTCCCGGGTAAGGAACGGATTGCCCTTTGCCTGCTTTTATGAAAGACCCGGGCACTCCGGCGAACCGTTTTGGGACTGATCATCGCAGAGTTTGAACTGGCCCGTCAGAAGAGACATTTTTTGCGCCAGGCTGTTCAGGTCCGTAGCGCTTTTGCTTACCTGGCCGCTATGGCCGGTCATTGAGGTTGATGCACTGTCCACCAGAGAGATCTCCCTGGCGATCTGGGCTGCCCCGGCGCTGGCCTGGGCGACGTTTTCATTGATGCCGCTGAATCCGGAAGACACCTGGCGGACATTGTCGGTAATCTCTCCCGCGGTCCTGGTCTGATTTTCAACAGCCGAAGCCGCATTGCCGATCAGTTCGTTGACCTCATGGATGATTTTTGTCACGCTTTGGATTCCTTCTACGGCCTGACGGCTAAGGGCTTGAACCCCCTCTATCTTCTGCCGGATGTCAATGGTGGCCTCGGCTGTCTGGTCGGCAAGGTTTTGATCTCGCCGGCGACCACTGCAAACCCCTTTCCCGCGTCACCGGCCCTGGCGGCCTCGATGGTGGCGTTCAGCGCCAGCAGGTTGGTCTGTTCACTGATATCCTGTATGGCCTCAGTCACCTTTCCGATATCCCTGACCGATGCGCCCAGTTCATTGATTTTTTCCGATGCGTTCTCGGCTTTGTCAACGGCCTGGGCGGTGATGGACCCTGTTTTGCCCGTGCTGGCGGAAATTTCATGGATGGCGGCCGTCATTTCTTCCGTTGCCTTAGCCACTTGAGCCACATTAATGGAGGCCTGTTCCATTGCGCGGCAATGGAATGCATGTTGGCGCTCATCTCTTCAGAGGCTCCCGCCACATTGGCGGCCTGGTCCGAAACCTGTCCCGCCGAGAGCGTCATCTGCTCCGAGGCGTTTGACAGTTCACCGGATGCGGCGCCCAGGGTCCGGGTGTTTTCCACAACATCCAGAATAATCCCGTTGAGCTTTTTGATGAAAACATTAAACCACTGGCCGAGTTTACCGATTTCATCCTTTGAATCGACTTTGATGACCGCGGTAAGATCCCCCTCCCCCTGGGCAATGTCCCTGAGGCCCTCAACAATGCCGGATAGCGGCCTGGTGACATAGATATTGATGATGGCGATAATGCACACGGCCAGGACCAGCATGATGGCCGAAACAATGGCGATCACCTGATAAATGGTCATTGCGCTGGCATGAATGGTCTCTGTTACAAGGCTGCCTTTTTTCCCCAGGATGAAAAACCCCAGGGGCCGGCCTGAAAAATCCTCAACAGGAAAGGCGGCGGTAAAATAGTGTTTGTCGAAAATCCCATTTTTTTGTGCCTGTTCAAGATCGATATCCTTTAATACATAATCCAAAAAATCCTTGTCCACATTGTCCTGGCTTAAATAAAAGGTTTTAAACCGGGGCTGGGAGGCTAAGTTTTTCGCAATGCCCAGGTATTTTTCGTCTATAAAATACAAAAATTCAATATCCCTTGATTTTAAATTTATTTTGATGGAATTCAGACCGCCTTCAAAGTTGGCAATACCGAGAAACCGGCCTTCCTTTAAAATGGGGAACAGGCCCTTGAGCCTCAGCCCCTTTGAAGAGGGCTCCATGGTAACCAATGCCTTTTGGGTTTTCTTGATTTCCTTATACGCCTCGCTGTAATTCAGGTTCTCTCCATGGCTGGAACTGTCCCAGGATTTGACAAAAGACGTCAGTTCGGAATCAATGATATGGATTTCAACGTTTTTAAAGTTTGTATTTTCTTTGAAGGTTTTTCCGTAATGCTTCAGGATTTCAACCATTTCCCCCCGGTCACCGGCATCCAGAGCATCAATGATATTTTTATTAAAGGCAATTTGTAAAGCATTGCTGAGCCAGGTGTCCTTTTTGGCGTTCAGGTCATTATCAAGCACGTCGGACAAGAGCTTTTTGGTTTTCAGGAGTTCGGTATTCTTCATGGCATCCAGTTGAGCGCCCACAAAAATATAAATGACGACGGATGCAACCACGGATGATACGGCA
>JAAUSZ010000111.1 GCA_012031875.1 Desulfobacula sp.
TCCAGCCTGCCGGCCATGCCGGGGTCGAACTTCTTTATCCGGCCGGACACGCGGCTCAAACTCAATGGAGGATACAGCGTCAATATTCCCACCTTTGGGCAGTTGTACCAGCCCAGCCACGGCTCCATCGACCAGGTCCGGGGCAACCCGGACCTGACGGAAGAAACGGTCCTGACGCTGTCCGCCGGGATCTTTCATGAATTTTCAAAACACCGCACCGCAGAAATCATTTTTTTCAGGGAAGACCTGGAAGACATGATCGGGTATGAAGAAGGTTCGGATGGCATCAAACGGCCCTCCAATATCAGGGAAGCCCTCCGGCAGGGCATGGAAGCCCTTCTTTCCTGGAAACTCACAGACACGGCCCGCCTGGATCTGAGCTATACCCTGCAATCCACGGAAAACAAAGACACCCGCAGGGACCTGACCTATGCCCCGGATCAGAAATTCAAGGCCGGGGTCAAATGGACCACTCCCCTTGAAACCCGGGTGGAGGCGAGCTTCAGCGCCTTCGGCAGCCAGTTTTCCGATCTGGCCAATTCAGCGGAAAAAAAGGTTTCCGGATACCAGACCGTTGACCTGAAGCTCATCCACCCCGTCAAGCTGAAATCCCTTCACACCGAGGTTTTTCTCCTGTTTGAAAACCTTTTGGATGAGGCCTATGAAACCCATTATGGCTACCCGGATGACGGCCTCTGCGCCACCCTGGGCCTGACCATGGAATTCTGATCAATGCCGGAACCGGACAAAAATATAAAAAAAAGAACCTTCTCCGGCCCCGGCAGCCCAGGCCAAAAACCCGGTTGACAAACCCTGTTGAATGGGATAAAGAACCCTTACTCACCGCCATGAAGGCAGTGACGCAGGACATAAATTCCATCGGCCCAGGCCAGCAGGATATATTCATTAACAGAATTGCCACGAAGGCAGATAATCCGGAAAACCGGATTGCCTTTGTGGCTTTTTTTTGGGAAAGGAAGACCGCCCATGACGGGGAAAAAATATTCAAAGCCGGTCCGGGGCCTTGCCCTGTTTTCAGGCCTGATCCTGTTCTCATGCCTTGTTCCGGCCGGGGCGGCCCGGGCCGGGGAGCAGATGGTTGAAAAGGACCTGGATAATAACGGGGTCATGGACCAGAGGGCCTTCTATGACGAGAATAAAAAACTGGTGCGCCTGGAGGTGGATTCGGACCAAGACGGCCGGTTTGAGGTGATCCAGTATTATACCGGGGATAAGATCTCAAGGGTGGAAAGGGATACGGACCTGGATGGAAAAATCGACTGCATCGACCATTACCAGGGAGACCTCCGGGAACGCCAGGAACGGCTGGACAAGAACAACCGCCTGGTCCAGGCGACCCGGTTTTCAAAGGACGGCCTGCCGGTGTCCATGGAAAGAGACAGCTCCGGAAAAGGGAAATTCGATACCTTTATACCTTTTCCAAGGGCCTCATCTCAAGCATGGAAAAGGACACCACGGGTAACGGAACCGTGAATGTCAAGGTTACCTATAAAGACGGAAAACCGGTGGAGGAAAAACGGGCCCGGGACGAAGACGGCAAGATCGAGCAGGTCATCGACTACGACGCCGAGGGGCTTCCCCTGAAAAGCCGCCATGACCAGGATGCGGACGGGTTCTTTGAAACCGTGAGAGTTTACCGGAAGGGGGAAATCTCCCGCCAGGAAACCGACGAGGACAAAAACGGAAAAGCCGATACCATAACCGAATATGAAAATTCCCAGCCTGTCCTGCAAAAAAAGGACACCACCCTGTCCGGGACCATGGACCGGATCTCCAAATTTAAAAACGGGGTTCTGGAAGAGGTGCTGACGGATTCGGACCAGGACGGGTTCTTTGAAACCGTTTCCCTGTTCAAAAACGGGAAGATCCTGTCCCAGACCGTGGACAAGGACAAGGACAGCCGGCCCGATACCCGGATTTCCTTTAATGAAAAAGAGGAAAAGGAAGAGGTTCAGATCGACTCGAACCTGGACGGAAAAACCGACCAGCGGCAGTTTTATAAATGCGGGGACCTGGTGCGAATCGAGGCGGACAGCAATCATGACGGGACTGTGGACACCAAACTCTTTTACGCCAAGGGTAAAAAATCCCAAACCGTCACGGACAGCGACCATGACGGGTTCTTTGAGACAAAACAGATCCATGACGACCCTTCCTGGAACCTGGTGACCCAACAGGATGTGAACCGGGACGGAAAACCGGATATTTTTCTGTATTTCAACGGGGACGGGCTTAAAAAAAAAGACCGTGGATGACAATGCCGATGGAAAGCCGGACCTCATCGAGCATTACGGCGCCCAAGGAAAACTTGTGAAAAGCTGTGAAGACAGCGACAACAAGGGTTGGCCGGACCTGTGCTGGATTTATGACGACCACGAGGAAGCCGTCCAGGCGGAGCAGGACACCAATCATGACCAGAAACCGGATACCTGGTTTTATTACCGGGCCGGTCAACTGGTGCGGGTGGAACAGGATACGAATTTTGACGGAAAACCGGACCTCTGGGAAGAATATAACAATGATGAAATCCTGGTCAAAAGGGAAAAGGACCTGGATTTTGACGGAAAACCCGATGTAACGGAACAAAAGGAAGGATAACATGACGCATATATTTTTGGATACCATGACAGGCTTTATCTCTAAAGGGGGAATCATCATGATTCCCATTCTCATCTGCTCCATCCTGGCCCTGGCCCTGTTTGTGGAACGGCTGATCTATTTTGCGCGAATGAAAAACCAGGGCAAGGGAATCGAATCGGCCGTTATCTCCTTTCTGGACCAGGGCCGGGAGGAGGAGGCCATGAAGGCGGCCGGGCAAAGCGCATCCCCCATGGGCCGGGTTCTGTCCGCGGCCATGGAGGTCCGGCATACGGACCGGGAAACCCTTGAAACCGTCATCATTGACGCCATTGAAGAAGAGGTCCGGGATGTTTCCGTCAATACCCAGGCCCTGGCCACCGTGGCCAATATCGCCCCCCTCCTGGGGCTCCTGGGCACGGTCATCGGCATGATCAAGGCCTTCATGGTCATCCAGGAAATGGGGGGGAAGGTCAATGCCGCCGTCCTGGCCGGGGGGATCTGGGAAGCCATGCTGACCACGGCCTTCGGGCTTTCCGTGGCCCTTCCCGTCATGCTGGCCCACAGCTATCTCATTGCCTGCATCGACCGCCACGAGGCAAGGCTCCAGAAGGGAAGTGTGAAATTCATCAAAAGTCTTTCCATCCGGAACAATAACGCCTAGGCCGAGGAGAATATATGCTGGTTCATCAGAAACACGGGCCCGGTATGCCATCCAGGCGCCGCTCACCTCTCTTATTGACATTGTTTTCATGCTGCTGATCTATTTTCTTCTGACCACCAATTTCATGGTGGACGAGGGCATCACCATCAAGCTTCCCCAGGCCAAGGCCGCAGCCCCCCAGGTTCAGGAGGACATCACCATTTATGTGGACAGGGAGGGCCAGGCCTTTTTAAAGAACGCGCCCATCCCCCATGACCGGCTTTTTGCCGAACTCAAGGAAATGATGACCGGCCGCACCGACCGGCTGGTGGTGGTCAAAGCCGACCGCGCCGTCCTCCTGGACAAGGCCGTCCGGGTCATGGACATCGCCAAGGCGCCGGTGCTGAAAAGCTTTGCCTGGCAACGGAAAAGGATTTTTAGCCGTGGCATCCCCGAATAAGAAAAAGAGCCGGGTGTTCCAGGCTGCCCTGGCACTGTCCATCCTGGTCCACCTTGTTCTTTTCATACAGACCACGGACCTTTTCCGGATAAAATCCCTTTCCTCCCTTGAGCTGGCCTTAAGAGACGAATTTAAACCTTCTTTCCGCCATATCCCCAGGCCCCCGAAAAAACAGAAAACCCCCGGATGAAGCGCCCCGGGAAATCAGGGAAAGGCCGGTCCAGGCCCTGAAACCCTCCCTTCCGGATATCCGGCCGGACACCCGGGTTACCGTTCCCGTTTCGGCGGCCGATACCCAGGGCCTTGCCGCCGTGCCCGAAGGGATCATTTCCGGCGTTGCCGGCGGGATTTCCCCGGCCGGAACCGGGTTCGGCTCCGCCAATGATTATTACCAGATGGTCCAGGTGAAGATCGAAAGCCGCAAACAATATCCTGCCACGGCCCGGCAACAGAACCAGGAAGGCCGGGTCACGGTTTATTTTACCATGCCCGACGGCGGGATCTCGGACCTGAAAATCGTGAAGGGCTCCCGGTTCAAGGCCCTGGACCAGGCCGCCCTGGAGGCCGTCAAAAGCCTGCGTGCCCTTTCCCAGGCCGCCCCCGGCTCTTTTTCAAGACTCCCTGAAATTACAGCTCACCCTGGTTTTTGAGTTGACGTGACCGGGTTTTTCCCTTAGTGTATTCAAATTTGAAAAACACTTCCAGGGTCCCGGCCATGTCTGAAAAACACCTCATCCGAAAATCCGTAAATCTGATATGGACCTTTTGGGCCGGGTTTTACCTGGTCTTCCAGGGCATGGCCCTGCCCCTGCACCTTCATTTTTCCCACCATCATGAAGAGGCCCATGGCCATTCTACAAAAACGCCGGAAATCAGGCACGAGGCCCCCCATGAACATGAGGACTGCATAGTCTGCCGGGTCCTGAACACCCTTCACACGACACTGGCGGGACTTTCCCCGAATCCCTGCCTCTTCACCCCCTTGCAGGCCCGGGATATTCATTTTTGCTTTGCGGTCCTTCCCGGTGCAAACCCCCGCCAATATCCGTCAAGGGCGCCGCCGCCGGTTTCCGGTTTTACGGCCTGAAATTGTGTTGAACGTTCTATGAACCGCACCAGGGTTCAGTCATATATCTGTTTGAGAGGTGAAATATGAAATTATTCAAAAATTATTGGATGACTGCGGTCATCGCTCTGTTATGGTTTCTGCCCGCGGCTGCATGGGCCAAAACTCCGGTCAACGTCCAGGTCAGCATCCTGCCCCAGAAATATTGTGTTGAAAGAATCGGAAAAGATCGCGTCAATGTGGATGTCCTTGTGAAACCGGGCAAAAGCCCGGAGGTCTATTCCCCTTCCCCGGACCAGATCAAAAAACTGGTGGCCGCCGATATCTATTTCAGGATCGGCATTGATTTTGAAACCGGGCTCATGGATAAGATCCAATCCACGGCCGGGCTCAAAATCGTGGATACCCGCGAGGGCATCATCTTAAGAGACATGGAAGCGCACTCCCATGAGGGTGAAGATCATGTTGCAGGCCATGCTGAAGGCGAAGATCACGACCATGACGCCGAAGACCACGGCCATGAGGCAGACCATGATGCAGACCATCATGAGGATCAGAAACATCCTGCCCATACCGGCAAGGACCCCCATATCTGGATGAGCCCGGACAACGTGAAAATCCAGGCCCATACCATTTTCCAGGCCCTGGTCCAAATGGACCCCGAGGGCCGGGAGTCCTACCAGGCCAATTACGATGCCTTTGTCAAGGACCTGGACGCCCTGGACCTTCGCCTGAAAGAGGTCTTCAAGCCCCTCCAGGGGGAAAATCTCTTTGTGTTCCACCCGGCCTTCGGATATCTGACGGATCGCTACGGCCTCCGCCAGATCGCGGTGGAAACCATGGGCAAAGCCCCCAAGGGCAAGGATTTGTCCAATATCATCAAGCTTGCAAAAAAGGAAAAAACCCGGGTGATCTTTGTCCAGCCCCAGTTTGACCGGACTGCGGCGGAAAAAATCGCCTCGGCCATCAACGGTGTTGTCATGGCCATTGATCCTTTGGCCTATGATTACCCGGCCAATATGGAAACCATGGCCAAAACCATTGCCGGGGCACTGAAATAGGATAGCCATGAACCCACCCGCCAACCCACACTCTCCCTTTCCCATGGATATGGGTTGCGGGTGCCACAGCCATGAAGCGCAGGGCGGAACCCTGTCCCGCACCGGCCGGTGGCTTCAGGTTTTATTCCTGGTGTCCGCCCTGTCCATGGCGGTTTTCCACAGCCGGTCCGAAGCCTATGCCGCCTTTGCCGTCATCTTCGGCTCCATTGTCCTGGAGGCCCTGCCCTTCATGCTTCTCGGAACCCTCATCGGCGGACTCATGGAGGTCTTTCTCTCCAGGGAAGGGCTCATCCGGCTTCTGCCCAAAAGGAAATACGACGCCATTATCCTGGCGGCCCTGCTGGGAATCCTCTTTCCGGTCTGTGAATGCGCCATTGTGCCGGTGGTCCGGAAACTCCTGAAAAAGGCATGCCCCTGGGCTCGGCCGTGGCCTTTCTCCTGGCCGGGCCCATTGTCAACCCCCTGGTCTTTGCATCCACCTACACGGCCTACGGCTTCAGCTTTGAAACGGCGGTGTTGCGGGTGATGGCGGGATTCTTCATCGCCATAGGCGTGGCCCTGGTCATCGAGGTCTGCCTCACCAAAACCCAGGCCCTACGGATAGACCCCCCGGCCCAGGGGTGCAGCCTGTGCAGCGGCATTGAACCCGGGCGGTCCTTTTTCCGGAAATCCGGGCCGCCCTCGGCCACGGGGCCCTGGATTTTTATGACATCGGCCGGTTCCTCATCATGGGGGCCTTTATCGCCGCAGCCCTCCAGACCTTTATCCCCCGCCAGGCCTTTACCTCGCTCGCGGCCGGGCCGGTGGCGGCCATCATCTCCATGATGGTGCTGGCCGTGGCCCTGAATCTCTGCAGCGAGGCCGACGCCTTTATCGCCGCTTCCTTCCGGCCCACGGGCCTGCCCTTTTCCGCCCAATTGGCCTTTATGGTGCTGGGTCCCATGCTGGACATCAAACTGATCCTCATGTACCTGACCGTGTTCAGGGGACGGATGATCCTGGTCCTGTCCTCCCTGGTCATCCTCTTTGTCTTTGTTTCCATGGTGTTTCTGGAGTTTTCAGGATGGCTGTAAATCAGAAAAAAACCGGATTTGCGGCCATGATCCTGCCCTTTGCAGCCATGGCCTGTTGGATCCTGACCCTGGCCTTTCTGCTCACGGATAACCGGTTTCACCTGTTTTTAAAGCCCCAATTCGGCATCCTGATCCATATCAGCCTTTGGATCTCCATCTGTTTCGCCCTCAGCCTGCTTGCCATCAGGCCCTCTCTTGCGGCGCCGGATTCCCTGATCAAGGGCATGATGCTCCTGGTCCCGGTGGTCTTTATCCTGACGGCCGGGGACCGGACCCTGGGCGGATTCGCCTTGTCCAAAAGGCCCCTGGCGGCTCCGGAACCACCGGGCAACCGGCTGCTTCCCCCAAGGCGGAAGACCCCGGAACCCAGGACCCGTCCATCCTGACACTGATCCAGGAATGGGACAGGTACAAGGACACCCGGGTCACCCTGGAGGGGGTTTATTATGAACCCCGGGAAAAGGATGAGACCCTGGCCGTGGTTTTCCGGTACCTGGTGTCCTGCTGCGCCGCCGACGCCCTGCCCCTGGGGGTCATCATCACAAAAGACCCGGGCCGGGAGATCCGGGACAATGACTGGGTCCGGATCACCGGCGTGGTCAGAGAAGATATGATGGACGGGGTCCCGGCCATTTTCATGAACCTGGAGCAGATCGAAAAAAAGCCCCTGCCCTATAAAAGCGCGGTCTATCTTTACCCGTGACGACAAGCAAAGATGAAAACCCTTGACTTGCCGGTTCAAGTCGGATAATTAGCAATTTAATAATTGCGGCCGAAGCCGCTGAAGTACGGAATTTAAGACACCCGAAGACAGTGTGTGTCCTGCCGGTATCCGACTGGGAATTGAATATACAAAAAGGCCACGAAGGTCCGACATCTCCAAAAGAGATGTCCCTTCGCGGCCTTTTGTTTTTTTAAGGAGCAGAAAATGAAAAAGGCTGTGGTTTATCTGTTGTTGGCACTTGCAGGGATAGGGGCGGGCTTTTGGGGCCTCCCCCCCCTTTCGGCTGAAACCCGGGAGATCCGCATTGCAGACACCAAGGGGGACTGGGGCTACCCCAACCCCTTCCGCCATTACCCCCGGGGGCCGGGCTATGTCCGTATGTCCTGGGTCTTTGACACCCTGGTATGGAAGGATCAAAACGCCTATGTCCCTGCCCTGGCTCAAAAATGGGCCTATGACGGAAATGAAAAGGCCTTTACCTTTGATCTTGTCCCCAATGCCAAATGGCATGACGGCCGGCCGGTAACGGCCGATGACGTAGTGTTTACCCTGGCTTATCTTAAAAAACACCCCTACGAATGGGTCTCGGTGGATGATATCGACCGGGCCGAAGCCCAGGGAGACCACAAAGTCAAAATTTATCTGGCCAGGCCCTATGCCCCCTTCCTGTCCGATGTGGGCGGTACCATGCCGATTTTACCCCGGCATATCTGGGAAACCGTGGAAGACCCCAAGGGCTTTGACGACCCCAAGGCCTTTATCGGCAGCGGCCCTTATATGTTCCGGGATTTCAACCCCACCCAGGGAACCTATCTCTTCGAGGCCTTTGACGGATATTACCAGGGACGGCCCAAGGCCGACCGGCTGATCTATATCCGCAGCGGCAAGGCCCTGGTTTCCCTGACCACGGGCCAGGCGGACCTGGCCGCCATCCAGCCTGAAATGGCGGAGCCCCTTAAAAATAAAGGCATGGTGATTTTAGAGGACGAAAAGGGCTGGAACAAAAAGCTCATGATCAACCATAAGAAATTCCCCTTTGACCAGGCGGCCTTCCGCCGTGCCCTGGCCTTTGCCATAGATCAGCAGGAAATTGTGGACAAGTCCCACCGCGGCTTTGCCGTCAAGGCCTCCTATGGTCTGCTGTCCATGGACCATGACATGTATAACCCGGATACCCCCGTTTACCCCCACAACCCGGCCAAGGCCGGGGAACTCATCGAATCCCTGGGCTATGAAAAAGGGCCGGACAAGGTTTATCAGAAGGACGGCAAACCCCTGGCCCTTGAGCTGATCTCTTCCAATGTGACCGTGGGCGGAGAAAGCATCCCGGACCGCGACGGGGAGATCATTAAAAAGCAGTTGGAGGCCGCGGGCCTGGCCGTCACCCTCGTCAACCTGGAGCAGGCCACCGCCGACAACCGGATCAAAAACTGGAATTTCGACCTGGCCGTGTCGGGCCACGGCGGTATCAGCGGCGACGCCAGGATCCTCAATGAAATGATATCCTCCCAATACGGGGCCGGGTCCGTCAATTCGGCCCGGTATGATGTCAACGGGGAACTGAACCGGCTGCTGGAGGCCCAGATGATGGAAATGGACCCGGAAAAGAGAAAAGCCATCGTCTTCCGGATCCAGGATCTCTATGCCCGGGAAGTGCCGGCCATCTCCCTGTACTATCCGGTTTCCCTGGCCGCCTATAACCCAAAGCCGGGCATCACCTGGTTTTTTACCCGGGGCGGAATCAGCAAGGGAGTTCCCATTGCCCAGAACAAAATGTCCCTGATCCGGTAGCCCCATGCCGATGAAGATCCCCCATCCCTTATCCGGGCGCATGAAACAGGTCCCGGCCTATGCGGCAGCAGCTCTGGCAATGATCTATCTGAGCTACAGCCTGCCGCATAGGCTGCCGGGTGATTTTGTCGAGGCCATGTATTCAGGTTCCCATGTCACCTTGAATGCACAGCAGGAAGCGGCCCTCAAGGCCTATTATACGGACCGCCACGGCTTTCTCCCCTATGTCCGGAATCTTCTGTTCCTGGACTGGGGATATTCCCACGCCTTTTTATCCCCGGTGTCCGGTCTGTTTTTCAAGGCCCTGCCCTGGACCCTGCTTCTGATGGGATCAGCCCATATCCTGTCCATGGGCCTGGGCTTTGTGGCCGGGGTGGAAGCGGCCTGGCGCCGGGGAAGCCTCCCCGAAAGGACGGGGGTGGGCGCCATGACCGTCCTGGAAGGGATTCCCGAAATCTGCACCGGGGTGATCCTTCTGCTGGTCTTTGCCTGTGGCTGGGCTGGTTTCCGCCGGCGGGGCAGCCACCGCCTATGCCGAACACAGCGCCGGGGGCCGGATCATGGACATTCTCCATCACCTGGCCCTGCCCCTGGCAACCCTGGTCCTGGCCTATCTGCCCGGCAATTTCCTGCTCACCCGGGCCGGCATGGTCATGGTGCTGAACACCCGGTATATCCAGACCGCCCGGGCCAAAGGCCTGACCCGGCTTCGCATCCGTTACGCCCATGCGGCCCGCAATGCGCTGCTGCCCATCATCACCCGCTTCGGCCTGAGGATCGCCTTCATGATGACCGGAGCCATGGTGGTGGAAACCATCCATTCCTATCCCGGGCTGGAACCCTGTTATTCAACGCCATTGCCATGAGGGACCTGCCCCTGATCCAGGGGATCGTCCTTTTTTCATCCCTCATGGTGCTGGCCGTCAACCTGTCCCTGGAATGGGCCTACGGGTGGCTGGACCCCAGGGTGAAGCATGCATCTTGATATCCGGCGCCAACTGCTCCAGGATTCATGGTTCCTCACCGGGGCCCTGCTGCTGGTGATCCTGGCCGGGGCAACCCTGCTGGGGCCCGCCCTGGCGCCCTATTCCCCCCATGATATCTCCTTTGCCCCCTGAGCCCGCCCTCGGGGGATCACTGGCTGGGAACCAACGACAGCGGCATGGATATCCTGTCGGAACTTCTCTTCGGGCTCAGGAATACCCTGGCCTTCGGTCTTTTTTCAGGGGCGGCCGGACTGGTGATAGGCGTCATCACGGGCCTGGTCTCGGCCTGGACCGGGGGCTGGGTGGACGCCCTGCTCATGAGAACCGCCGATGTGGTCCTGGCCGTCCCTGCGGTCATGGTCCTGATCCTGCTGGCCGCTTTTTTTCAGCCTTCGGCCCCGGTCCTGGCCCTGGCCCTGGCGTTGCTGGCCTGGCCCACAACGGCCAAAGCCGTCAGGGCCCAGGCCCTGGTCATAAAAAGCAGCCTGCATATCCAGGCGGCCCGCCATTTGGGAGGGTCCGGGGCCTATATTATCCGGCGGCACCTGGTCCCTGAACTCTTTCCCCTGTACCTGATCAGCTTTGCCGCCAAAACCCGGGGGGCGATTTTCATGGAAGCCTCCCTGGCCTTTCTGGGTCTTTTTGATCCGGGCCGCAAATCCCTGGGCATGATGATCCATTTCGCCCTGAAATACTATTACCTGGATATCTGGCTGAACTGGCTCCTGCCCCCCATTGTGGTTTTGTCCCTCCTGATCATGTCCGCCACCTTCCTGGCCGTCGGCCTGGAAAAGATATTCGACCCGAGGCTCAAGGAATTATTGTGAAACTGGATATTAAAAACCTCACGGTATGCTATAAAACCGGCCCCCATCTTCTCATGGCCCTGGACCGGGTCCGCCTGACCCTTGAACCGGGACGGATCACGGCCCTGGTGGGGGAATCGGGCTCCGGAAAGACCACCCTGGGCAAGGCCCTCATGGGACTCCTGCCGGACAACGCCGCCATGGACGGACAAATTCTCCTGGGCGACGCCGATATTTCCAGACTGAAGGAAGAAGAAATGAACAGCCTTCGGTGGTCCCGGACGGCCATGGTCTTTCAGAACGGCCCCTCCCATTTCAACCCGGTCCTTTGCCTGGCGGACCAGGTGGCCGAACCCCTGATTCACTGCCGGGGCCTGGCGCCGGACCCGGCCCGGGACTTGGCTCTGGATCTCATGGGGGAAATGGGGCTGACCCCGGACCAGGCCCGCCGTTTCCCCCATGAACTGAGCGGCGGCCAGATCCAGAGGGCTCTCCTGGCCATGGCCCTGATCCTGGACCCGGAAATCCTGATCCTGGACGAACCCACTGCGGCCCTGGACGCCATGACAAAGCAGTTCATCTCGGAGGTCATCCAAAATCTGAGCCTTCGACAAAAAAGCATCCTTCTGATCACCCATGACCTGGACCTGGCCCGGAACCTGGCCGACGACGCGGCTGTGCTCTACCTGGGCCGGATCATGGAATACCTGCCGGCCAGGGACCTGTTTCATCCAAAGCATCCCTATACCCTGGGCCTGGCCCGTTCCTTTCCGGGCATGGAGGCGGTCCGGGACCTGGGGGGTATCCGGGGGGGACGCCTTTTACCGGATGGTTCACACCCATCCCCGGGAGGCCTCCCCCCATGACCATGTGGTGGAAAAGGACTCGGTCCATAAAGAGGGGCACGCCCCTTCGGAAGGATGCCTGTTCCGGCCCCGCTGCACCCAGGCCAAAGAAGAATGCGGCCGGGGAAATATGCCCCTGGTCCGATCGGCGGATCACCGGGTCCGCTGCCTCCGGGGCGGGATCGCCGACCTGCTCCGCCTGGAAGGCGTCTCCGCTTCCTATGGCCCTGTCCGGGCCCTGGAACCCACGGACCTGACCCTCAGGTCCGGGGAAGTCTTCTGTCTGGTGGGAGAAACCGGGTCCGGCAAAACCACCCTGGCCATGATCGCCGCAGGAGCCCTGAAACCGGATACGGGGACCCGGACCTTTGACGGCCTGGATACGGCCGCCTGGACCCAACAGGACCACCGGTCCCGGGCATGGCAGATCGGTGTGATTTACCAGAACCCGGCCGAGGCCGTCAGCCACCGGTTCACGGTTTTCGACATCCTGGCCGAACCTTTGCGTATTCAGAAACCAAGGCCGGCGGAACATGATATCCGGGAGCGGGTTCTCCCGGCCCTGGCCGATGTTCACCTGCCCACGGAGCCCGGATTTTTAAGCCGCTATCCCCATGAACTGAATATGGGGGCCATCCAGCGCATCTGCCTGGCCCGGGCCCTGATCCGGAACCCCCTGATGCTGGTGGCGGATGAACCCACCAGCGCCCTGGACCCCAGCGTCCAGGCCAAGGTCCTGAAAATGCTGCTCCATCTTCAGATCGAAAAGGGCCTGACCCTGCTGTTTGTAACCCATGATATCGGCCTGGCCCGGAAAATCAGCGACCGGATCGGGGTCATGCAGGCCGGCCGGATCGTGGAAATGGGGGCCGCCGCCGACATTATCAACCATCCGCAGCATCCCTATACGGCCCTGCTCATGGGCAGCGCCGGAAATTCCGTTTTAAAACTCCCTTCTTGACAATTTGCCTGAATATCACTATTTACCAAGAGTTATTAAGCAGGGGGCCCCCCTGGCCCCCTGCTGATGTTATTGAGCCGGAGCAATGCTCCACATACCATAACTATAGGAAAGGATTCATAACATGTTTAAAAAAAAACTGATCATTCTGGTCGGGATCATGGCGCTTCTCCTGGCAGGCGGCAACCCAGCCCTGGCAGGGAAGAAAATCATCAACGGCATTGACGCCAACTTTCCCCCTTTTGCATTCATTGACGCCAAGGGCTCTCCCAGCGGTTTTGACGTGGAGGCCATGAACTGGATCGCCAAGGAGATGGGGTATGAGGTGGAACACAAGGCCTATGACTGGGACGGAATCATCACCAGCCTGATCACCAAAAAAATCGATATGGTGGCCTCGGGCATGAGCATTACCCCGGACCGGATGGAAAAGGTTTCCTTTACCACGCCCTACTGGAAAATCAAACAGGTCATGGTGGTTAAGAAAGATTCAACCCTGACCCTGGACGACCTGCTCAAGGGCAAAAAAACCGTGGGGGTCCAGCAGGGCACTTCCGAAGCCAAATGGCTCAAGGAAGCGGCCGAGAAAAATGGATGGAACCTTGAACTCAGATATTATGAATCTTCTCCCCTGGCTGTTGAAGATATCCTTAATGGAAGAATCGCTGCTGCCGCCATGGACGATGCACCGGCAAAAGACGCGGCCGATAAAAAGGACGTAAAGATCCTGGGGACCTTCGGCATGGCCTCCGAAGATTTCGGATACGCGGTCCGCAAAGAGGATGCCCAGCTCCTCAAAGATATGAACGAAGGCCTGAAACGTCTCATGGCCTCGGACTACTGGAAAGAACTCATCAAAAAATATGATTTAAAATAATCACCCGAGGTCCCCGGGCCGACCGGCCCGGGGACCGGTATCTGCAATGCCTGAAAGCTTATCCATCATCAAAGGGGCCCTGCCCTATCTTCTCTCGGGCGGCCTTATCACCGCCGTGATTGTGACCGGCGCCATGGCCCTGGGGCTGGTCCTGGGACTCTTTATGGCTGTGGGCCGGGTTTACGGCAACACGCTTTTGCAAAGGGCCATCGGCCTCTATATCTGGTTTTTCCAGGGGGTGCCCATCCTGGTGCTGCTTTTTCTTTTTTATTTCGGGGTGTTTCATTATATGGGGCTCAATCTCAGCGCGGTGGCAGCCGTCACCGTGGTCCTGGGCATGACCACCGCTGCTTACCAGGCAAATATCTTCAGGGGGGCCATCCTCGCCCTTCCCCAGGGGCCAGTTCAAGGCAGCCTCCTCCCTGGGCATGAGCGATATCCAGACCATTTTGACCATCATCCTGCCCCAGGCCCTGAGATTGTCCATCCCGGCCTGGTCCAATGAATTTTCCATCGTCCTGAAGGATTCGGCCCTGGCCTTTGTCCTGGGCGCACCGGAAATCATGGCCAGGGCAAAATTTGTGGCTTCCCGGACCTACCAGCACCTTCCCATTTATATCATCGCAGGACTGATTTATTTTGCCCTGACCTGGGCCGGGGTCAGGGCCCTCTCAAAACTGGAAAAGACCGTCAAAATCCCCGGATATTCGAATAAAGGAATGTAACCATGAAAAACCCCATCCTCAGGGTGGAAAACATCACCAAATCCTTTGGCGGCCAGCCCATTCTCAAGGGAGTGGACTTAAGCCTGGACAAGGGTGAAATCAAAATCCTGATCGGGCCTTCCGGGGGAGGCAAAAGCACCTTTCTTCAATGCCTGAACTGCCTCATCTCTCCTGATTCAGGCCGCTTTTGGCTGGAAGAAAAACCCGTGGACATCGCAAGCAAAAAAGCGCTCTACCACTACCGGCAGCAGGTGGGAATGATATTCCAGGATTTCAATTTGTTTGACCACCTGACAGCCCTGGACAATGTGACCCTGGCCCTTCGCAAGGTTAAAAAAATGGATAAAAAAGCGGCGTCCCAACGGGCCATGGTAGAACTTTCCCAGGTAGGGCTGGAGGACAAGATCAGGCTTTACCCGGCAGAGCTTTCCGGCGGGCAAAAACAGCGGGTGGCCATTGCCAGGGCCCTGGCCATGGACCCCAAGGTGCTGCTCCTGGACGAACCCACTTCGGCCCTGGACCCGGATCTGACCGGCGAAGTCATCGACGTGATCCGCAGCCTGGCCAAAAAAGGCATGACCATGGTCATGGCCACCCACCAGATCAGCCTCATCCGGACCCTGGCCGACGAAATCCTGTTTATGGAGGCGGGGGCGGTGGTGGAACAGGGCAGCCCAAAAGCGTTGCTGGTCCCCGGCACCCGGAGCCAGGGCTTTTGCGACAAGCTCAACAGCCTGTCCGGAGAAGGGGTCGAATAATGCTCTCCCCCTTTTTCCAGGAACTGCTTAACGCCCTGAACCGAGGGCTTGTCATGAGCATGGCCCTCATCCTTCCCTCAGCCCTGGGCGGGGTCCTGGTGGGCATCATGGCCGGATGTCTCAGGGCCTTTGGGGACCCTTTTCGAATCGATGCGTATGCTATGCCGCCATTTCACGGGCCAC
>JAAUSZ010000353.1 GCA_012031875.1 Desulfobacula sp.
GAAATCGGCAAAAAATGCGCGGCCCTGATCGGGCAAAAAAAGAAGAGGTCATCATGACCGGTTCGACCACCGTGAACATCCATTCTTTGATCAGCACCTTTTATCAGCCCAAAGGAACCCGGACCCAAATCATTGCCGATGAACTGAATTTTCCGTCGGATATTTATGCGCTCAAGGGGCAGATTCAAATAAGGGGGCTTGATCCAGAAAAAGAGCTGATCCTGATCAGGAGCCGGGATGGCCGGTACCTGGATGAGGATGCCATTGCGGCAGCCATGACCGATGAAACAGCCCTGGTCTTTCTGCCCTCGGTTCTTTTCAGGAGCGGCCAGTTGCTGGACATGGGGTTTCTTATCCGTGAGGCTCATAAAAAAGGGATCTGTATCGGATTTGACTGTTGCCATTCAGCCGGGGTGGTCCCTCACCGGTTTTCCGAATGGGACCTTGATTTTGCCGTATGGTGCAGTTACAAATATATGAATGGCGGTCCCGGAAGTCCGGCCTTTTTATATATCAACAGCAAGCATTTCCATAAAACTCCCCTTTGGCCGGGTGGTACGGATGTGAAAAAGACCGGCAGTTTGACATGAGCATTGACTTTAACCATTCGAAAAGCGCCGGAGGCTGGCAGATTTCAACCCAGGGCATGCTCAGTGCAGCCCCGGTTGAAAGCGCTCTGGATATCCTCCTTGAGGCCGGGATGGACAATATCAGGGAAAAATCCAAAAAAATCACTTCCTATTTGGCCTGCCTTGTGGAGGCCCATCTGTCGGAAAGTCCCTATGATTTTAAAATAGGAAGCCCCCTGGATCCTGAAAAAAGAAGCGGGCATATCGCGCTTGAACATGAAACCGAGGCGGTCCGGATCGGAAAGGCCCTGCTGAATCATCATATTATCCCGGATTTCCGGCCCCCCAATATCCTCCGGTTGGCCCCCGTACCGCTCTACAATACCTATCTTGAAGTTTTTTGAAACGGTTCAGATCCTCAAAAAAATCATGGATACGAGGGAATATGAAGCATACTCAGCGGAAAGAGGGACGGTCTCCTGACGGAATGAATTTACACGGATCTCTCTATGATTTCAGCAGTTCATATACAAGGATGCCGCCGCACAGGACAAAGCCGAAATTGTATATCCACCTGGACTGCTTATACTCTCTGATATAAGCCTCAGGAAGCCCCGAGTCTTTCATGATGCCGATCATGCGGACGGAGACAAAAAACAAGAAAAAAAAAGAAAAAAAAAGATGAATCCAACAAAGGCGGCATTGGAAACAGCCGGGTAAAAATAGGCAATCGCCACATAAGCTGCAAAGCCGGCAAGAACCGGTGCCGGGTAAAATCTGCCGAACCTTGAAAAGTCCCGGTTCAGATGGAGTTTCTCCTGATCCGAAAGCAGTTCCAGCGCGTCCTTGGAGATGGACCTGCTGAAAAGAGGCATATCACCAGGATGACCAGCCCGATATCGAGAAGATCCGACATTAAACCCCATGCCTCCTTCTGAAAAAAACTTCATCCCCTGAAAAAGAGGCTATAATCTCTTTTTCAGGTTGATAAATTCGCTTCGCTCAAACCCCAGTTTCTTAAAAAAGGACAGCACATCGGTGGAATCCCAGAGAACGGAAGAATAAATATGTTTGATTCCTTTTTCTTTATAGATATCACAGATTTTCCGGGCAAGGGTCAGCCCTATTCCCTGCCCCATATATTCGGGAAGGACCCCGATGGCCATGATCCAGGCGCTTTTTGTGATCCCGAACCCGGCATACAGGACCGTACTGATCATATAGCCCACCACCTTTCCGTTGACTTCAGCCACCAGGCTTAATTTGCCCTTGTTTTCAGATATCTGCTGTTCAATAAATTTTTTAAAATCAACGGACCCGTCTTCCTCGGAAATTGCTTTTCTTATCTGCTGAATGGGCTCTGCATCCTCAAGAGTGATTGCTCTTATGTTAACTGCGTGTTCCACAAGATCCTCCATTGTTATTCGACCTTAATGATCTTTACGGTATGCCCGACCCAGTTCGGGGGAAGATAGATTCTCCCGCTGTTGCCGCTGGATTTAACCTCTTTTTCGATCATTTCTTCACCATATACTTCAAATTTTACCTTTGGCTGAAGCTCCGGCTGCTTTTCCGTATTTTTTTCCTGTTTTTCTTTATCCGCCATATGGCATCCTATTTGACAAAAAGATACAAAATACTTTTTATACAAGACAATAGCTTTATCTCGTCTGTGATATAGCTATAATTATATCCTTTTCCTTATATTTTCAATCCTTAATTTTATTTTCCCCAGGCTGCCCTTCCCCATAAAAAAACGGGCAGGCAGGAATCATCATTCCCTGCCTGCCCGTTCCCGGGACAGTAAATTATTGTCTTGTCAAAAGCGGTTTATATACCGCGCTTTTCATGATGACAAACCTCAGGGCCAGATCCCCGGCGACCACAGAGGCCAGTCTTAAAAAAATCCAGAAGGCATTGGTATCCCCGCCCCACATGATCAGGGTCAGAACCAGGGGGAGTCCGACCCCAAGCCCTGCCACACCGATAAGGGAAATCCTCTGAAGCTCCCCTTTCGCCTGCATGATGATGGAGGCCTTTCCGATCTCATTGCTGTGATAGGTGCCCCAGACGTAGAGAATAATACAAAGCACATAGGCAAAGAAAAGGCCCCCGCCCACGGTTCCAACCCGGATGCGGCTTCTGCCGGTTTTGAAACGGCAAACATGAACTGTAAAAGCTGATGCCCCACCCATACGCCTGAGATAATGGACAGGGGCAGCACCATGGTGGAACTCCAGGCCGGAAGGGCCCGGATCACATTCATGGTGGCAAATCCATGGGAAATAATGAGAAGACACAAAATTCCCATGATGATATTCAATACAAAGTTAAAACCGCCGCTGGTGATGATTTGCAGGAATCCAACGGCTGCAAATACCCCGATGATCCAGATGCCCCGGGACAGCTCCGATGTATTGGGTTTCATGAGCATCCGCCAGGCCCGCAAGGGGTTGCCGAGGTAGAGGATATGGATCAGCCCCCCCAGGACCAGGGTGATGAGCCAGCCCAGAATCAGCCCGGCTTTAAACTCATAAAAAAGCGATACAAAATACAATCCCGACGCCTATCTCCGAAAAAAAGAAGGCCAGCCACAGAAA
>JAAUSZ010000354.1 GCA_012031875.1 Desulfobacula sp.
CCCATGCTTTTTAGAGATCAGTCCAGGGAGGCGGCCATATGGGTCAGCTTTTCCACATGGGCGTTTTCTTCCCGGATGATGGTTTTAAGGCCCTTCCGGACTTCCTCCGTTTCAATGAACATGTCCAGCAATTCATAGAAGCGGATGGTTTCCTTTTCAAATTCAATAAAGGTGGTCAGGAGTTCCAGGGTGGTGCTGATTTTGTCAAATTCCACCTCATCCAGGGAAAGGGCGTTTTCTCCCATCATGTCCTGAAGCACCTCGGGAATCATTTCCTTTAAGGCTTTTTCTTCGGGATGAAGGGCCAGGCGGTTTTTTTGTTCCAGGAACCAGCGGCCGTGGGCGGCTTCTTCCGCCGCCATCCAGGAGAGAAGGTCCGTCAGGGCCTTCTGCCGTATTTTTTTCAGGGATTTTCGGTAAACCGCCTCCCCGTTTTTTCCATTTTTGACGGCCATTTCCAAAAGGTCATCCATGGTGAACATGGGCGTGTTTCCTCCTTTCCTTTTCCGTCCAGTCGATGCGGCTCATGAGGCCTTCGATGATCTTTACCTCCCGTGAGCTGAGCCCGGCAACGCCGAAGATCCGGCGGAAGGTCCGCAGCAGGTGGTCCGGGTTCTGTTTGTCGAGAAATTCAATGCTGAGCAGGGTTTCCCGCATATGGTCCACCATGTGCTCGATTTCATCGCCCTTGGCCAGTTTTTTAGCCGGCAGGCCGGCAGGTTTTTTGATTTTTGCAGAGAAGATGGAAATCTCATAGAGCAGGATGGCCAGGCTATGGCTCAGGTTCATGGACGGAAACCCGTCATGGGTGGGGATGGTGATAAAATGGCGGCAAAGGCTCAGGTCGCTGGTTTCAAGGCCGTTGTCTTCAGGCCCCAGCACCAGGGCGCAGGGGATGCCGGCAAAATCCCGGTTTACGGTTCCGCGGCTGCGGCCGGGGTAAAGAAATTTCCCGGTATTTGCCGAACCTGCGGGTGGTGCCGAAGGCGGCCTGGATATCGGAGAGGGCCGATTTCAGGTCATCAAAGACCCGGGCGGTTTCAAGGATGGGGAAGGCGGTCAGGGCCATTTTTTGGCGTCCAGGGACAGGTATTCCGGTGTGGGCTCCACCAGCCTCAGCCGGGCAAAGCCGAAATTCATCATGACCCTGGCCACGGACCCGATATTGATGGGCCCCCGGGGTCTGACCAGGACAACGGAAAGGGTTTCAGGGCTCATTTGTCTTCGTGTCCCTTTTCTTTGGTGTCCTTCTCTTTAGTATCTATGATCAGGGTGACGGGCCCCTGGTTGATCAGGGAAACCTCCATCATGGCCTGGAAAACGCCTGATTTTGTCTCAACCCCCAGTTCCCTTGCCCGGCGGATAAAATATGCGTACAGCCGGTTGGCCTTTTCAGGGGCCGCGGCTTTGATATAGGAGGGCCTCCGGCCCTTCCGGCAATCGCCCAGAAGGGTGAACTGGGAGACCACCAGGAGTTCTCCCCGGACATCCATCAAAGAAATATTCAGTTTGCCGTTTTCGTCTTCAAAGATGCGCAAATGGATGATTTTTTCCACCAGGAAATCCGCATCCTTTTCCGTGTCGTCTTCGGATACGCCCAGAAGAACCATGAGCCCGGGGCCGATGCCCGAGACCAGTGCCCCGTCCACGGTCACCTGGGACTGTTTAACCCGCTGAACCACTGCCTTCATGATAATTCGCTTCCTTTATTCATTTCCGGAGATCAGGACCGGGTCAGGCCAGTCCGTGCCAAAGCCTTCCGCCGCCAGTATGGCCATGGCCTTTTCCACATGGCCCCCGGCCTCGGCCACGCCGTGGGAATCATCCCCGGGAACCAGGGGGATGCCCATTTCCAGGGCCGTCTTCCGGATGGAGGCGGTGAGGTAAGGTTCTTTTTCCCCCTTTTTCAGGGGCCGGAGGTTGAAATCCAGGAACAGGCCCAGGGATTTGATGAGCTTCAGGTTCCGGAGGATCTTTTCCCGGACCGCGGGGATTACCAGTCTTTTTTCATAATCCGGGTCAAAGATCCGGATAAGGTCGAAATGGCCCACCACAAAGGGCTTCAGGGTCAGGATCATGTCCTGCTGAAGGTCGAAATACCGCTGGTACAGGGCCTCGTGGGAGCCGCACAGGGAAACCATCCGGTCGTAATCTTCCCGGCAGTAGTCAAAGCAGACATCATCCACATGATGGACCGAGCCCACCAGATAATCGGGCCTGAACCGCCGGATGAGGTTTTTGATATGGCTCCCCGTATCCTGTATAGGTTTCCGTTTCCATCCCGGCAAAGATCCTGATCCGGGAGGCATATTTTTTCTGAAGGCCCCTGATGGTCTGAAAATAGGCTTCAAACCGTTTCTCAAGATCGGCAGCCGTCAGGCCCAGGTTCCGTTCATCCGGGTAAAGAAAATCTTCCCGGCTGGGCGGGATATGCTCGGTGATCCCGACCCGGGTAAAGCCGAGGTCCATATACCTTAAAAGGATATCTTCCAGATCGTCTTGGGCATGGCTGCAGAACTGGCCGCTGTGGCCGCCGTGCAGGGATATGAGATTTTTGCGGGTCATGGCTGGCAACCTAACATCAAAAAGGGGATAAAATCAAGAGGGTTTAAGGCCGGTGGGGCGGAGGCCGGGATCAAAGGGATGGGACTGGGCAAAATCGGGCTGATAGGTGTCCCGGCTGTCCAGATCCTGGACCCAGCCGGTTTCAAGGCCCAGAAAATCCATCTCATCCAGCACCTCGTCGTATTCCTCCTTTGTCACCCCCCGGTTCAACTCCTGGTCCAGCCCTTGCTGGCCAGCCACATGGGGAGTGGGAGAATACTGGGCCATGATGGAAACCGTGATGTCCGGGGAGATGTCCCTGGCCAGAAATCGCAGCACTGCCTTGCTGTTCGCCACCTGGCCCGGAAGCACCAGGTGGCGCACGATAACGCCTTCCTGAATCTCGCCCCGGTCATTTAATCTCAGGGTAAGGCCCTTCTGCCGGACCATTTCCCGGATGGCGGCACTGGCGACAGCAGGGTAGCGGGGGGCATGGGAAAGCCTCAGGGCCAGGGCCTCATCCATATATTTCAGGTCCGGAAGCCAGACCCGGATCGAGGTGGCCAGGGCCTTCAGGCTTCCACCCGGTCATAGGCATGGGTATTATAAACCGGTGACCGGGGT
>JAAUSZ010000355.1 GCA_012031875.1 Desulfobacula sp.
GCCGAGAACCCGGCAGGGCAGGCGTTCCATGATGATATTGAGGGCCTGCTGGTAGTTTCCCGTTTTGACCATCTGCACATAGCCCTGGACATTGGTTCCGGCAGGGCAGGAGATTCTGCACGGGGCCGTGCTTTTTTTGTCGATGACATACCGGACCGGCACGGCCTGGGGGAAAGACAGGTAAATGGCCTTCCGCATCTTGGTGTTGACGTCCCATTCATTGGGGAATTCCACGGGGCAGACCTTGGCGCAGTCGCCGCAGCCCGTGCAATTGGTTTTGATATATCGGGCCTTGTTATTGATGGTGACCTGGAAATTGCCCACAAACCCGCTGACATGCTCCACTTCGGCATAGCTTCGGAGTTCCACATTTTTATCCTGGCCCACGGCCACCATTTTGGGGGTGCCGATACAGGCGGTGCAGTCCAGGGTGGGGAAGGCCTTGTCGTATTGCAGCATATGCCCGCCCACGGTGGGCGCCTTTTCAACCAGGTAGGCCTTGAACCCGGCGCTGGCAATATCAATGGCGGCCTGCATACCGGCGATGCCGCCGCCCACGATGAGGGTGTTGGAATTGACGGAGAACTGGCTGGGAATCAGGGCATCCTGGAAAGAGACCCGTTTAAGGCCGGCCCGGACAATGACCCTTGCTTTTTCCGTGGCCTCGTCTTCGTTTTCCGTTACCCAGGATCCGTGTTCCCGGACGCAGACCATATGAAACGCGTGGTAAGGATTAAGCCCGGCCCGCCCGCAGGCGGCCCTGAATGTTTTTTCGTGCATCCTCGGGGAACAGGAGGCCACCACCACCCGGGTCAGGTCAAAGCTTTTGATATCCTTTTCAATGAGTTCCTGGCCCGGATCAGAGCACATAAATAAATAGTCCCGGGCCACCACCACCCCGGGAAAGGTGGATGCATAGGCGGCGACCTCCGCCACCCGGACCCGGTAGGCGATATTGATACCGCAGTGGCAGATATAGAATCCGATTCGTTCAGACATGACAGTCCTCCTGCTCAAGGCTTGGTATATAGGGTTGAATATTCCCGGCAGCATCCGGAATGTCAACCGATGTTAACAGCAGTTCAGATATATCCTGAACCTTTATTTTATTTCCGATATTTAATTCAGCCACAGCTTCATTCAGCATGCGGATGCAATAGGGGCAGGCCGTTGCAATGACGTCCGCGCCGGCTTCAACGGCCTGGCGCACCCGCACCGCACCGAACCGCTGCTCCGGCGGATATTCCTTCCAGGGGCCGCCGCCGCCACCGCCGCAGCACAGGCTCCTTTTCCGGTGATTCTCCATCTCCACCAGTTTCAGCCCGGGGATGCTGCCCAGCACCCTTCGGGGGGCGTCATAGATGCCGTTGTGCCGCCCCAGATAACAGGGTCGTGATAGGTGACGGTGAGACCGGTCGGGTTCACCGGGGTGAGCCTGCCCCCTGAGATGAGCCGGTCCAGGACCTCGGTATAATGCTCCGTATCCACCTGGTCCTTCAACCCGTCATACTGGTTTTTAAAGGTATTCAGGCAGTGGGGAGAGAAGGTCAGGATTTTTTTGACCCCCGCCTTCATGAACATATCCGTATTTATTCTTTCAAGGCCGGAAAACACTTCCTTTTCCCCCAGGGAGGCTGCCTGGTCGCCACAGCAGCTTTCTTTGTCGCCCAGACTGCCGAAGGAGACCCCGGCATGGGAGAGCAATCTCGGCAGGGCCTTGCCCGCGGTTTCACAGCCCTTGGAAAGGCTGGTGTCATAGGCCGTGGTACAGCAGGTAAAGAGGCAGTATTCCTTTTCCGGGGTAAAGGCCGGGATATCCACATCCCCGGCCCAGAGCATCCGGTCCCGGGGCTTGCCGTTCCATGGGTTCCCGCTCTTTTTAAGGCTTTTAACAGGTGCGGTAAACATTTTGGGAAGTTTTTGGGCAGCCACATTCTGGCTCCGGATGGATTTGACCAGGTCAATGATTTCAATGCCCCTGGGGCAATGTTCCACACAGGACCCACAGGTGGCGCAATCCCAGGCAGTGGCGTCAACGGTGGCCTGGGTGCAGGTTTCCAGGCTGATGTTGCGGAGGATCTGGCGGGGGCTGTAATAGGTGATCCCGCTCCAGGGGCAGACGCCGGAGCAGGTGCCGCACTGCATGCAGCTCATGAAGGTGTCGCCCACGTCTTTGGTGACGGTCTCGAAAACCACCTGGGATTCTCTGGTGACCTTTTCTTTTAAGGTGGTCAGGAAGATGGCCAGGGGCCGGTAAAACAGGTGAGACAGTTTGCCGAAGGGCAGCATGATGCTGAGCATGCCCACCACCATGGACACATGGAGGGTATAGATGGTGTAGGTGGCAATGGGCCATCCGGACAGGCGGAAGATATGAACCAGGATCCCGGTAAAGGCTGCCGTGAATAACAGGATCAGGAAAAAGACATCGGTAAAATCGGAATACCGGTGCAGTTTTTCTTTTTTCAGATACCACCGGGAGTACAGCATATTTCCTGAGATCAGCATAAGGGCCACCGTTGCATAATAACCGAAAATCCGGGTGGGGTGCCAGAAGGGATGAATCACATCGGTCTGGAAGACTTCGAGAAAACCGATGATCAGGACTTCCATGGTAATATACCCGGAAAAGAGGATAAAATGCCGGGTCCACCTGGAGCTGGGGCCGGTCCCGCATTTGCGCCACCGTTTCTGGGTCAGATAGTGAAGCAGGAACACCGGGGCCTGGGTGATATAGGTGATGAGGGGGACTTTTGTGTCTTTCATGATCCCCCGGTACATGAGAAAGCCGTTGGAGAGAAGCAAAAATCCCAGGATGCCGAACATGATCTGATCCCCGGTATGGACCAGGTGGGGTGGGGCGAATGAATTCAGGGCCACCCGGTCCGTGATGACCGGTCCGTGGCCGAAGAGAAAGAGCAGGACGATCCCCAGGGTCACGGCAAAAAAGGCGCCCACCTGCCATTTGGGGGAAGAATAAAACAAACGGGCAAGCCCGGTCCAGTCAAACTGGGTGGTCAGCCAGCGCCGGGTGGCCATCATGGTTTCCGCCGGTTCCGCTCCCCCGGGGGCAGTCTGTATTGCAGTCCCCGCAGTAATAGCAGAGCCAGGGTTCCGGGGATTCCAGCAGTTTGTCCTTCAACCCCAGTTGCAG
>JAAUSZ010000356.1 GCA_012031875.1 Desulfobacula sp.
CGTCAGCATTCACTATAATTCAAAATATTTAACAAAGTCAAGGCAATTATCCGCCAAGGCTCTGCATCAGGATTCCGCCCTGTCAAGCTCTTCAGGCGTATTCACGCCCATCACCTGGTTTGAATCCTGAGTGGTCACGACCATGATGACCTGACCTTTTTTCCGGGCGATTTCCACCACATCCGTCAGGTAATACTCACCCTGGCTGTTTTCCGGCGACAGCTCATCAAGGGCACTATTCAGAAGATCCTTATTAAAACAATATATTCCCGTATTAACCGTTTTAATATGTTTTTCCTCAGCCGTGGCATCCGCCTCTTCCCTGATATACAGCAAATGGTTGAGGGCATCGAGAACAATCCGTCCATATCCTTTGGGATCATTGACCTTTGTGGCAAGAACCGTAATGGCGGAATCGTTTTTTTTTATGCGTATCCACGAGTTCCCGAAGGGTCTTCTCCCTGATCAGCGGGACATCCCCGCACAATACCAGGACATCCTTTATTCCTGGGTCAAGACCGGGGATCGCGCTCCTGACGGCATCACCGGTCCCCAGAAGTTGTTTCTGGTAGGCAAAACGGACCTTATGAAACCTTGAAACCTCGTCTTTCACCCTCTCCGCCTGGTGCCCGACAACAATATACACATTATCCGGGGCAATTTCCAAGGCCCGTTCCGCCACATGGACAATCATTGCTTTCCGGGCAACCTTATGAAGGACCTTGGCAGTATCGGATTTCATCCGGGTACCCTTGCCTGCCGCAAGAATCACAACCCCGACATCATCAAAATTCATGGCCACATCCGTTAAATTTTTTCCTCATTTATAAATGCCGGATTATCCATATAAAAAGAGGAGGCTTCCATTTGCGTGAAGCCCCCCCATTTTTTTCATTTATCCATTTTCCGGATAATATATGGATAGGTCCTTTGTCACATCATTTGATATCTTTAATCTTAAGCCTGTACAACGCTCGTCTTAAGGCCGCCTCAGCCTGATCAGGTCCGTGTCCGGAGTTTTTGCAGCCAGCCGTTTTTCAGCTCTTTCCTTAGCCTTCATGGCTCGTTCGATGTCGATATCTTTTCGGCGCTCTGCAGACTCGGCCAGAATCGTGACCTTATGGGGCAGAACTTCAGCAAACCCGCCATTGATGAAAACATATCTTTCTTTTCCATTGGCATCCTTATACCGAAGTGTTCCCAGTTTCAAAGAGCTCAGAAACGTAGTGTGCCCTTTCAGAGCCCCAAACTCACCCTCTGAACCCGGAGCCACCACAATCTCAACCTCTTCACTGACAACTGATTTCTGCGGTGTAACGACTTCAAGAAATAATTTCTCAGCCATAATATACCTCCGGATGTTTAAGCGGATTTTGCCTTTGCAATGGCTTCTTCAATGGAACCCACCATATAGAAAGCATTTTCTGGAAGATCATCGTGTTTTCCGTCAATAATTTCCTTAAATGATCTTACCGTATCTTCAACCTTTACAAATTTACCGGCCATACCGGTAAAGGTTTCTGCAACATGGAAAGGCTGAGACAAAAATTTCTGAAGTTTCCGGGCGCGCTGAACCGTGACCTTATCTTCATCAGACAATTCATCCATCCCCAGAATGGCAATAATATCCTGGAGTTCCTTGTATTTTTGCAGGGTCTGCTGAACGATACGGGCTACCTGATAGTGCTCTTCACCTATGTATGCGGCATCGAGAATCCGGGAGGTGGAGTCCAGCGGGTCCACAGCCGGATAAATCCCGAGTTCTGCAATCTGGCGGGAAAGAACAACGGTTCCGTCCAGATGGGCAAAGGTGGTTGCAGGAGCCGGGTCGGTCAAGTCGTCGGCAGGGACGTATACACACTGAACAGCGGTAATGGAGCCTTTGTCCGTGGAGGTGATGCGTTCCTGAAGCTCGCCCATGTCAACGGCCAGGGTCGGCTGATAACCCACGGCAGACGGCATACGGCCGAGGGTGGCGGAAACTTCTGCGCCGGCCTGGGTAAAACGGAAGATATTATCCACAAACAAGAGCACGTCCTGTCCTTCCACATCACGGAAATATTCGGCGCAGGTCAAAGCGGAAAGGGCAACCCTGGCGCGTGCTCCGGGAGGTTCCGTCATCTGCCCGTAAACCAGGGCGCACTTGGGAAGAACCCCTGAATTTTTCATTTCATGGTAAAGGTCGTTTCCCTCACGGGTTCTTTCCCCCACCCCGCCGAACACGGAAATACCGCCATGCTGCATGGCGATATTATTCACCATTTCCATCATGATAACGGTTTTTCCAACGCCTGCACCCCCGAACATCCCCATTTTACCACCGCGGGGGAAGGGCACGAGCAGGTCGATCACCTTGACGCCGGTTTCCAGAACCCGGACGGATGTATCCTGTTCAGTAAACTGGGGCGCATGCCGGTGAATGGGAAGCATGTTTTCCTGGGAAATGGGTCCCAGCCCGTCAACGGGTTTTCCCACAACATTCAACACCCGGCCGAGGGAGGCCTTGCCCACCGGCATCATGATGGGCGCGCCGGTGTCTTTTACCGCCATTCCTCTCTGAAGACCGTCCGTTACGTCCATTCCGATACACCGGACAACATTGTCGCCCAAGTGCTGGGCCACTTCAATCACCAGGTTGTCTTCTTCGCTACCTATCGTCGGGTTGGTTACCGTCAAGGCCGTCAGAACCGGAGGAAGCTTTCCGGGTTCAAACTCAACGTCAACAACGGCACCGAGTACCTGCGCTATTTTCCCTATATTTTGAGTCATTTTTATCTCCTATAAAGCTGTTTTCTTAAATTAAGCATATCGATTTAAATTTATCCCTTGAGTGCTTCAGCACCGCCGACAATATCCATGAGATCACCGGTAATTTTTGACTGCCGGGTCTTGTTGAATATGGACTTAAGCTCTCCGACCATGTCTTCACATGCCTTGGTTGCATTTTCCATGGCCCGCATTCGGGCGGCATGCTCACTGGTGGATGTCTGAAGCAATGCATCATATATCTGAATAAATACGTTTTTCGGCAGCATTTCACCCAGGAGCTTATCAGAAGAGGGTTCACAGATATGCTCCGGAAGAAACCATCGGCCTGAGCCGCTTCTTTTTCTCCCGTCAGTTCATTAAGAGAGGGGATGGGTAAA
>JAAUSZ010000357.1 GCA_012031875.1 Desulfobacula sp.
CCAGATCCGTTCCATATAAAAACCCGCAGCCGAAGCGGGTATCTTCCCCGAGATAGGCATAGTCGATGTCTTTTTTCGGCATTGTTTCCGCCAGTTTTTCCAGGACAGTGCAACCTGCCCCATAATCCCCTTTCAGGACATTCCCCATGCCGACCACCACTATTTTTTCATGGGCCTCCTAAATTGAATTTCCAACTGCATGAAACACCGGTGCCGGCCTCTTTCAGTTCCAGGCCCCGGGAAGTGGACAGATAATTGCTGTAATTTTCATCCAGCACATTGGTGACACCAATGATCCAGGTGTGATCCAGGCCCAGGGCCTTGAACCGGTATCCCGCCGTCAGGCCGATGGTCTGCCAGCTCTCCGACGGGTTTTGGCCCGGCGGGGTCCGGTCCTGGGCAGCGGCCCAATCCAGGGCCGTTTCCACCCACCATCCCCTGCGGCCGTCGGACCCATACCGGAAGGCAAGCCTTCCGTTCAAGGGAGCAATAAAGGGAAGGGGTTCATGGGAGGTTTTGTTTTCCCCCCGGGTCCAGGCCAGGTCGGCCTGGGCGGTCCATGCATCGGTGATCCGCCATTGCAAGGACAGATCGCTTCCATAGATCAAGGCCCGGTCCACGTTTTCCATGCGGATTTCCGCCGGGCTTTTCTGAACCTCCGTGATCAGGTCCGAAAGATCGTTGGCATACACGGATACCGTCCCGTTAAAGCGCTTTGAAACATAGTGAAGTCCGGTTTCAAAAAAGGCGGACCGCTCGGGGTCCAGCTCCGGGTTGCCGTAGAGCGCCACCCCGCTTCCCAGGTCAATGTATTTGAACAGGTCCATGAGGTCCGGGGGCCGGTAGGCGGCGGCCGCAACGGCCGTGGCCGACCACAGGTCTGCAAATTGCCATGTCATTCCGGCATGGACCTGCCGGCTTTCGTCATGGGTTGTCCGGCCTTTTTCTGACCAGGGCCGGGGTCTGGCCGGTCACCGGGGGAATGATCCAGTTGTAAAGGTCATCGCTTTCCACCCGGGAAAGATCGATCCTGGCCCCGATATTCAGGGTGAGGGCCTCGGCCGGGGACCAGTTGTCTTCTGCAAAGAGGCCGCCCACAATCTGGGAAACATTGCCCAGGCTGCTGTCGATGCTGAGTCTGCCGTTTTTTAAATAGCGGTACCGCTCGGTATCATCGATCCGCCATTCAAAGAGATCCATGCCCGCCACCGGGGAATGCGGATCAAGGTCAAACCGGTTGGTCCATGTCATTCCCAGGGTGCGGTGGCCGGCCCCGGCTCCAGGCGGTCAATGGGGGAGGCCTTGGGAAAGGAGTCCAGCCGGACCAGGCGTTCGATTTCCTGGAGATAGAATTTGAGGCTGGATTCCGTCAGCACCGAGGCTTCGGGCGTCATGGTGTGGGTCAGCGCCATCAGCCTCCGGCCGGTTTCCGGATAGGTCACATCCGGACCTTCGGGAAGGGACAGGCCTTTGCCCGGGACACCGATATCCCGGCCCTCTACCTGTTGAAAGTCGAAAACGGTTTCATTGCCGTCGTTCCACCTGAACCCGCTGTTGAGTTTGGCATGGGCATCCTGGAATTGGCTGTTGTGAAGGCTTTCCCCGCCGGAGGTCTCCCGGTCGTCATGGTCCCGGACCCCGCCTGAAGCGAAGATCCTGAAATCCGGGCCTCCATAGGCGGCATTGGCATAGAGCCCGCCGCCTTCGGGATTGCTCGAAAGATTGCCCGCCGTTTCCCCGCTGACTTGGCCGGCGGTGGAATACTTTCCTTTCCGGGTAATGACGTTGACCACGCCCCCCATGGCGCCCCCAGCCGTAAAGCGCGCTGACGGGACCCTTGATGACCTCGACCCGCTCAATGTCCTGGGGATTGACCAGGCCGAAACGGGCGTTGATGTCTGTGGCCGTATTGACCCGGCACCCGTCGATGAGAAAGAGGACATTGTTGCGGCCCAGGCCCCGGATATTGATGTCCGACCCCCAGGGGGAATCCGAGGTTTTTTTCAACGCCCGGAATATATCGGGTGATATCCGTCAGGCTGACCGGGTGGGCTTCTTCCATATCCTCAGAGGTGACCACACCCACGCCTCCCGGCGTTAAAGAGGCGGGACAGGCCTCACCGCGAACGGTGATGACAAGGGTGTCTGCAATCGGTTCACCTTCGTTGCTGGCGGGTTCGGTTCCAGGGGCCGCTGCCGGGCGGAACATGATGAACAGGCAGATGAAAATCAGGAGTACCCCGGGTGGTTTCATGGGGCGAACCCAGTAGGACTGTTTCACGGAAATCTCCTTTGCATTGATCCCATCCGTCATATCAGGCTGGTCTTGACACGGACATCGGGGAGGTTGCCCAGTTTTCCGGTGAGGGCGCCCACCTCGTCCGTGGTGGCCTCAATGGCCAGGGCCATGACCGTGACGTCACGGATGACGTCGGCGATTTCCATTTTTCCGATGATCAGGGCCGCGTGGTCCGACAGCACGAGGCGAACCCTGGAAAGGGTTTCCATGGACGGATCAGCCACAAGCCCGATGACCCCGATACGTTTTTTCATGTCCGGGACATCCTTCCTGCAAATATTCATTTTTGTGTAAAACCCCTGTCCCTAAAGATCAGAGCAAGTCCTTCCCGCAGGCCGGGGGTGTGTGGGGGTAGTATGGCCGGTTATACGTTCAGTTTGAACCCGGCGGCTTTCAGAGCCTTGATCCCGCTGCTGCGGTCATTGTAATGGGTATGCAGCAGGTGGTGGGCCAGATTGGCCGCCGGGGGCCGTCATGAAAAAATCCGGCCTTGGGGTCATACAGCTTCTTTATCATGGGATTGTCCTGGGATTTACGGATTTTGTACACTTCAGCATCGGTCTTGTAAACCGACTGCTGCCGTTTTCCACAAACCCGGTTTTTTCGGCGGCGTAAAGGTCCAGGGGAAGCCCCACCACCGTACATCCCGCAGTAATTCCCGCGGCCTTGATAAAACCGCGCCTTGATATATTGAATGCTTTTGTCATGCTGCACCTCCTTTTTCAAACAGGCCGGACAGGCCCAATCGTCTGTTAACGGCAAGTCTGATATCCCGGG
>JAAUSZ010000112.1 GCA_012031875.1 Desulfobacula sp.
GGCAATGGGTAGGTCACCTGGTCCGTCAATGATCATCCGGGGACCGGTCCACCGGGAAAAATGATGACCTGGGTGTCGGACAGGTCCGGAAGGGCATCCAGCCGGATGTTCTTCAGGATATAGACCGAGACCGCACCGATCACAAGGGTCGCAAGAATGACCAGCCAGCGGTTGAGGGCGCAGAATTCAATGATCCGTTTAATCATTTGTATCTCCGTCAGGCTTTGTCTTTTTTACCGCTCCCTGGATAATGGCCTGGAGCCGGGATTCCGAATCCAGGAGGAAATTGGCCTTGACTGCCACATGCTCCCCTGCCGAAACACCGGAGAGAACCTGGACCTGTCCGTTGCTCCCGGCCCCGGTCATAACCTCCCTGGGCTCAAACCGGCCGCCCTCCGTATTGACAAAGACGATTTTGCGCAGCCCGGAATACATGACGGCCGAATCCGGAATCACCACAGACTCCCCCAGGTCCAGATCCAGCCGGGCATCCACAAACATTCCCGGTTTCAGGTGCAGGCCCTCATTGGAAAATTCCATCCTGGCCCTCAGGGTCCGGCTTTCCGGGTTCAGATAGGGATAAATATAGGTCACCCGGCCCTTTAATGAAAGACCGGGATCATAGGATGAAAAAAGCTCGGCTGCCTGCCCTGTCTTTAATTCCCCAGCCTCATATTCGTAAAAATCCGCCTCAACCCAGACCCGGGAAAAATCCGTCAGGATCAAAAGCTCCATTCCAGGCTCCACCCGCTGCCCGCTGAACACCTCTTTTCCGGTGACAAACCCGGAAACCGGGGCTTCAAGAGGGATGAGCCGCTGAACCGTTCTGGTCCGTTCCAGTTCCTTGATAAAGGTTTCCGGCACATCAAAGAGCCGCAGCCGTTTCCTGGCCGCGTCCAGCAGGGTCTGGATATATTTTTTTCAGATGTTCCGGATGCCTTCATCTTTCCATGGGCTTCCAGGGCGCCGAGAAATTCCTCCTGGCCGGATACCAGTTCCGGGGAATAAATGGACAAAAGCGGGGTCCCCTTTGTTACCATCCGGCCTTTATAATTGACAAAGAGTTCTTCAACCCATCCGGAAACCCGGGTCTGGACCCGGTGAACACGGGTCTCATCCACAAGGACCTCGACCCACGGTCCGGATGGTTTTGACGAATCCCGTCGAAACGGCCGGTGTGGTGATGACACCGGAGAGTTCAATGCCCTGCTGATTCATCATCACCGGCGCCATGCCGGTGATGCCGTCGCCTGACCCTTCTTTTGCCTCATCCTCATAGACCGGAATATAATCCATGCCCATTTCATCCTTGGCCGGAACAGGAGAAGAAATGGCAGGGTCCATGGGGTTCCGGTAAAAAATAATTTTCCGCTCCGCTTTCGGGGCAGATGTTTTATTTTTCCCGGGCGTTTCATCGAAAAAGTCTTCGGCTTCCTGTTCAAGATCGGATTTGGGCGCGGCCGTCTTTGAGGCCGCATGGTCCTCATGGCCTGGTTTTCCGATTTCACCGGGTGACCAGCGGTCCTTCAGAAAAAAAAAGAACCAGCCCCAGGACAAGGGTTATACTGAAAATAATCAAAACCGTCCTGAATCCTGAAACGCCTTTGCTGTTGAATATGCTATGGGGCATGGGTGCCATCCTTTTCTTTTGATTGGCCCGGCTTTGAGATCCCGACGGTCTGTTCAAGACCGGCCAGGGCAATGAAAACATCGGCCTTTTTTCTCTCCGTCATCAGACTTGTTTCAAACATCAGGAGAACCGCATCCATGGTTTCGGAAAAAGGAATGGCCCCGGTTTCATAGGCCTTAGACGACACGGAAAAATTCAGCCGGGACAGGGAGTCGATCTCATTTTTGTACACTTCGGCCTCCCGCCCCGCCTGATCCAGGGCAAACCAGGCCTCCCGGACATCGGCCGCCGTCTCTGCCTCCTTTGCCTTGAGTTCTTCCTTTAAGGCCAAAAGCCGTTGCCGGGTTTCCCGCAGATAGGCCTCGGACAATCCGGTCCAGGGCATTTTCGGCAGGCCGGAACCCATGGCGGCGGAAGGAGTTACAGTAAAAGGCTCTTCCGTTTTCATGGTTCCGGACCCGGTAACGGCCCGGTTTTCGGTCAGGGCCAGGTTCGGGACGGCGCCGGGATAAATCTCGGTTTCCGCCATTTCGATCATGAATTCCATCCTCAGGATCATGGCCCGTATTTTTTCCAATTCCTGGCGGTGCTTTAAAGCGGCTTCGATCAAACCCTCCAGGTCCGGAGGGAGCCCGGCCCCTTCCCCTCCTGCCGGGGTGCCGATTTCGGCGGAAGCCGGCAGCAGCAGAAGGGATTTCAGTCTTTTTTCAATGTTCAGCCCTTGTTCAAAATCGTCAGGAATTCCACCCTCATTTTTTCTTTCTGGATTTTCACCCGTGTCAGTTCCGGGATGTTGGCTCGCCCGGTTTCATATTGACGGGTGACGGAAGATTCGAGGTCTTCCAGGAGGTTTAAGGTCCGGCGGGCAATCTCCTTTGCCCGGGCATTGTATGCCAGCTCCCAGTAATTCTTTCTGGCGTCGGTCAGGACGGTGCGCTTTGTGATCTCAAGATCCGATAGGGCGATTCTGACTTCCTGGCGGACGATATCTCCTTTCAGGGCAAGGATTCCGGGAAAGGGAAATTTGCGGTAAATGGATTCCATGTCTTCCATATTGCCCACGCCCGTCATGATACCGGCATTATAAGCGGAATAGCCCCGGATGATATCGTCCAGGACCGATGCCTGGCTGTAAGCCTCCAGGGTGGCCTGCACGGTTTTTTCAGCATTCCGGATCATGGGGTTTCTGTGCAAAACAAGGATTTCAAGGTCTTCCAGGGAAAAGCCTTGGGACAGTAGGTTTGCGGCAGCCCCGTCCTCGGTAAAGGCCGGGGAAATGGCCCGGACCCGTTCCGGGTCAGGCGTGAAAAAAGAAGTTTTTGCCGATGGGGAGGAAAGGGCCTTTTCCCAGTCTTTCCGCATCCCTTCCAGTTTTTCTTTCTGCGCTTCAAAGGCCTTGTCCCCGGGGGACGGTTCCGGCGCTTTCCGGGTTTCAGGAGCGGCTTTCACGGCCTGGTAAACGGCCGGGGGCCCGTACGCCTCCGTTTCTTTCACCACATCCCGGTGGCCGGCGCAGGAACCGAACAGCATCGCAAATGCGCTGAGGATAAAGCCAACCAGGGTTTTCATGGCTGCTCCTTGGTCTGAGGCGCATCCCTGACCGTCAGGCTCTGCCCGGCCAGCCCCTCCAGCCGGGCCAGGTATTTGCCGTAATCGGCCCCGGCCCTGGCCAGGGCCAGTTGGAAATTATACCAGACCGACTGGGTCTCCAGGTAATCGGTGATGCTGCCCTGCCCCTGGCGGTTCCAGACATTGGCCGTTTCCACGGATTTGGCCGCCTCAGGCACCAGTTTATCCCGGTACAGGGAAACCAGGCGCTCGGCATTCTGCAGGCGAAAATAATTTTCCCGGACCAGGGACCGGGTTTCATTGACCGTATTGGCTGCCAGGGCCTTGGCTTTTTCCACCCGGGCCTTGGCCGCCCCGGTCCGGCCGGAATTTTTCTCCAGCCGGATGGGCAGGCTCATGCCGAACTGGACCCCGTAGCTTTCATTCCGCATGGTCCTGGCCATATCCTGTTCCAGGGCCTCTTCATAGAGCAGGCCCAGGGTGAATTCCGGCAGGGTTTCAAACCGGGCCACCCTGGCTTCTGCCTCTGCTTTTAGGACCTCTTCCCCGGCCATCCGGATTTCTTCTCGGTTTTTTTCCGCCAGCGTAAAAATATCATCCAAAGAAAACACCACCGGTTTTTGAAATTCATTGACCAGGGGTCCCAGAGCCGCATCCCGGTCCCGGTTCAGCAGGCTGTTGAGCCTTGTGGTTTCCGTATGCTCCAGTTCCTTCAGCAGAAGCTCGTCATAGCCGCTCTGGGCCGACTGGGACTGGGCCTTCATGACATCGATGAGGGCCGACCTATTCCCGGCATAGGCGGTTTCGCTGATGGTCCGGATCTGCTCCAGAAGGGCCTGGTTGTTTTTTGCAATTCTTAAGGCTTCACGGATATAAGCGAGTTCGTGAAAGGATTCCCGGATAGAGGTCACGACCTCCCGGATGGTCCGGTCCAGATCCAGGCGGTTGACGGCGGCTTCGGCCTTGACGGCCTCACCCGCGGCCGAAAGCTTTCCGGGAAAAGGGAGGGTCTGGGAGAGCATGACCTCATATTTCTGAGGCTCCAGATCGTCGGCCATGGATTGGGGCCAGTAGGTCACCAGGAGCATGGGGTCGGGATAGGCCGTGTCCACCCGGTAGCGTTCCAGGGTTGCCTGCCAGGCAGCCCGGCCCGCCTGGATCATGGGGCCGGCTTCATAGGCATAGGCCATGAGATCCGGAAGGCCGGGCCCGGTTTTAAGGCGCTGCTCCAGCAGGTCTATGGTCTTTTCACCGGAAAACGCCGGACCCGGTTGGATCATCAGGAACAGCAGAACAAGGGCGTTTAAACATCCGGACAGGGAAGGCTTTACATTCATGGCCGTGAATCCTTATGTTAAGTTCATAAAAAGCCGGACAGGGCTGGCCTTTAACTCAGATACAATCAAATTTTATGCCATTGGGAGAAGAAGCGAAGTAAACCCTATAATGATATGAATTTACAAAAGAAACAAGCGAAAATCAAAATCAGGGCAGAGAAATATCCATGGGAATTGTAGACTATTCTCCAGATCAATGGAGACTATTCTGTATGATCCATCGCTTTGGATGGTTCGGGCACCTGGGATTAAGTTTTAGCTTGGGGAGGGCAAACCGGGACCCAAACAAAAATCCCTTATTGCTTTTTTGAATTTGCATCTTTTCTCAAAATCTCCCAGCAGCCCCCTTTTTTCGGGCCCAGCCGCTTCAGCAGACCTTGTTTTTTCATTTGAGAAATTTGCCATTCAATGCCTTTCTCCGTCAGACCTATCTGTTCAGCCAGGCGGGCCACGGTGATCTTTGGATCTGTCCGGATCTGTGAAAGAATTTCTTCCCTAGTTTCTTCCCTAGTTTCTTCCCTAGTTTCTTCCGGTTCCAGGGGGATTGAATAGTTCGGTCTTAAAAAAACAAGACTGAACATGGTGTTGTATTCAATCTTTACTTGAGGACAGTTCTCTTTTTTAAGGGCTTCATGAATCCGTTCAATACCGGAACCCATTTTTTCGATATAATCGCACCGCAGCAAAAGATCGGCGATATTGGGGTTACGGCAGACACTCCTGCGGCCGAAATCCTTTTCCGGAAGGCCCTTGGGCAGGCCGCCCGGATTGTAAATTTCAACACGGTCGTCAAAGATTTCAACCATGACCTGGGCTCCCTGTTCAAGATAGTCTCTATGGCAGATCGCATTCACCACCGCTTCTCGCAGGGCCACCTCGGGAAGTTCCAGGGTTTCTTTTCTTCGGGCGCTCTTGCTTGTAATTTCCCAACGCAGTTGCAGATGTTTTTTAAAAAGAGCAGCGCATCTTCGATATTTTCAAGAAGGCTGCCGGCTAATTCCTTGCGGTCCAGGATATATGCCTTGGTAACGCCTTTGAAAAGCGCACAGATCACATTTACATGAAAGAGCCTTTGGCTGGGTTCTTTGGAAAAAACAGGACTCCGGTCTGATTAAAATAAAATTGCCCGTCCTTAAAATCCCCGGCCCCCAGGTTGACAAGGAGAATCTTCGTGTCTGTTTTCCGGGAAATTTTCGCCAATTGGAGGAACCGGCTTAACCGGGTTTCGTCAAGCGCTTCCTCCCAGTTTAAATCCAAACGGAGCTGATGATCAAACCGCACCCGTCCCTCAGCCTGGATAAAGGCTGTGATATCAAGGGTGTCCATTTTCTGGGAGTTGGCGCCGTTGCGAAGATAAAACCCTTTGTTGCATCGGTGCGGCCTGTTGGCGCCCCTAGGGATATGAATCACGATGATGTTGTGCCGGGGAAGTTTTTCAATTTCAACGGTAACCGGCGGATCACAGTCTGCCGCCATGTTTTGGATTTGAGAAATGATTTTATTGGTAGCCGCACAGCCGACAATTTTGTTTTGATCATCGACACCAATGAAGATTCGGCCGCCGGATGCATTGGCAAAGGCCACAAATTCTTTGGAAAGGTCGGAATTGACATTCCGCTTGAATTCAAGGGTATAGCCTTCTCCCTCTTCAAGAACAAGGGCCAATTCTTCTTCTGTGGTTTTGCCGTATGTCATTCGGGCTGCTTTAGTCCGTTATTCATCGAATCCACCACCATGGTTCAAGAAGAGCTTATGACAGGAGATTTCTCCATGTCAAGAAAACTTTCCGGTTAGAATTTAAAAATAATCCATCTCCGGCCGGGTCTAACGGCCTGCAAAAAAGGTTTCCGGTTCCTTTCGGGCCGAGCAGTTTTCGCTCAGCATTTTGGCAATGCCTTTCAAAAAGCCTTCTTTCATGATCCTTGCCCCTGGAGGGCAGGCCTTGATGCAGGCGCAGCAATACATGCAGCGCTCGGGCCGGACGGCATACCGGTTGGCCTCATCGATGGCATTTGCCGGGCAGGCCGGGAGGCAGACCCCGCAGCCGTCACAATCCTCCGTGACCTGGATGAAATCCATGGGCCCGCGGGTCACGGCCTCTTTATAGGGAAACTGTCCCGGAACGGCCAAGGGACCGATGTCTCCGGGAGCCTGAATGCTTTCCAGCAGTCCGGCCATCTTTTGGCCAAAGGCAAAGGCCTTGGCCAGGTCCGCCTTGTCCGGCCGGTTTGGGGCAATGATATAGTCCTTGCCGGAAAAGGAATGCTCGCCGATAAAGGCGCCGGCGGCCAGGGTTGCAAACCCGCAGGCTTCGGCCGTGTTCTTTAATTCCAGGAGGGCGTCCTCATAGGCCCGGTTGCCGTACAGGACCACGGGAATGGCCAGGGCCCCATGGGCTCTGAGGATTGAAAAATACCGGGCCGCATCCTTGGGCAGACGCCCGCTGTAAACCGGGGCGCCCATGAGTACCAGATCGTTCCCGAATACCGGGGGCTTTTGCTCCCGGACCTCAAGCCTTGTAATGTCGGTGACGGTGGCGGTTTTTTGGCCCATTCCTTTGGCGATCTCTTCAAGGATGCGGCGGGTGGTGCGGGTGGGACTGAAATATACCAGATGGAGCTGTTGAATGTTCATGGTTTGGATTTCCTTATGTTTTAAAATTCGTGTTGTTTCAGCTTGTCATAATGTGTTAATAAATGCCAGCGTATAATTTTTTGGAACGGGTAAAACACATGGGCATCCGGTTTCTGCAAACAACATTGAAAAACCCAACGGTCCTGGCTTCAGGGATCCTGGGAAACAGCAAGGACATCCTTGAGCGGGTCCATGAAGCCGGCTGCGGCCTGGTGACCCTGAAATCCATTGGCCCCGAACCCAGGGACGGGCACAACAACCCCACGGTCATCGACCTGGGCTGCGGCCTCATCAATGCCGTGGGCCTGCCCTCCCCCGGATATCTCAACATGGAAAACGAATGGGCCGAACTGGAACACCGGAATTTCCCCATCATTGCCAGCGTCTATGGCGGGTCCGTGGATGAATACCGGCGGGTGGCCGAATATGTGTCCTCAAAAAAACCGGATTTCATTGAAATCAATATCTCCTGTCCCAATTCCGAACAGCACGGTATGATCTTCGGCATCAGCCGGGACTCTTCCTGGGCCGTGGTCTCTGCCGTGAAAAAAGCCATCTCGGTTCCCCTCATTGTCAAACTCACCCCCCAGGCCCCGGACATTGCCGGTATTGCCAAAGCCTGCGAGGATGCCGGAGCCGACGCCATCTGCGCCATCAATACCGTGGGGCCGGGCATGGTCATTGACATTGAATCCAAAAGACCTGTCCTGGCCTTTAAAAAAGGCGGGCTGTCCGGGCCCATGATCAAACCCATTGCGGTCCGGTGCGTATTTGATATTTTTAAAGCCGTTTCCATTCCCATCATCGGCCTGGGCGGCATCACCACCGGGCAAGACGCCATAGAAATGGTCATGGCCGGGGCCGAGCTGGTGGGAATCGGTACCGCGGTCCGGTACCGGGGCATTGAGGTCTTTCAGAAGATTGCCGATGAAATGGAGGCCTGGCTTTCGGAGCGCAGCCTGTCCCTGGCGGATATCAAAGGAGCGGCCCATGGGGAAGGATAGGAAATGATGACAAAACCCGTTATGGACCAGAAACCCCTCATGCTCCGGGTGACGGAAAACAAAAGAGAAGCCCCGGACTATGCCACCCTGTTTTTTGACCACCGCCTTGCCTTTAAGCCGGGACAGTTCGTCATGGTCTGGATTCCGGGACTGGATGAAAAGCCCCTATACCATTTCCCATCATAGCTCACACCGGTTCGGTATCACCATCGAAGCCAAGGGGAATTTTTCCGGAAAAGCCATAACCCTTACAAAAGGGGGATCTCATCGGCATCCGGGGGCCATTCGGCAACGGGTTTGATATTCAGCCCGGCCAAAGGGCTGTGGTGGTGGCCGGCGGCTGCGGCATGGCCCCCCTGGCCACGCTGGTGGAGCAGCTTCCCAGCGACACCACCCTGATTCACGGGGCGAGGTCCAAGGATTTCCTTCTTTTTCCGGACCGGTTTGACCTTGCCCGGGAATTCTGCACCGATGACGGCAGCTTCGGCCACCAGGGCCTGGTCACAGATCTCCTGGAGCGGCGGATCACAGACGGAAGCCCCCTGGACATGGTCTATGCCTGCGGACCGGAAATCATGATGTACAAGGTGTTTCAGCTCTGCGAAACCCGGGGCATCCCCTGCCAGGTCTCCCTGGAACGCTATATGCGGTGCGGGTTCGGGGTCTGCGGGGCCTGTGTCTGCGGCAAACAGGTGGTCTGCAAGGACGGGCCCGTATTCGGCTCCGAAGCCCTCAGGGAAATGAAGGATTTCAATAAAAAGGCCCTTTTAAAATCAGGCAGGGAAGTGGATCTTTCCCTGTATTTTTCCTGGCGCTGCCAATAACTCCCATGATTATCATATAAGGATGCAAAGATAAGGACCCCCATGACCTACAAAGAAGAATTTATTGAATTTCTCGTGGAATGCAATGCCTTAAGATTCGGCGAATTTGAACTGAAAAGCGGCCGCATGGCCCCCTATTTCATCAATACCGGCATGTTTGACACCGGCCTGAAAATCAAGAAACTGGGCGGATTCTATGCCAGGGCCATTCAGGAGCATTTTTCCGATGAGTTTGACGGCATCTACGGCCCGGCCTATAAAGGCATTCCCCTCTGCATCTCGGCGGCTTCGGCCCTGGCCGACCTGGGCCTGAACAAGGGCTATGTCTTTAACCGGAAAGAGGCCAAAACCTATGCCGACAAAAGCGTTGTGGTGGGCATGCCCCTGACCGCGGAATCCCGCCTCATCCTGGTGGATGACGTCATCACCTCGGGAAAGGCCATCCGGGAATCCCTGGAGGTCCTGAAATCCTGCGGCAACCCCAGGGTCTCGGGCATCATCATCAGCGTCAACCGGGAAGAGAAGGGCAAGACCGATGAAAATGCCTTAAAAGAGGTTGAAAAAACCCTGGGCATTCCCATCCATGCCATCGTCACCATCACGGACATCAAAACCCGGCTCCACAACCGGCGGATCAACGGCAGGATCATCCTGGATGACGCCATGCTGTCCAAGATCAATGCCTATCTGGCGCAATACGGGGCCGGATGATTCTCAACCCGGCAAATGGGCCAGGAGGGTATTGATGCTGCCGATATAATCCATATTCTTGCAGGGTTTTGACAGGTGGTCGATATGGGCATCCTTCCGCTTCAACTCCTTTATGGATTCCAGAAATTCAATATTGCCGGAAATAAAAAGAACGGGAACGGTTTTTGTTTTTTGCTCCGGATATGGTGGTACACATCCATGCCGGTGAGGTCTCCGGGAAGAATATAATCCAAGCTTACGGCATCATAGGTATTTTTGCTCAGAAGATCCAGGGCCGCCTGACCGCTTGCGGCAATATCCACCTTATGCTTTAAGGGTTCCTGGGTTAAAACCCGGTACTGGACATCTGCAATGGCCTGTTCGTCCTCCACCAGCAGGATGGATTTTCCGGACCGGACTTTTTCTTTTTTAATTTCTTTAATTTCCTCTTTGGTCAATTCTTTTTCAATAATGGGCAGGGATATGGAAACCTTTGTCCCTTTTTTCATTTCGGAATGGACTGAAATGCGCCCCTTATGCTGGTCAATATATTTTTTAACATTGGACATGCCGTAGCCGGTTCCCCTGATGCCGGATTTATACATCCCGGCAGTATCCTTGCTGCCCTTAAGGGTAAAGGAGGGTTCAAAAATTTCCTTGAGAGAATCAGCCGGGATCCCGCACCCGTTATCTTCAATTTCCAGAACAATAAATCCTCCCCCGCAATAGGTGCGGACGATGATCTTAGGCCCTTCCACGAGGCTCAGGGCATGAATCGAATTTTGAACCAGGTTGACAAAGGCATGTTCCATCATCCCCGGATCAGCCAGCAGTTCAGGCATTGCCGGGCCATACTGCCGGACCAACCGGATCCCTTCAAGATCCTTTTGCAAGAGGGTGATGACCAGCTCCATCTTCTCGTCAATCCGGAAGAATTCCTGCCTGGGTTCCTGGTCCCTGGCAAAGGCCACCAGGTTCTTGGTCAGATTTCTCCCCCGGAGGGTCTGTTCGAAAATCAGCTCCAGCGTTTTTTTTGTATTTTCATGGGGACAATCCATGAGAGCAAGCTCGGCATTGCCCATGACCACGCCCAGAATATTATTGAAATCATGGGCCATTTTCCCCGCGATCTGGCCTACCAGGGCAAGCTTCTCTGCTTCTGCGGCCAGGGCCAGGGCCTCGACTTTTTCCGTCTGGGCCCGGCGCAGTTCCGTGATGTCTTCTCCCACACAGACAATTTTTTCAATGGACCCGTCCGGTTTGGCTACTGCATCAAAGGAGCCTCTGAAATAATGGATTCCGCCGTTTTTATCCCTGAGCCTGTAATCCAGGAAAGCCTTTGATATTTCCCTTTTCCGGGCATCGGCCAGGTGATCGATCAAAGGGGTGACATCCTCCTCCAGGACCATGGCAAAGCCGGATTTCCCCATGAGATCTTCCGGCTTAAAGCCCAGTTGCTCATGGGAGGGGCTGGCAAAGATATAATCGGCATTTGAATCATGGATGGAAACCAGGGCGCTGGTATTCTCCGTTATCAGTTTGAAAAGCGCTTCGCTTTTTCGCAAGGCCTCTTCCACCTGCTTTCTCTCAATGGCAACGGCCACCTGATCGGAAACAGAGGCCAGGATCTGCAAGTCCTGCTCATTATATAAACCCGCATCGGTATAGCTCTGCACCGCGATGACCCCGATGACCTCATCTCTGATCATCAGGGGAACCCCCATCCAGATCAGGGGCACCGGCCCCCATACGCCGTTTTGCCCCGCCCTCTGTTCAAGCTCTTCCTGCCTTAAAAGGATGGGTTTTTGTTTGGAAACCACCAGACCGCTCAACGAATCTTTTTCATCAAAATTTTGAATTGGGGAAAAATCCTCGTCCATGGTATCCACATGATAAGGGAAATGAAGGGTGCCCTTCTTTGTATCGACGATGACGATAAAGAAATTCGTGACATCAAAGACCTTGCCCAGCAAATGGTGGATCCGCCGGTAAAGATCAGCCAGGTTTTCCGTCGCGGTCACTGCATTTGAAATGGCAAACAGGGTCCTGTTGATATCTTCAGAACGCCTTATCTTTGTGACATCTTCAACAAAGGCCTGCATCCCGGCCGGTTTGTTTCCTTCGGAAATGGAGTCTGAAGAGATCCTTATCCAGCGGATTTCATTTTTGGAATTGAAAATTCTGATCTCGTAGGAATCCGTACCGGTTTTCCCGTTGAGCCGGAGCCTGATTTTCTCTTTGACAAAATTCAGATCATCCGGATGGACAAGGCTATGATAGGGTTTCCGGAGCCAGTCCTCTCTTTTATATCCCGTAAGCGCCTCCAGCTTTTTGTTCAGATAGGTAAATTCGCCCTTTAAATTGGTCGTATACATTCCAAAGGGCGCGTGTTCGATAAACTTCCGGTGGGTCTCCTCGCTTTTTCTTAAGGCCTCTTCCGCCTTTCTCCGGTGCAGGGCAAGGGCGGCCTGGTTGATAAAGGTCTCAATGAAAAGCGTTTGCTGTGCAACCCGGGCTTCGTTTTCCCCCCGGCGGCAGATGATTACGGCATCTCCCAGAAGCTTTCCCTGCCGGGTAAAGCCCATGACATAGATCGCCCCGATATTGAGCAGGGTTTCAATGGTTTGGCAAACCGGTTTCGGAATGGTTTTAAAGCTGAGTTCGTAAAGCCCCGCAGGGCCCCTGGCCATTTTCCCGGTCAAGAGTACCGTCATGGCTTCCGCATCGTTCAGGGCCACGGCCATGTCTTCCGGGTTCCGGCTCAGCAGCTTGACGACGGTCCCGGCAAAGTCCCCCAGCCCTTTGAGGGTTCTGGTCCGGAACAGCCGGGTTTTATCGTCATATTCATTGATGATCACAAAGGCCGGGCCCACCATCTCTTTCAGGCGGACGCCGATGACCTCGTAAATATTTTGCTCCGGGGACACATCAAAAAGCTCGGCCGCGGTCCGGGACAAAAAGGCCAGATCCCTGGAATAGGAGACCCCTTTCAAAGGTTCATCCATGGGTGTATGTGGCATGATGGTTACCTGTAGACCTATATTTTTTGACTTGCAACAATAGACAATAAATGGTTTTTCTTTTAGTTGAGTTAAAAAAACGAATCGGCCATTTTTATGGCATCCATATAGAAAAGAGGAAGTTTCCTCTCGATCGATTTACCGGATAAAAAATTAAAAATTTTATTTTTCCAATCGCCCTTTTCAAATCCCTCAACAATATTCAGAATCATTTTAAACTCTTTGTCATTGCCAAGTAACGCTGACTTCATTTTTTCCGAAAAAGCAATATGGCTGAGAATATTTTCCATTTTACAGTCTAACATGGCATCAATAAAAGAAAACAGGCCAAGTGTAAATAATTCATCCGTTGAAAAATTTGTCTTTAAAACCCCTCCACATCTTTCACACATTCCGGCACGGACGATTGAAATGCGAATCAGTTCGTTGGGTTTTTGTGCGCCCAGATCCGATATCGCCACAATATTAATAAATCGCTTCAGCTCTTCCGTTCCAATATATATTATTGCATCTTTAATCGTATTGATTGGATTGCGCCTGTTAAAATATGCGGAATTGATAAATCTTAAGAGTTTAAACGATATCGAGACATCTTTTTTGATAAGGTCTTCAATTCTTTTCAAATTCAATTCTTTTTTTGTCACCTCATTAATAAGACCCAGTTTTGTTGCCTGGCCTGTCGAAATGCCTTTTGCCGACAATACTTCAGGTTTTGAAAAAAAATATCCCTGAAATAAATTAAAACCCATCTCCTTTGCCTGCTCAAATTCGGCATAGGTTTCTACTTTTTCTGCTAAAAAAAGAATTTTATAATCCGACTGCATCTTCTGTAATATCTCATCAATGGAATTCAATGGATTTGCCTGAATATCAAATTTGATAATATGGCTGAGTTCGATCATGGGCCGTAATTTTTTATGATAGACAAAATCATCCAGGGCAATGGTAAATCCCTTTTCGTTTAAAAAAGAAAGAGACGATATCAGGTCCTCATCCGGCTCAATGTCTTCTAAAACCTCAATTATAAAATGTTCTTTGGGAAGCAGCAACGGCATCCTCTGAAGAATTAAATTTTCTGTGAAATTGATTAACCCGGGTTTTCCACATAAAATCGCCTTAAGATCAAAGGGGAAAAAAATATTCGAAAGTAAATTTGAAGTGGCTGTGTTTCCATCAATACTCTTCGGAAAATAATTTTCCAGGCCAAGCCTGAATAAAAGCTCATAGCCGAATAGTTTTTTTTCAGATGTAAAAACCGGTTGCCTGGCTAAAAACAAGTCCATACCATTCCTCGACATCGTAATACCTTATAAAAGTTTAACCATTTAATTTAAATAAGGGGGCTAATCTGATCCACAAAATATCCAAGGATTTTTTATACACGTGCTTACCGTTTAATGATAGGGAATGTATCATTTTTTATACTGAATAAAAACGGATATTTTAAATAATCATTAATATTTTAATCGGTTAAAAGGAATGAGCCATAAATATAAACTAATACTCCAGAATAAAATCCGTGATATAGATGTTTTCTTTCATTTCTCTTTCAAGGGTGGATTCAAATTCCTCGCCGTGATGGTGGCCGGGATGGATAATGGTTTTTTTATCCAGGGGGATGATCCGGGTTTTGATGGACTCGATCAGCCGGGGCAGGTCGCCTCCGGGAAGATCGGTCCGTCCGGCTTCGCCCACAAAAACCGCATCGCCGGTAAAAAGCCGGCCGCTGCATAGAAAACAGACGGACCCGGGGGTATGGCCCGGGGTATGGATCACCGTCAGGCACAGGTTTCCGAACCGGATCACATCCCTGTCGGCCAGCCGGATATCGGCCGGATACGGGGGCGGCAGCCCCACGGCCCGGCGGGTTTTCTCCCGGATTTCCGGGTCCCTGAAAAAATCGTCATCAGCCCCGTGGAGGCAGGAGGGGATATCAAACTCCTGCTTAAAGGCCGGGGTGGAGAAAACCTGGTCGGCATGGCCGTGGGTATTCATTATCCGGAGGGGTTCCAGGCCCTTTTCCCTGACCAGGGCGGAGAGGGCCTCTGCCGGGCCTCCCGGATCAATGATCAGGGCTTTTCCGGTTTCTTTACAGGATAGGACATAGGTGTTCAGGTTAAAGGGACCTGAAACCCGGCGGATCATCTCCATCTTTTCAATCATGAATATCCTCTTTGTCCGGTGGCGGATCATCCCTAACAGGTGTTGACTATTGACGCATTCTTACATAAACTTGGAAAAAAAAACAGAAAAAACAGAGGACACCATGACCCCCATTCCCATCACCCCGGATATGATGATTGTATTCGGCTTTCTCATACTGGTGACCCTGCTTTTTTATTTTTGACCTGGTCCGGGTGGATATGGTGGGGCTTCTCATGATGGTGCTTCTGCCGCTCTCCGGG
>JAAUSZ010000012.1 GCA_012031875.1 Desulfobacula sp.
CTGCTCATCCTGCAAAAAAATCCGGGATGACCAGGGGTATTGGATCCAGATTGAAAACTATATCAGCGAGCGCTCCGACGTGCAGTTTTCCCACGGAATATGTTCGGAATGTGCAAAAAACTCTATCCCGGCTTTGATCTCCCCTGATAAAACCGGGGTCCACCATACATTTCAGAAAGCGCCGATATCTTCGGACAGATAGGTTTTGAGGATTCTTTTCACATCCCCTTTCTTTTTAACCCGGTCCAGGGCCCTCTGGAATACACTGATGAAACCGTTGGAAACATCATTGCTGAAGGCGAAGTACATCTGCTCCTCTTTTAAAACATAAAGGGTTTTAAAATCCCGGGGAGCCCGGGCGTTTTTCTTGATGAGCCATCTGGCAGCCAGATCCCCCTGGGCCCAGGCATCAATCATTCCCCGGTCCAGATCCTGGATCAGGTCCAGGGCCGCGTGGCTGCCAAAGGCCCGGGAAAGGCTCTCCGGCGGCAGGTCCGCTTCCAAAAGGATTTTTTCCGCAATATCGTCCGTGACCACCCCGGTTTTCAGGCTCCTGATCCGGGCCAGGGCATTGATATGGATATCACTGCCCGCCTTTGAAATAAGGAGAATGCGGTTAAGGACCACGGGCCCGGCCCATTTGAACAGGGTCTCCCTCTCCTTGGTCCTGGCTGTCCCGAACAGGCATTTTTTCCCGCCGGCCGACAGGGACTGGTATCCCTTGTCCCTCGGCATCACCGAAATCCGGTCCCAGCCCAGGGGGGACTCCATCTGCCTGGACACGGCCATCAGCACTTCCACAAATATGCCCTTGATTTTATCATCTTCAATATAATTGAAAGGCGGGGAATTCTCGGTGATAAACCGGATTTCCTGGATGCTTTCCGATGCTCCGGCCGGGGCCGGGCAAAAATACGGATTTAAAAAAACAAGACCCAGAATCAGCAGAAGGATGTTTCTTTTCATTGTGTTTTCCCTTAACGTTACTTTGTCCAGCCTTTTCAAGGGGCTGAAAACTTCGCACCCACCATAAAGGTTATTGAAGCTAAAATCAAGACGGATAGCAGGGTCTTTTCATTATTCAGCGGGGATTTGAGGGTAAACACCCTTTGGGATCTCCGGGATAAATATCCAACCATTTTTTATAAAGGAGAAAAACCATGCCGTTTCCTTTAATCGGGGCAGCTTTGGCTGCCGTTGCCCCAGAGCTTGCCAAACGCGGGCTTGATCTGTTGAGCGGGATATTCCGGGGCGCTGTGGACCAGGGTGCGGGCAAAGTGTCCGAGCTGATCCGGGAAAAAACCGGGATCGACGTCCATGATATTGCAGAAAAAAGATCACGGAGGACCAGTGGGTGGCGCTCAAGGAATTTGAGCTGGGGCACCAGGAGCAATTGCTTGAATACCGCAAAGCCATAGACGCCCATGGGCTGGAACTGGAAAAACTGAGGATGGAGGATAGTAAGAACGCAAGAGAAACCCAGGCTGACCGCGACAAGATCGAGGACCCCTTTATCCGGCGGTTTACTTATTTTTATGCCTATATCATCACCATTCTCACCTTTTTGTTTATTTTTACAGCCGCGTTCGGGCCGGTATTTCTGGATGCAGATATTCCGGAACAGTCCTGGCGGATCATCGACACCGTGGTCGGCTTTCTTCTCGGCGTGGGGCTCTCGGCCATCATCCAGTTCTTTTTCGGGTCCAGCAGCGGCAGCGCCAAAAAATCCGAAGCCATCAGCAACCTGCTGAAAGATCAGGCCTCGGGCCAACCCTCTGGAAACGGAGGGCGATAATATGAACTATAACCAAGAACAGGCGGTGTTTTTACAGCATGTGGGGGAACTCATCCGGAAGGCCCGGGATTACGGTCTTGTCCTGACCGCCGGGGAATTGTACCGGACGCCGGAGCAGCAGGCCCTTCACATCAAAAACGGACGCAGTAAAACCATGAACAGCCGGCACCTGGTCCGGATGGCCATTGACCTTAATTTTTTCGAGCCGGGGCCGGACAACACGCTCAAACTGGTGTATGACGGTGATGGGGTGGCCCGGCTCGGGGCCTTCTGGGAGAGCCTGGACCCGGCCAACCGCTGGGGCGGGAACTGGCCGAGTTTCAAGGACACCCCCCATTTTGAAAGGAGCCAAGGCGCTTTTGAAGCCGGCATTTTTTCCCAGGCAGGCGCAGGCCCCTTCGGCCCCCGGCCTCGGGCCGGGGGGGCAAACTGCTCACGGACACGGTGGGGCCAAAATGCCGGAACCTGTCCCGGGATGTCAAATCCATACAAAAACTCCTGAACCTGAACTTGAGCCGGTTCAGCCCGCCCGCCCCCCTTAAATGCGACGGGATCATGGGGCAAAAGACCGCGGATGCCGTCTTTGCCTTTCAAAAAAAGGTCCTGCCCCCTGCCGAACCCGATGCCGTTATCCGTCCGGGGGACAACACCCTGCTGGAACTGTGCACTGCCCTGCCGGGAGGGTTCAATGAGGCCGTGCTGGGAATCTTGTATTTGAATGCGGCCGACGAGGCGGTCAACTCCCTTATCACCGCCATGGCCGACACCATGGCAAAATATAATATCCATACACCCTTGCGGCAGTCCCATTTTCTCGCGCAGATCGGCCATGAAAGCGGTGAACTGAGATTCCGGGAAGAGCTGGCCTCGGGAGCCGCCTATGAGAACCGGCGGGACCTCGGCAATACCGAACCCGGTGACGGACCCCGGTATAAGGGCCGCGGGCTGATCCAGCTCACGGGGCGGGCCAATTATGCAGACTATTCCCGGGTCAACGGGTTCAAGAAAAATATCGAAGCCGATCCCGGCCTGGCCGCAACGGATGACAGGCTGTGCGCGGATGTGGCCGGGTGGTTCTGGGACAGCAGAGGCCTCAATGTCTTTGCCGACCGGGATGATCTTGAGAGCCTCACCCGCAGGATCAACGGCGGGCTCAACGGCCTGGAGGACCGCCGCCGCTTGCTTTTGCGGGCCAAAACCCTGTTGCCGGCTTGATCCTTGGGCCGGAGAAAATCCAAAAACCCGGGGCCGGGAAAAGCACAGGGCCGGATTGACAGACCGGAAATGATGATGATACCTTAATCCGCCGGGATTCCTCAGAGGGATGAATCCCGGGTTGGGCCGGGAGGTTGACCGGCTGTGAATATTGCAGATTCTCCGGAGGAAGGGATGGCGGTAGGATGGGCCCGGGACGGGGCGGTTCAGGAACAGATGGATGCCGATGTGCAGGATGCGGTGAAGCGGGCCAGGATGCGGCTGCCCCGCGGGGAAAGCCTGACGCATTGCAGGGAATGCGGGGAAATCATCCCGGATCTTCGCCGTAAGGCCGTTCCCGGAGTTTCCCTGTGTGTGGATTGCCAGTCCGTCCTGGAAGCACAACAGCCCGCGGCTGCCGGTTATAACCGGCGGGGCAGCAAAGACAGCCAGTTAAAATAATCCCCTTTGCTTTGGAGCCGGGACAAATCCCGGTAAAGAGACAAGAATGATCATTACAAAAAGCGGAAAAATCACTGACGGATTTTATATTGTCGGCCCTGCGGCCGTTCCGGTGTATCTTTTAGACGGCCCTGCGCCGGTTCTTTTTGATGCCGGGTTCACGGCCCTGGGTCCCCTTTATGAGGCCGGGATAAGGGAAATCCTGGGGGACAGAAGCCCTGAATATTTATTTTTTACCCATTCCCATTTTGACCATATCGGGGCGGCCGGCTATTTTAAACAAGCTTGGCCCGGACTCAAAATCGGCTGCTCCCGGCGTTGCCGGGAGATCCTGTCAAAGGAAAGTGCGCTCCGGCTTATCCGGGAACTGAACCGTGAGGGCGCCGGGAATTTAATCAAAATGGGGGTCCGGCCCCTGAGCGAAGCCCCTTTTGAACCCTTTGATACGGATATTGTGATCCAGCCGGGAAAAATGATGGAACTGTCCCCCGGATTGACGCTGACGGGCCTGGATACCCCCGGGCACACCCGGGATTTCATCTCCTACTGGATCCCGGAAAAAAGGATACTCATCGCCTCTGAAGCCGTGGCCTGTTATCAGAATAACGGATATATCCAGACCGAATTTCTCGTTGATTTTGACGCCTGTCTTGACTCCCTTATGAAAATCAAAAACCTGGACCCGGCCGTTCTATGTGCCGGCCACAATGCCGTGTTTACGGGTGAGGACGCAGGCCGGCACATCCGGGCCTCGGTTGGGGCGGCAAACCGGTATCTGGCCATGACCGAGGGCTTTCTGAAAAAAGAAAAAGGGGATATGGACCGCACGGTTTCAAGTGTTAAAGCCCTGGAATGGGATGACCGGCCCTGGCCCAAGCAGCCTGAATCCGCCTACCTCCTGAACACCCGCCAGAGGGTAAAAACCATATGGGCGCGGATGAACCAACCGGTTTTATGAATAGGGATCTCCTTCCGGCATGATCTTGTCCCTGGCGGCCGATGCCGCACTCCTGGTCCATCTGGCCTTCATCCTCTTTGCCGCGGCAGGCGGACTTTTGGTCCTTTGGCGGCCATGGATCGCCTTTCTTCAGATCCCGGCCGGGGCCTGGGGCGCCTTTGTCGAAATCTCCGGCAAAGCCTGCCCCCTGACCCATCTTGAAAATTATTTCCTTATCAGGGCCGGCCGCGCGGGGTACACGGAAAGCTTTGTCAGCCGTTACCTGATGCCCGTGGTGTATCCCCCGGGGCTGACCCGAGAAATCCAATACCTGCTGGCCGCCCTTGTCCTGTGTTTAAACCTGGCGATCTACGGTTTTTTAATTTACCGCATCACCGGAAAAAGGGCCTGACGCGGAAGCAGGATCAGTCCCCTTCAAATTCCGTGATGGCAAAGATCCTGCAATCCTTGATCTTTTCCCTTCCTTTCAGATCCGGCAGCTCCACAATAAATGCACATTCAATAATCCTTGCCCCGAGTTTCCGGGTAAGGCTAACCGTAGCGGCCACGGTGCCGCCGGTGGCAATGAGGTCATCCACAATGACGACGGCTTCACCCGGTTTGATGGCATCGGCATGAATTTCAAGGATGCCCTGCCCATATTCAAGACTGTAGGTTTCCTCTATGGTTTTCCAGGGCAGCTTCCCTTTTTTGCGGACCGGCACAAAACCGATGCCCAGCTTATAGGCGAGAACCGCACCGAATACAAATCCCCGGGCATCAATCCCCACGATCTTGTCAATGTCCATGCCTTTATAACGCTCATAAAGAATATCGCAGGATTCCCTGAAGGCTTCAGGCTCCTGCATCAGGGTGGTCAGATCTCTGAAAATCACTCCTTCCATGGGCCAGCCCGGAATACTTCTGATCGTTTCTTTCAAATCCATTCTTCTTTCCATCCTTTCCGATTTTATTCCTTAAATTCCTCAATTACTTTTACCAGAAGCGTTTTCACATTGTCCGAATTATGGTGAAACACCTCAAGGATTTCATCCCAGGTCACCGGCGCTTCATCCTCTTTCCAGCAGTCATAATCCGTGGACATGGCCACCGCGGCATAGGGGATACCGGCTTCATTGGCCAGCATGGCCTCCGGCGCGATGGACATATTGATGACATCCGCGCCCCAGATCCGGAACATCCTGGATTCGGCAACGGTTGAAAACCTCGGCCCCTCAATGGTGATGACACAGCCTTGGTCATGAACCGGCAGATCCAGCTTGCGGGCCGACTCAAACAGGCATTTCCGCAATCCTTCATGAAAGGGGTGGGCCATGGCCGTATGGACCGGGCCGTTTTCAAAAGACTCCACAAAAGAAGTCTTCCTGAACCGTGTAAAATCAATAAATTGATCCAGGATCACCAGGTGTCCCCGGTTGATTTCCTCCCTTAAGCTGCCGCAGGCTGTGGTGGCAATGATATGGGTAACCCCTGCCTTCTGAAGAGCCCGGATATTGGCCCGATTGTTGACCTGGGTGGGGCTGAACTGGTGTTTCCGGCCGTGCCGGGCCAGGATAACGGTTTCTACGCCGCAGATCCGTCCGGATAAAAGGGAGGAGGAAGGCTCTCCATATTCGGTCAGGATGTGAAGCGCTTCCGGATTCTGTAAAATATGCGGGTCATCCAGTCCTGATCCGCCGATGATACCGATTTTCAACATGGGCATTCTCCTGTAAAATTCTGGGTTTATCCTGAAAGCGCCTAACACAATTGGATGGACTTATCAAGGGGGACTGCTTCTTTTTAAGACGGCCCGGCCCAGGCGAACTGCCTGAAGCGCAAGGGCCGCATTTGAATTTTTAAGGGAGATCTCCATATGGGAAGAGGAGGAGGCCATGAGAAAGAATTCCCCGTCCCCGGCCTGGGCATAATGCGAAAGGACTTTATTGATCCTTTCTCCGTTAATGGCAAGGCTGAACTCCCGGCCCTGGACAAACCGGATAAAGGATTCATGTTCGATATTCAGGATCAGGTTTCCAAACCGGTCGATATGGAGGATGCATAAGTCTAAAGTGTCCCTGTTTCTTACGATCCGGGGGAATTCATATTTCACGCAGCTCTCCAGGGGGTTTCCAAACCGGGTGATATCGCCCGGTTCCTTTGAAATATGAGCGGCAACAGGTACGAAGATATCCCGGCCGTGGAAGGTGCCGGATACCGGATTCAAAAAATAGGCCGGCTGGGTCAGGTGGATTATGTCCTTGATCCTGTTGCGGTTTGCCGCTTCCCACAGGATACCGTTATCCGGGCCGACAAAATAATAATCCTCCGTTTTGATACAGATCCCCTTCCGGTCCGAGCCCACTCCGGGATCAACCACCACGCAAAACACACTGCCTTTGGGGAAATAGGAAAAAGAAGCAGCCAGCAGAAAAGCGCCATGCAGAATATCCTGGGGGGCAACCCCATGGCTCAGGTCAATTGTCCGTGTTTCAGGGCTGATGGAAGCCGCCACCCCCTTTAAGATGCCGGCATAGGCATCATCAAGCCCGAAATCCGTTAACAGGACCACCGGTCCTTTTCCCATGGCCGTCAAATTATGATCCCCCTCTTTAAATTGTATTGATATTTGGGTGACGCCTGCACTATATCAACAACCAGGGACAAGATTAAAGTTTTTTTTAAGAAGGAGGGCCAATGATACCGGATGCCGAACCCACCCCGGTCAGGGTTATGGGGCTGACGGCCCTTGCCGTGACCGGGTTTTCCGCCAATTCCATCCTGTGCCGGTTTGCACTGGGAGGCGGCCTCATTGACGCGATCGGGTTTGCATCCCTCCGCATCTGTTCCGGGGCCCTGTTTCTGGGGCTTGTTCTTCTGCTGAAAAAATACCGGCTAAAGGGGATCAGGAATCCAAAAAATTGGCTCATGCCCGTTATGCTGACCCTCTATGCCCTGTTTTTTTCCCTGGCCTATACCCGTCTGGATGCAGGAACAGGGGCCTTGATTCTTTTCGGGGCTGTCCAGGCCACCATGATTCTATACGGATGGGCGGCAGGGGAAAGAATGTCCGGCCTGCAAATGACCGGATTTTTCATGGCGGTATCAGGCCTTTTCTATCTGGTGTTTCCGGGCTTAAGCGCCCCCTCCCCCCCTGGGCGCGGGGCCTGATGGCCGTTGCCGGTGCGGCCTGGGGCATATATTCCCTGCTGGGAAGAAAAATTTCTGATCCGGTATCAGTCACAACCTTTAATTTCATCACCTCCATTCCCCTGATTCTTATCCCTGGACTTTGTATCCCAACCCCGGTTTTATCACGTTTAAAGGGGCGGCAGCGGCCATCCTGTCCGGGGCCCTTGCCTCGGGCGCGGGATATGTGGCCTGGTACGCGGCATTAAGGGGATTAAGCCCGGCCAGGGCCGCCATTATACAATTGACCGCGCCGGTGATCACCGCCCTTGCCGGAATTGTTTTTTTATCGGAAAAGTTATCTTCAAAGTTTTTGATTGCCTCTTTTTTTATCCTCGCCGGTATCGGACTCGTGTTTTTGAAAAACCCGCTTGAAAAAAAATCGTAAGCCCGTTAATATCGACATAAAAATTTTATCCATATTTTATCCATACTTTATCGATTATTGTGACAGCACCTGTATTTTTCTTGGCATCTGAAGATAAATACAGGTGAAAGGACGTCTACCATGAAAATTCTTGTTGTTGATGACGAGCTGGTCAGCCGGAAAAAATGATGAAGATCCTAACCGACTTTGGGCAATGTGAAGGGGTGACTAACGGGAAAGCCGCCATCAGCGCTGTAAAAACAGCTCTTGAGGAATGGAAACTCTATCACCTGATCACCCTTGACATTTCAATGCCGGACATCAGCGGAACCGATGTGCTGAAGGCCATCCGGAAAATAGAAACGGAACGGGGCCTTGACCCCCAGGAAAAGGCAAAAATCCTCATGGTGACCTCCCATTCCGATATGGATACGGTTAAGGCCTGCATTGGGAAATGTGACGGTTATGTGATCAAACCCTTTAATAAGGAAGTCGTGGTCGAGAAAATGAAAAAGATAGGAGTTCTCTAACCCGCTGGTTTCTTTTACCCGCCTTCTTTAAAGCACAGACACACCTTTTACAGAGGGCGGGAAGCATGCGAATTCCGATTTCAATTCCTCTTTAATGTTTCCATGAAGTCATTGAAACTCATTTTTCATAGTTTCCCGAGTGGATATAGGTTAACACCTTGGAAAGGTAATCTTCATCTACGTACCCGGGAAGGCTGTCGAGCCTGGCGCCGTCGGGGTTGAGAAACCAGATGGTGGGCAGACCCCTGACCTTCCATTGATTTGCAATCTCGGTATCTTTTCCGTATCCACCTGGATACTGATGAAATTTTCATTTAAATCGGCCCATATTTTTTTATCCATAAATGTGGTGGCTTCCATTTTTTTGCAATAGGTGCACCAGTCGGCATGAAAATATAAAAATACATGCTTGTTCCGGCTTTTGGCCAGTTTCAGGCCCTCATCATAGGATTGCCACTGGATGCCCGCGTCTTTTGGATTCGGCTTGCTTGTTTTCCCAGGAGTTTCAACCGCCTCTCCATCCGTAATACGGTTATGGATCATCACACCGGCAAAAGCGACACAGATCAGCGCAATCACAAGCATATTTTCTTTTTTCATGCTCAAGTCCTTTATGTAAATAAAATTATACCCCATGACCGGGTCCAACCATATCACAGTTCTCAGCAATGTTCATGCCAAAACTTGATTTTTGGGAGAGTGATAATAAATACCACCCTGTGGCTTTACATCCCATGAAACTTTATTTATGAATACACTTTATATTTTTACATCAACCAAAGGAGAATAAAATGACCAACAATGTAGTTGTGACACTGTCCTGCGGGACCGACAACCCCAACCGGGCGACACGGGCGCTTTTTCTTGCCGCGGTAGCCCAGAAAAAAGGAAAAAACGTAACCGTATTCCTGCTGGATGACGGGGTGTTCCTGGCCAGGAAAGGCGCTGCAGAAAATATCAAGGCCGCCACGGGTGATTCAGCCGATGATTCCCTGGCCCATTTGCAGGCCCATAATGTCCCGATCCTGGTCTGTACCCCCTGTGCCAAATCAAGGTTTATTGAAGAAAAAGACCTGGCCGAGTCATGCCGGTATGCCACGGCCGCGGAACTGGTCGATCTTGCCTGTGATGCAGCCGTCATCAGCCTTTAAGCAGGTTCATGTCAGTTGTATCCCGTATTTTTGATGCGCTTCCAGACGGTGACCCGGCTCACCCCTAATCTTTCAGCGGCCCTGCTCTGGTTTCCGTCTGATTTTTGAAGCGCATCCATCAGGCTTTCTTTTTCAGACATCCCCACCCTGACAACCGGCTCCATGTTCAGGTCATTCACCGGCTCCGGCAGGGGCGGCTTACAGGAGGCGATCTTTTCCGGCAGATGCTCGGGTCCGATGCTTTTCCCCCTTGCCAAAACAAAGGCGTATTCTATGGTATTTCTTAATTCCCGCACATTCCCGGGCCAGGGATAGGCCACCATCATGCGCATGGCTTCAGGTCTGAATCCCAGGATATTCTTCCCTGTTTTTTCCGACAGGAACTGGATGAAATGCTGGATGATCAGGGTGATATCATCCTTGCGCCGGCGAAGGGGGGGAATGGTCAAGGGAAAGACATTGATCCTGAAATACAGGTCCTCCCGGAAGGCATTGGCTGCGATGAGGGCTTCCAGGTCCCGGTTGGTGGCCGTGATGATGCGGACATCAATGGGGATGGAGCGGTTCGCCCCCACCCGCTGGATCATTTTCTCCTCCAGGACCCGGAGCAGTTTGACCTGGACCGGGGGAGGGATATCCCCGATTTCATCCAGGAAAAGGGTTCCCTTATGGGCGGCTTCAAATCTGCCTATCCGGTCGCTGTCCGCGCCGGTATAGGCCCCTTTGACATGTCCGAACAATTCGCTTTCCAGGATGCTCTCACTCAAGGCCGCGCAATTGACCTTGACAAAAGGCTTCTGGGCCCTGTTCCCGGTTTCGTGCAGGGCCTTTGCCACCATTTCCTTTCCTGTTCCGCTCTCGCCCAGGATCATGACCGGAGTATCCAAAGAGGCCAGACTTTCAATTCCTTCATAAAGGCTCTGCATGACCGGGGTTCTTCCGATGATGCCGTGGAAGCCGTCGTCAATATGGTACATCCGCTTGATGGAGGCCAGCTCGTTCTTATAATGGATGTTTTCGGAAATATCTTTCAGGGTTTCAACGGCCCCCACAATCTCATTTTTCTGGTTATACAGCACCGTGGCATTTTTAATGATGGGTACGGCCTGGTTTCTGCGGTTGGTAATCACACACTTCTTTTCCCGGATAAAATCCTCGGAAAACAGCGCACACCATTTTTTTCCGGAGCCCTCGCCGATGATTTTACACCCGGTGCAGTTCAGTATCCTGCAGGACCGGCCCCTCAGCTCTTCTTCAGTATAGCCGGTCATTAATTGGGCATTCTGGTTGGCCGCCACAAAGCATCCTTTTTCATCCACGATAATAATACCGTCCTGGACGGAATCGATGATCGCCCGCCAGTGTTTGTCAATATCCATATCACCCTCACAGCCGTTAACATCCTTAACAGTTAAATTAACAATTAGTTAACACAAATGCAACCTCATTTTTTCGCCGCCCCAGGGTCAGGATTTGCGGGTTGTAAGGTTTTAATATTTAAATTCAATATGTTATCTCACATCGCCCATATTTTATGAATCATGGCACAGTCATTGCTCAAGGGATATGAACGGTTACAAGAAAGATTATTATACACCTAACCCTGGTAATAAAGGAGACCCCATGAAAAACAACCTTACGAACATAATGGCTCTTGTGTTTCTCTCAGGGCTTTTGCTGCTGACGGGATGCGCTCCTGTCAAAACCGCGAAAACCGCCGAGACCGAAGACCGGTCATGGATGTTCCATGACATTGTGGATGCCGCTTTCGTCAAGGCCCACATGGACATTCCCATGCCCGCCAATGTCATGCTCATTGATTCACGGCCCTATAAAACAAAATTTATCCAGGGCCATATCTCCGGCGCTGTCAGTATCCCGTTTTCAGAATTTGACCAGAAAACAAATCTTCTTCCGGAAGATAAAAGCGCTCTCCTGATCTATTACTGCGAAGGCGAAACCTGCAAACTCAGCCATAATTCCGCCCGGAAAGCCGAAGCCCTGGGCTATAAAAATGTGAAGGTGTATTCCAAGGGATATCCGGAATGGGTTACCCTGAAAGGCCATTACCCTTCCGTCAGCGCAGAGCAGGTGGCCCTGATGATTTCCGAGAACAAGGCCCTGATTGTGGATTCCCGGCCAAAACAGGCCAAATACGACAAAGGGCACATCCCCACGGCCGTCAACATCCCCGACACCCAGTTTGACGAATTCAAGGGCAAACTGCCCCGAGACGCAAAGACTCCAGTGGTCTTTTACTGCGGCGGCCTGGATTGCCCCTTGAGCCATAAATCAGCGAAAAAGGCCATTGAGATGGGATACACCGATGTGTCCGTGTTCAGCCAGGGCTATCCGGAATGGGAAAAACGCTATGGCGGGTCCGCCCCTGCCGTGGCGGCAAAATCCGGCGGAGTCGAAGGCGCCATAGACCTTGACCGTTTCGCCGGCATCCTGGCAAACAATCCCGAATCCATCCTGCTCGTTGATGTCCGTGATCCCGATGAATTCGCCAAGGGATCATTTAAAACCGCGGTCAATATCCCGGTGGAAAAGCTTGAGAAAAAAATCAACGACCTGCCCGAGGACAAACCCGTTGTCTTTGTCTGCACCACGGCGCCCGGAGCGGAGAGGCTTTTTATATGATAAAAGACTTGAAAAATTCCTTAAAAGAAGTGTACTATGTGGAGGCTGGCATCACCTTCAAAGGCGACGGCCAATACGAAATCAAAAAACCCAAAAAATCCGGATCAGATAAATAAAAAAGGAGATCTTCCATGTTTAAAAAATTAACCATCCTGTTTGCGGCAGCCCTGTTCATCCTTGTGTCCAATACCATGCTTTTTGCCTCCGAAGGCCCCGGCGGCAATGACAGAAAAGGCAAATACACCTATCGGAAAGTGTATAAATCCTGTTCAGAAGCCGGCCAGGTTGAGTCTGCAACTCCAAAAATCAGTCCCGCCGATAAAACCATGGCCCAATGGAAGGCGATTTTTGAGGCTAAGAAATTTAATGAATTCGGCTGCGAGCAGCATTGGACCGCCTTATCCGATGAGGATATCCTTGATATCTATTCATATTTTTACGGCCATGCCTCGGATTCCCCTTCGCCGGCCACATGCAAATAGGCAATAAAAAAGGACGGGGATGCTCCCCGTCCTTTTCACCAGTTCATATTCCTTAACCATGGAGAAGCCTATGAATAATAGAATCTTATTCAGTTACGGAACGGCTGCAACAGCGATTGCCGTCCTTTTGTGCGCTCTTTCCCCGGCCTTTGCATCCACGCCGGAAAAGGGCGAGGACGCTTTGGGAAGGCGTCTTGCCCGGCAGGCCGTGAAGGACAGCAAACCCTGGACCACCACGGACCACAAAAAGCAGAGGCCCTGAACAGGGATTTCACCTCCGGGGAAGAGATTTCCCGGGCCTGTATTTCCTGCCATTCGGAAGCCGCCGGCCAGTTCCACAAGACCATTCACTGGACCTGGCTGGCATCTGAAGACAAAACGGACCGCCGCTACGGCAAGGCCGGGTTTTCCGTGAACAATTTCTGCATCTCCGCCAATGCCATGGAGGATAAGGGCTGCCTGAGCTGTCATCCCGGATGGAGCCAGAAGGGGGTCCAGGGTGAGGTCAATTGCCTGAAATGCCACAACTCATCCGGGTTTAATTTTGAAGAGGCCCTCACCGACATCCGATCCTTTTTAAAAGATGACGACCCCGAAGCCCATGAAATGGCAAAAGATCTCCAGCAGGAGATCAGGACTGCGGTCACCCAGGTGACCTTTCCCAATCGTAAAAACTGTGGGGACTGCCATTTTACCGGCGGCGGCGGCGACGGGGTGAAGCACGGGGACCTGGACACCTCTCTGACCAAACCCAACCGCATGCTGGATGTGCATATGGGAACCGACGGGAAAAATTTCACCTGCACCCGGTGTCATACCACGGCGGAACACCATATTGCCGGGCGGATTTATACCAACCCGGCTGTTGAATCCAGGAAAAGCCTCATCGAAGATGACCTGGCCCCGAAGATCACCTGCGAATCCTGCCACAGCGCCATGCCCCACAAGAATGATTCCAAGATGAATGACCATACGGATGTGGTTTCCTGCCAGGCCTGCCATATTCCCAGTTTTGCCCGGGTGAATCCCACCATGATGTCCTGGGACTGGTCCAAGGCGGGAAAGATGAAGGACGGCAAACCCTATATCGAGGACGGCGAATTCGGGAAACCCGTGTATAAGACCATCAAAGGGGAATTCAAATGGGAAAAGAACGTGATCCCGGAATATTTCCGGTTCAACGGGTCTTTGACCAGCACCACGGCCGACGACATCATTGATCCCGGGAAAATTGTGGAGGTCAGCCGTCCGGTAGGGGACAAATCCGATCCCCAGACCCGCATCTTTCCCTTTAAAATCCACCGGGGAAAACAGCCCTACGACAAGGTCCACAACAAACTGCTGGCCCCTGTGCTTTCGGGACCCAAGGGATTCTGGACCACCCTGGACATGAATGACGCCATCGAGCGGGGCAATAAGGCCCTCGGCCTGCCCTATTCCGGCCAATTTGATTATGTGGAGACCACCTATGCCGTGCCCATCACCCATATGGTGGCGCCCAAGGAAAACGCCCTGGCCTGCACGGAATGCCATATCCGGGAAACCTCCCGGCTGGCCGGGATCACGGACCTGTACATGCCGGGCCGGGACCGGTTCCGCCTGGTGGATACCATCGGATGGGTGTCTGTTCTCGGCGCCTTTGTGGCTGTCCTGCTGCACGGGCTGGGCCGGTTTTTCATGCGTAACGGCAAGGAGGATTAAATGACGGATCAAAAAACCATCAAAATCTATCTGTATACCCGGTTCGAACGGCTCTGGCACTGGTTCCAGGCCGCGGTGGTCATCACGCTCATCATCACCGGCCTGGAAATCCACGGCGCCTATTCTTTCCTGGGATTTAAAACCGCGGTCCGGGTCCATAATTATATCGGCCTGACCTGGCTCACCCTGTTTGCCTTTTTTGTTTTCTGGCTGTTCACCACCGGAGAATGGAGGCAATATATCCCCACCACCAAAAGGCTTTTTTCCGTGGTCCGCTATTATGCCTGGGATATTTTTCAGGGCAAGCCCCATCCGGTCCAGAAATCAACCCATGCAAAGCATAATCCCCTGCAGAGGCTGGCCTATCTGGGCATTTCCGCCATGCTTTTGCCGGTGCAGATGGCGACCGGGCTTTTATATTATCTTTACAATCATCTCCAGGGAGTGCTCCCGCTTTCCGTTCTTGCCGGGATCCACACCCTGGTCGCTCTTTTCCTCCTGAATTTTCTGATCATCCACCTTTATATGATCACTACGGGACATTCCGTCCTGGGGCATATTGCGGGCATGGTCACGGGCTGGGAAGAAGTCACCGACACCACGGCCATTGAAGACTGGGAAACCAAGGCTGTCAGAAAAACTTAAAAAATTTCCCCTGCGGGAGCAGCTCCGGCTTCTGCAGGGGAAATACCTGTCTCACTTAAACAATACAACAGTGTTTCATTTTTTTGCCTTCCGGCTGTCTCAAAAACAAAAATCCTGCTTGCCATCCCTTGTAAAATCCGGTAATGTGCTGATATTTATAGCCCAATAATTAAATTTTTCTTTCTTTTCACCCATGGCATATGAATTGCTTTTTTTCCCAAAAAAGTAATCTATGAATTTTGTAACAGTATCAGGCTAAAACAGTATTAAGTGGAGGGATTTATGGATCCGGTTTTTCTGTCAAGACTGCAATTTGCCGCAGCCACCATGTTCCATTTTCTTTTTGTGCCGCTGACCCTTGGGATTTCCATCATTATCGCCTATATGGAAACAAAATACGCACGAACAGGGATACGGTATATCTGAGAATGACCAAATTCTGGGGCAAGCTTTTTCTCATTAATTTCGCCCTGGGGGTGGTCACGGGCATCACCCTTGAATTCCAGTTCGGCACCAACTGGTCCAGGTATTCCGAGTATGTGGGGGATGTGTTCGGGTCCCTGCTGGCCATTGAAGCTTCCGTGGCCTTTTTTCTCGAATCCACCTTCATCGGCATCTGGATTTTCGGTTGGAAAAAAATGTCGGCCAAGGCCCATGCCGGCGTCATGTGGGTGGTGGCCGCGGCCGGGAACATCTCCGGCATCTGGATTCTGACTGCCAACGGGTTTATGCAGAACCCCGTGGGATACGCCCTGCGCAACGGCAGGGCCGAGCTGACCGATTTTTTTGCCGTTCTTTTCAATTATAACAGCATCCTTCAAATCCTCCATGTCCTTCCCTCGGCCCTTGTTCTTTCCGCATTCTTCATCATGGGCATCTCTGCCTACCACCTTTTGAAAAAACAGCATGTGGATGTTTTCATGCGATCCTTTAAAATGGCTTTGCCCGTTGCCGCAGCGGGCTCGATTTTTGTCGCTCTGATCGGTGATTTCCACGGCGTGAATGTGGCCAAAACCCAGCCCGCGAAACTGGCCACCATGGAGTCCCACTGGGAGACCCAGACCCGGGCCCCCATTATCATGTTTGCCCTTCCCGATGAAGAACTGGAAAAAAACACCATTGAGATCCTTCCCCTGCCCGGCCTCTTAAGCTTTCTGGGATTCCACGATTTCAACGCGGCGGTCAAGGGGCTCAAAGATATTCCCAGGGATGAACGTCCTCCGGTTCTGCCGGTCTTTGTCGGATTCAGAACCATGGTGGGCATCGGGACCCTTCTGATCCTTATCAGTGTCTACGGCTGGTTCAAGAGGAACAAACTCATGGAAAGCCCGGGATATCTGAAATTAATCATGTTCTGCATCCCCCTTCCCTATCTTGCCATTGAAATGGGCTGGATGGTGACGGAAGTGGGCCGCCAGCCCTGGATTGTCTACGGAGTTTTGAAAACCGCGGAGGCTGCCTCGCCCATTGCAGCCGGCCAGGTCCTGTTCTCCCTGATCGGTTTCATCCTGGTCTACGGCCTTCTAGGCGCCATCGGATTCTACCTTATTGTTCAAAATGCCAAAAAAGGCCCTGAGACTGCACATTAACCAAAAAATACAGGAGTGATGATATGGAACTTCAATCGATATGGTTTTTTTTATGGGGACTCTTATGGGCTGTGTTTTTCATGACCGACGGCTTTGATTTCGGAGTGGGGACCCTTTACCCTTTTCTCGGAAAAACAGACCAGGACAAACGGATCATGATCAATTCCATCGGCCCCCTGTGGGACGGCAATGAAGTCTGGCTTCTGACGGCCGGCGGGGTCACTTTTGCCGCCTTTCCCAAGGTCTATGCCGTCATGTTTTCCTCCCTTTACACCCCGTTGATGCTGATCCTGTTCGCCCTCATTTTCAGGGGGGTGGCCTTTGAATTCAGGGGAAAAATCAACGGCGAGGGCTGGAAAAACTCTGGGATACCTTTATCTTCCTAGGCAGCTTTCTGCCGGCCCTTCTTTTCGGAGTGGCCTTTGCCAATATTTTCCAGGGCATCCCCTTTGACGACCAGGGCATCTATCACGGCAATACCCTAAAACTCCTGAATCCCTACGGACTTCTGGGCGGACTCCTGTTTGTCCTGCTGTTTCTCCAGCACGGGGCCAACTGGCTCAATATCCGGACCAGGGGGGAGCTTCAACAGAGAGCCATTGCCGTATCCCAGAAAATCTGGCTTATTCTTGTGCCGGTAGCTGTGATTTTTCTTGCAGCCTCTTATTTTGCCACGGACCTTTATGCCAATTATTTCAAAACCCCGGCCCTGTTCCTGGTCATCCTGGTCACCGTGGCCGCGCTTTTCGCGACCCGAATCTTTATTGCAAAGCAGCAATTTTTCAAAGCCTGGTTTGCCTCGGCCCTGACCATTGTGGGAGCTACTTTCTTCGGAATCATCGGGCTTTTCCCCAGGTTGTTTCCCTCCAGCATGGACATCAATTTCTCCCTGACCGCCTTTAACGCCTCATCCAGCCCCCTGACATTGAAAATCATGCTGGGGGTGGTCCTGGTCTTCATCCCCCTGGTCATCATCTACCAGGCCTGGTCCTATCATTTTTTCAGGCATCCGATGACCCGGGAGGACCTGGATCTGGAAGACGCATATTAATGCAATTCAACCTTATGGCGCCCCTTAACCCCAATCATCAAAAGGAGATAAAACATGGACAGATATGTTTGCGGACCCTGCGGCTATGTGTATGACCCGGCAGACGGAGATCCGGACAACGGCATTGATCCGGGAACCAGCTTCAAAGACCTTCCCGAAGACTGGTGCTGCCCCATCTGCGGAGCCTCAAAAGAGGATTTTGAAAAAGAATAGGAATTGATATGGCGGGCCGGGCTGAATACTCTTTTTTGCCCGGCCTTTTTATGTCCCAAGGAAGACCCATGGCCCTTTCCGTTGTCGATCTCTATACCCGGGTATTGCCCAGGACCAATTGCAGGGACTGCGGATACCCCACCTGCCTTGCCTTTGCAGGCATGGTGGTATCCCAGCGCCATCCCCTGAAGAACTGCCCCCATATTGACCCGGATGTATTGCCATGGGCTCTGAGCGAGCTTGAAGAGCAATATAAACAGGGCAAATGGCTGAAAAAAGACATGGCCAAAGAGGCCCTTGAATGGGCAAAACAAAGGGCGGCTTCCATAAAACCGGAAGATATCGCCCCCCGGATCGGCGGGACATTCATCCGGGCCGGAGAAAAGGGAACGATTCTTCTCCCCTGCTTTGACCGCCGGCTCTCCATCACCATGGAGGGGGTGCGGGATGAATCCGGACGGGAACTGAGCCAAAATGAACAAACCTTTGTCTATATCCACATGGCCCGGGGGGGCGACTCCAAGCCCACCGGGAAAATGAAAAGCCTGAAGGAATTTCCCAACACCGTATCCAAGATCGTCACCCTGCGGGAACGGGTTGAAACCCCTCTGAAAAATACCTTTTCCGAAGACCCGGCCGCGCTTTTTGCAGCCTGTAAAAAAATCCGCGGCATTGATGTGCAAAATCAATATCCATCCTGTGACCTTGCCTTTCAATTCCATGCCTTTCCAAAGGTTCCGGTGGTCCTTTTATTCTGGAAGGCCGCGGACGGGTTTGAGGCCGATGTAAAACTTCTCTTTGACGAAACCATCCTCCAACACCTGGACATTGAGGCCATCCTGTTTCTAAGCGAGCATCTTTGCCGCATACTGACGGCTTGATCCACGCGGGAGACTCAGGTTTCCTCACGGAGCAAGACCCGGGTTCAAGCAGAACACTCAGGGAAACAATTTTAACAAAAGATTGAAAAAAGGAAGGGTCATAAAGGACAGGATCAGCCCGTAACCAATGGCGGCATTGGCCATTTCCGCATTGAGACGGCCGGACTGGGCAAGAACCCCGGCCATCACCATGGAGGGCATGGCCGCTTCAAATACGGAAATCTGAAATACAGGCCCCCGGATATTCAGCAAGAAAAGCACTGCAAACGCAATCATCGGGAAAAGAATCATTTTTAAAAAAATAGTCACGGCAATGGGTTTAATATTGGAAAAAGGTTGCCTCAGCCTGAGCTGGGCCCCCACGGAAAACATAACCAGGGGGATAAGGGTGGCCGACAACCCTTCAAGCAGCTTTATGATAACGGCAGGATAGGCGGTCTTCATAAGGCAAAAGCTTGCCAAGAGGGCAAGGAATGGGGGAAACCCGATGATATTAAGGACTATTTGCTTTATTGACGGGCTTGTTGAAGTTCCATAGACCGATACCACCAGGGTTCCGAATATGGAAAGAGCGAGAAAGGTGCCAAGCTGATCATAAATAATGGCATAGGGGAGAAGGCCTTCACCAAAGAAAGCCGTTACCGCGGGAAAGCCGAAAAAAGAGGTATTGCCGAGCCCGGTGCACAGCATGACGGCCCCGGTGGTTTTCCGATCCCAGTTCAACCGCGGGGAGATCAGCCTGACCAGGAAAATGGAGACAAGCACCAGAACCCAGGGGGTCATTGCCAAAACGGCAAGTTCAGGCGCCATCTCAAGCCTGCCTGCCTTTAATAATACAGTGGCCGGGAAAGAAAAATAAATCACAAACAGGTTCAAAATCTGCGGAGTGGCCTCGGGAAATGCAGGCACCCGCCGGGAAATCTTTCCCAGGGCAAGCATTACAAACAGATAAATCAGGTTTTCCATATTTCCTCGGGTGTTTTAAGTCTCCAGGGCTTATATGCTGAAAGACAACCGTCAGGGTTTCAGCCTTTGCAAATTCAGGCCTATTTATACAGAAGATTGGGCAGAAAGAGAACGATTTTCGGGAAAACGATCATCAAAAGGGTTCCGATAATGACCGCCACCAGAAAGGGAAAGATGCCCCTGAATATTTTTTCCAGGGGGATTTCTTCCTTTAATACATTTTTGGCCACCCCGTAAACCACATAGACATTGATGCCGACGGGCGGGGTGATGACCCCCATTTCAGTGACCAGGACAATGATGAGGCCGAACCAGATGGGGTCGTATCCCAGGGTCTGGACAACGGGGAAGAAAATGGGAACCGTCAGAGTCACAAAGGCCAGGGAATCCATGAAACAGCCGCCGATGAAATAGATGCCGATGATGACCCCCATGATGAAGACAGGCGCCATATCCAGCCCGCCGACCCAGGATGCGATCTCAAAGGGAATCCGGGTCACGGCCAGGAATTTCCCGAAAATGACCGCGCCGGTGATGAGCATGAGTACCATGCAGGAGGTCCTTAAGGTTTCCATGAGGGATTTGACAAAGGCGGCCCAGGAAATCTGCCGCCGGATCACGGAAACGGCCAGCACGGAAAAGGCCCCGATCCCGGCCCCTTCCGTGGGAGTGAAAAGGCCGACAAAGATCCCGCCGATGACCGTCACAAAAATAATCAGGGTTTCGGTCAGGCCCAGGAGGGCCTTGAATCTTACGGCCCAGGAAAAATTTTCTCCGGCAGGCCCGAGGTCGGGGTTGATCCGGCACAGGATATAGATGGTGATGATAAAAAGGGTGCAGATGACAAGGGCCGGGATGATCCCGGACATGAACAGGGCGCCGATGGATTGCTCGGTGAGAATCCCGTAAATGATCATGACCACGCTGGGGGGCATGATCATGCCGATGCCGCCGCCCGAGGCCACGGACCCGGTGGCCAGCTCATCATTATAATGGTAGCGCTTCATTTCCGGAAGCCCCACCGTGGCCATGGTGGCGGCCGTCGCGGGGCTGGAGCCGCAGATGGCCCCAAAGGCCGTGCAGGAAGTCACCGTGGCCATGGCAAGTCCGCCCCGGGTGCTTCCCAAAAATTTATAGGCCGCATCATAGAGGCGTTTGCTGATGCCGGAATTGAACCCGAGCTGCCCCATGAGGATGAACAGCGGGATGGTGGTTAATTCATAGGATTGAAACGTCTCATATACATTTCTGGACAAAAGGGCCAGGCCGGCATCCGGGGAGATCAGGGTGGAAAAACCGACAAACCCCACAATGCCCATGACAAAAGCCACGGGCATTTCCGTAAAAAACATGAGAATCATGATGACAATGCCGATGATGCCGATGGTAGTTGGGCTCATTTATTTTCCCTCAGTTTCATAAAATTTTCGATCATCGTCTCCAGGATGGTCACAGAGAATATCACAAGGCCAAAGCTGATCAGGTACGCCAGATAGTGTACGGGAAAATGAAGGTTCATGGAAACCTCCCCTGTCTTATCCAGCTCCCGGGCATAAAGAAACATCTGCCAGGAGATCAGGCAAAACAGAAACAGGGTCAGGGCCTGGGTGATGATCTTGATGCCGGTCTGAATTTTTTTGGGAAGCAGGCGAACCAGGATTTCCACGCCCACATGCCCTTCCACCTTGTGGGTATAGGGCAGGGCCGCGGCCACCGTAATGGCGGCCAGGAACCCGATGATCTCAATGGAGCCGAAAATGGGATGCTTGAAAAAACGGCCGACGACGTCAAACACCGTCAGCACCATCATGGCGGTGATGGCAATGCACCCGATAATTTTTAAAATAGCGGAAAATTTGTCCAGTGTCTTAGAAAAAAGGGTCATATCATTATCCTGCGGTTGTTAAATCAGTTCATGCTGAATGACAAAAAAGCCATTCAGCATGAAATCATAAATATTACATATTTGCCTTGATAAAATCCACCACGGCCTTTCCGTCAATACCCTTGCCGCTTGTGCTTTTGATATATTCATCAAACACCGGGGCCATGGCTTTCAGCCATTTTTCAGATTCTTCCGCGCTCTGGGGGACTGTTTCCCCGCCCTTTTCCTTGAAGAAATCCATTCCGGCCTTGTCTATTTCATCCCATCCCTCGCCGGTTTTGGCAATCCATTCCGCATTAATTTCGTTTATGATTTTCTGCTGTTCCGGTGACAGAGCCTCCCATTTCCCCTTGTTCATCATGACCCCAAAGGCAAGGGAATAGGCGCTGGAATAATTCTCGGTCATGTATTTTACCACCTCACCCAGTTTCCAGCCCTTATTGGATTCGATTGGGTAAAGGGCTCCGTCCACAACACCCTTTTGCAAGAGTTCATAGGTTTCATTCATGGGTTTGCCCACGGGTGATCCGCCCAGGGCGCTGATAATGCTGCTGCTTGTCCCGGTTCCCCGGATCTTAAGGCCCTTCATGTCCTCCAGGGTGACGACCTTTTTGCTGCTGGTATGAAGAAGTCCGGGACCATGGGCGTGGAGATACATGATTTTGGTATCGTCAAATTCCTTGGGTTGAAATTTGTTCAAGACCGCATTGGCCACCTTGGTGGCCTGGGTCCCGGATTTATAACCCAGGGGAAGATCAATGGCCGTTGCCACCGGAAAACGGCCCGCGGTGTAGGAAAGCACGGTAAGCCCGACATCGGCTATTCCGCTGATCACCCCGTCATATATCTGGGGACCCTTTGCCAGGGTGCCGGCCGGAAAATATTTCAGCACTATTTCTCCATTGGTTCTTTTTTCTACTTCAGCACACCAGCTTGCGGCAAGCTGGCTCTGTTTGTGGGTGGGGGGAAAGAAATCCGCATAGGTGAGTTCGGTTTTCGCAAATGCGTTGAGAGTAAACACAGCACTCAAGCAAAAGATTAAAAAAGATAGAAACATAATTTTCTTCATTTTATTATCTCCTGAAAATGTTAAACGGGCCATTGGAAAACTCATTGATTACCTTGCTGTTTCAAACAATCCTGTATAGTGCCGGGGTCACCTCCTTTCAAAACCATCTTAATTTAAAGGGTTGCAAATTCATACTGCCGGGTCACAAGGTTTCCGGTCAGCGCTCAACAAGATCCATTGCTATCATATCAGAGACGTTCAACTCCAGCATTTTGATGCTGGCCAGGGCCCGTTTTGAATTTCGGGATAAGGCCGGAAAATCCCGGGCCATGGACTCCATCTCGGTCAGCAGGGATTTTATTTTAAGGATGTGGTCATTGATTTTATATACATCAGGGCCGGGTCTCATGGTCTGATCTCCTTTTGCGTCATATCCGTTTTCCTTAAATCTTTGAACCGTTTTGCCTTGGCCTCATATCTCGGCAAGGCGCCGTAATCATAATATTCAATCAGGTATCCCAGGTTTGTTTTCAACCGGAGCTGATCTTTTAAGCGGTTTTCAACACTGAGCCGGGTGGCTTCCGGCAGAAGCTCCACCTTGAGTTTGATCCGGTCCACATCCCCCTGTTTATCGACAATGACTTCAAATTCGTCGCCAAGGCCGTCAATGGACCTGACAACCTCTTCTATGGCCGCCGGTGAGATAAGAACCCCCTTGATCTTCGTAATATCATCGGCCCTGCCCAGAACACCGCCCCGGATCAGTCTGAAGGAGCGGCCGCAGGAACAGGTTTCCGAATCCCATTCGATGATGTCCTTGGAATCAAACCGGATACAGGGCTGGGCAATGCGGTCCAGGGCCGTAATCACCATTTTCCCTTTCCGGCCCGGTTCTTCGATGATCTCACCCGTCTCCAGATCTTCAATCTCCACAAGAAACATGCCTTCATTGACATGCATGCCGCAGGGCTGTTTTCTGCATTCATAGGACCAGGCCCCGATTTCCGTGGCCCCGGAATGGTCAAAGACTTTCGCTCCCCAGGCCTGTTCCATTCTTTTCTTGGTGCTGGGAATCCCGGCTCCCGGCTCTCCCGCACAGGTGATCTTATTGATGGAAAGCGTCGCCGGGTCAATCCCCATCTTGTTTTTGGCCACATCCGCCATATTCAGGACATAGGTGGGGGTGGCCATCATGGCGGTGGCCTTTAATTCCCTGATTTTCAAAATCCTGGACTGGGTATCCAGAACACCGCCGGGAACCACTTCGCACCCCAGCTTTTCAGCCGCATAATGTCCGGCCCAGAAGGCCACGAAAATATTATATCCAAAGGGAAGAAAGACCCTGTCGCGGGGACGGTACCCCTGGGCCCACAGGATAAAGGACCAGCATTCGGACCACCATTCCCAGTCCTGCCAGGTGTCGGGCTGGTATACCGGCTGCCCTGTGGTGCCGCTGGTCTGGCGGAATGCGGACACCTCTTCCAGCGGCACACAAAGGGCATCCCCGTAGGGAAAGGGGTCTTTGTTCTGGATTTCCCGCATCATGGATTTTTCAACCTTGGGAATTTTTTTGATATCATCAAACGAGCGGATGTCCTCCGGGGTTAATCCGGCCTTATCATACAGGGCCCTGTGAAATTTTGAACGGGTATAGGCCCAGGCCAGGATCCGTTTGAATTTATTAAACTGCAACAGCCTCAGTTTTTCCAGGGGCAGTGTCTCAAGGACCGGGTTCCAGTATTCCTGATCGACCATTTTCCATATCCTTTTTTTATTGGGTGAAAAAATATTTTTTATCAATATCTTGATGGAGAAAGGTTAACAAGAGGTATATTCCAGGGATAAACCAGGTATGAAATATACCTGTTATTTGGAAGAAGACAGAAAGGTCCTGAGGTTGACACCCTGGTTGGTAATTCCGATTTTTTTGCGGATGCTTTTGCGGTAGAACTCAACGGTTTTCTCAGACAGGTTTAAAATTCCGGCAATCTCCTTGGTGGTCTTTCCGAATTTAACCATATTGGCTACCTGAACTTCCGACGGGGTCAGGTTTAAAAATTCCAGGGACATCCGGTGCAAAAATGGGGCAACGATGTCTTTGAGGGTGGATTCAATGATATCCAAACATCCTTTTTGCCGCTCATCCAGGTCCGACTCCCGCATTCTCTCAATATAGGGCATGACCAGCTCCCGGATATTGAGCACCATTCTTTCTTCCAGAAGGGTCTTGTCCTCTTCTCTTTTCTTCAAGAGAACCCGCAGGGCCGTATTCACTTCTTCAAGGCTCTGGGTCTTATTTTCAATCTCCTTTGTCCTTTGCCGGACCCTGAGTTCCAGAAGGTTTTTTTCTTTTTTCTGGGTGGAGATATCCGTCACAATAGCAAAGCTTCCCTTAAACCGGCCCGCTGCATCAAAATAGGGGGTGGGTGTCATGATGGAATGGAGGTGTGATCCGTCCTTTTTGATCCAGACGATCTCATAGGGATCGCGCCCTCCTTTTCTTCGCTTTTCAAGCTGGTCCAGAAGAATTTTTTTATTCTCATCATCCAGGAACTGATCCACCTTCTGGCCGATGATCTCATCCCTTGACCGTCCCCACATCCGGCAGAGCCTCTCATTGGCATAGGTGGTCACCTGGTGTTCATCGACTTCGCTCAACCCGTCCCCCATGGTTTCCACAAGGGTCCGGTATCGCTGTTCGCTTGTAAATAAGGCGCTTTCCCTGTCGGGTTTCAGTTCTTCATGGGTCATTGGCATACAGAATTATTCAATCTTCCTCCCTGCGGTTTTTTCAATGGCCTCAATGATCCATCCGGAAACGGCTTTTTTGCCGGCGCTCCGGGTTTGTTTTTTCACCCGTTTCAATTCAAGCTCGGCCCGGGCCATGGTTTTATGCCCTCCTGCAGAGCCGAAAGCGGAAAAGGCCTCTTTGGCCGTATTGCCCGCCCCCTTTCTCAAGCCGTCATTGCGGATGACAATGATGAGTCTGCTTTCATAAATCCCGGATATGATGCTCCAGTTGACCTTTGACAGGGTTAGAAAAAAATCCGCCACCACCACAAGCCCGTCGGGTTTTGAGATCTTTCCGGCATGAAAAAACACCCGGTTATTGATTATCTTTCGGTGCCTTATGGCCCTTCCCAGAAAATCAAGGTCTTCCTGGGTCAAGGCGGCTCTTTCCACCTTTGTGACGATATTGTTGTCCGCGAACCTGTAAAGATACTGGAAGGCCTTGATGTCTTTGAGGGTTGCCCCCCGGGTGAAATCCGCAGTGTCTGTTTTAATGCCCAGCATCAGGCCGCGGCCAGTTTTGCAGAAGGCTTGATCTTCCGGGTTTTCAGATATTCCGTCATCATGGTGGAGCAGGCCCCGTAATCGGACCGGATATCCACATAGGGCGCTGCATCAAAACTCAAGGGATGATGATCAATGATAACATCAAAGGTGAACCCTGAAAACTGCTCATGATGGTCCGGCTGCGAGTCTATAATAACAAAAACATCAAAGTCTTTTTTATCAACCTTATCCAGCTCAACCAGTCCGGATTCCGTATGTTCGATCATGGCCAGGTTGTCCGGGCGGGTGATCCGGTTAAAATGGGCGATAACGACTTCCGCGGCTTTCCGCCACAGGATCCGTTTCACCGCCATGGCGGACGCAATGGCGTCGGGATCTGCATTGATGACCACCAGCACCTTTGAGTTGCCGGTGAAAAGATTTAGAAACCGTTTGAGTTTTTCCTGATTGTTCATCTCAGACCTTTCTTTTTATTGCTGCTGAAAAACAGGGTCAGGGTGATGAAGGCATATCCAAGGATGGCCGGAACGGCAAAGATACCGTAAAACACACCCAAAGGAGCAAGCACAAGGGCCGTTATCCAGTGGATACCGATAACGGTAGGCGAGTGAAGCCGGATGGGAAAATCATCAAACCGGCAGATCACGGCAAGGCCGGAAAGGTTCCAGCCGTAAAGGGAGGCAAATACGTGCATGTGCAGCAGCCATTTGGTTTTAGAAGGATCATAATCCGGCGACATCTGCAATAAGATATAGGCGATCCCTGAAACAGCCGTGAAATTCAAAAATCCGATTCCCGAGGTCAGAAAAAGTTTCTGCTGGATATTATCGGCAAATTTAGCATAGAGAAAAAATACCGTGGCAACGGCCAAAAACAGGGCCGATGTGACAAAAATCTGGGGGATAAACCGTTCAAACAGGATAAAGACAAAAAAGATGATCACTCCCAGGGTAATGGTCCAGAAACACATTTCCATCATGATTTTGGTTGAGGTGCCTTCCCTCTTTCTCAGCATGGAAAAGACAAGGGATAAGGAGATCAGGGACAAGGGAAAGGAAAATCCAAGGAAAAACGTGTTCAGGGTCAATTTTTCCATATAGATAAGCTTGAGGTATTCATTGTTCAGGATCACCAGGGAAGCCATGGCAATCCCTATGGAAAGGCAAAGCAGGGATGCCTGGTGAAATTTTTTAGACACGGATTCCTTTGAACTGAAAAATGAAATGGGAAACAATGAAAATTCTTCAATCCTGATTTTCTCCACCAGGATGGCCAGGGGGATGGATACGGCAATGGTTATGGGGTATACCTTTAAAAAAGCGGATATGGCATAAATGATGGACCCTGCAAAAAACAAAAGCACCGTCCCGGATATCCGGGGCCTGGCCTGGGTATAATAGAGCAGGATGGTTCCGCCGGTGCAAAGATTGAAAAGGAAAATATGAAGCCTTTCAAAACTGTACTGCTCTGCAGGAAAATAAATGTGCATAAACCCGAAGATAAGGGCTGAAATCATTAAAATGGAGAAAAGAATTTTCAATCTCTTGTTCATGGCATAATTTAACCTATTGTCCTGTCTGTAAAATCCCCGGCATCTGGTTTCCTATCGTCCCAGGATGTGTCTCAATGCCGGGACAAGTGTCTCATGATGGTATGAAAATCCGCTATCCAGAAGCTTTTCCGGTTTAACCCGGGCGCTTGCCAAAAGGGTTTCCTGTCCCATTTCCCCCCCACAACAGCCGGGCCGGAAGCACGGGGAACCTGAAAAATACTTTTCTGGAAAAGATTTTTGCCAGGGTGTTGGAAAACTCCCGGTTTGTGACCGGATTGGGCGCGGTCAGGTTTACAGGCCCTTGGATGGCCTCTGTGTTTAAAATATGGAGGATACCGGATACGGCGTCATCCATGCTGATCCAGCTCATATACTGCCTGCCGTGGGAAAGCGTCACTCCGCAACCGGCTTTAAACGGCAGGACCATCCTGGCCAGGGCGCCTCCTGCAGGGGTAAGAACAATCCCGATCCTGAGCTGAACCGTTCGGATTCCGGCCGTCTCCGCTTCCTTGGCCTCATCCTCCCATTGTTGACAGACCCGAGAAATGAAGCAATGGCCCGGGGCCGAAGATTCCGTTAAAACCCTGTCTTCCCCTTCCCCGTAAAAACCGATGGCCGACGATGAAATAAAGATGCCGGGCTTGTGCTTCAGGGCTTTCATCTTTTCCACAAGAAGCCGGGTGGGCATGATCCTTGAGTCCAGGATCTTTTTTTTCTGCTCCTGGGTCCACCTCCCCCTTGAAATATCCAGCCCGTTTAAATTGATGACGGCGTCGATGGGGCCTGCCGATTCCAGGTCGAGATCTCCCTTGTAAGGATCCCAGAAAAGCTCGTCCTTCTGCAGGCCGTCTTTTTTGCGGACAAGCCGGATCACCTCATGGCCGCGGGTTTGCAAAAATGGAACAAGGGCGCTGCCGATGGTGCCGCTTGCGCCGGAAACAAGGATTCTTTTTTTTCGGCATATCCCCTGAATAGTGTTCAAGGTCGTATTTGAGTACCCTGTGGCGGTAACTGAACATCCGGTCGAATTCTTTTTCAGCGAATCCGTAGAAAGGCCTGCTTAAAAATCCAAAAGGCAGCTTGAATTCCACCCGGTCTTCCATCACCATCCCGGATTCCCCGTCGGAATGAAAGCAGTGGGTATGCTCCCACTTTGCAAAGGGTCCTTTGAGCTGGACATCCTTGAATTCCCGGTTTTCTTTATAATCTGTATGTTCGGCCACCCAGGGCAGGGGAAGGTTGAACATGCGGATCTGAAAGGTCACCCTGACCCCTTTTTGAATCCCTTCCCCCACGCGGGAGATGAGTTTCAGGGCGCCCAGGGAGGAGTCAGCCTGGCGATGGCCCCGTTTCTTTTATGCCATGAAAAACCGTCTCAACCCGCGCATGGATCTTTGTCTTTTTTATAAAGATTTTGCTCTTCATGGACAGCCCTTAAAAATAATTCATTCATTGATTTTGCAGGCCTTATACTATAATAATAATTTTTAAGTTTAAACCCTTTTTATCAGCAAGGGTTTTATTATTTTCAAGGCACATTCTTTGCAAACATATTGCAAAGGGTTTTTTTAGCCTGGATGTGCGCGTAGGTGTGAATTATTAATACTGATCTATTAACCGGTTAATTTTTGGAGGATTGAATATGAGTAAATATGAATGCAGTATATGCGGTTATGTGTACGACCCTGCCAACGGCGACCCGGACAACGGCATCGCTCCGGGAACTTCCTTTGAAGCCCTGCCGGAGGACTGGGTATGCCCCCTTTGCGGAGCTGCCAAGGAAAATTTTGAAAAAATGGATTGATACTCAAACAGGGAGGCCATAAAAAATGTACAAACCCATTGAAATAGCGGACAGGATCTATTCCGTCGGGTGCCGCGACTGGGATATCAGGGATTTTCATGGGTATTCCACCTATGAGGGAACAACTTACAATGCATTCCTGGTGCTTGGCGAAAAAAACATCCTCATTGATACGGTCAAAGAAAAATTCGGGGATGAGCTTATTTCCAATATCAGCAGGATCATCGACCCTAAAAAAATCGATATCCTCATCAGCAATCATACGGAAATGGATCACTCCGGCGCCATCCCCAAGGTGCTTGAGATCATTGGAAGCGATAAACCCCTGTATTGTTCAAAAATGGGGGCAAAAAACCTGAAAAGCCATTTTAACCGGGATTTTAATTTCAAGGTGGTGGGAACCGGGGACGAACTGAAAACCGGGGACAGGACCTTTTCCTTTCTTGAGACAAAAATGCTTCACTGGCCGGACAGCATGTTCACCTATCTTGTGAACGACGCTGTCCTGTTTTCCAGTGACGCGTTTGGGCAGCACTATTCCGGGGATAAATTCTTTGATGATGAAATCGGAGATGAAATCATCCCCCATGCCAGGAAATATTACGCCAATATCCTGCTTCATTTCTCCCCCAGGGTTCAGGCCCTGCTGAAGGATGTGGCCAAAATGAACCTGAAGCTGAACATGATCTGCCCGGATCACGGTATCATCTGGAGGGACAATCCTTCCAAGATCATTGAGGCCTACGACAAATGGTCCAGACAGGAACCGGCGAAAAAAGCGGTCGTGATTTTTGATTCCATGTGGGAGAGTACCACAAAGATGGCCAGGGCCGTCACCAGCGGCATAGAATCCGAAGATGTGCATGTCAGGCTCATGAATACCCGGAAATGGCACAGGAGTGATATCATGACCGAAATCATAGACGCCGGCGCCATTGCCGTGGGCTCCCCTACCCTGAACAACAGTATTTTCCCCGTTATTGCAGACGTCATGACCTATATCAAGGGCCTCCGGCCCCAGAATAAAATTGCAGCGGCCTTTGGGTCCTATGGATGGAGCGGGGAGGCCGTCAATATCCTGAACAAGGAATTTGCCGAAATGAAGCTGGATATCATTGACGAAGGCGTAAAAGTTCAATATGTTCCGGATGAGGAAGATCTGAACCGATGTTTTGATCTGGGTGTAAAAATAGCAAAAACACTAAAGGAAAGGTTATCATAAATAAACGGATAACCCGGAGGAAAGCATGACAAACGAATTTAATGCAGATGATATATTTGAAATGGCCGTAAAAATTGAGCAGAACGGCGCGGTGTTTTATAGGGAGGCCGCCGGTCAGGTTGAAGGAAAGAAAAATCAGGATTTTCTTTTGGAACTTGCCCGGATGGAGGATGAGCATGGAGTTGTTTTTTCCAACCTGAAAAAAGAATTGACAGCACAGGAAAAAATCACGACAACTTTTGATCCCGAAGATGAAAACATTCTTTATCTGAATGCCTTTGCCGATTCAAAGGTGTTTTTCAAAAAAGAAAAACCGGACAACAGCTTTAAAAACATTTTGCACTGCGCCATCCAGACGGAAAAGGATTCCATTGTCTTTTATCTGGGTATTAAGGAACTGGTTCCGGAAAAATACGGCCGGTCAAAAATAGACGCCATTATCAAAGAAGAAATGGGTCATATCAGGCTTCTTGCAGGCAAATTGGCCGAACTTTATTGAGTTTTATTGCTTGAATAAAAATCCCCTGAGGGTCGCCATCAGGGGATTTTTGTTTTCAGGAAAATAAAAAGGATCAGGCTTTCCAGAGGCCATGAAGATTGCAGTACTCCCTTGCCACAACCTTTGCCGCATCGGTCTTAAACTCGGCTCTGGGGGCGCTGGTCGGGGTCAGCATCTGTCTTTGAACAAAGGTATTATCTTCTGAGGCAAGCTCAATCCATTCAATCCAGTGATCATTTCCCATGGGATGGGGAACGCTGCCCACTTTTACCGCATATCCTCCCTGAATTTTTTCAATGACCGGAACATGCTTTTCCTTTGCCGCGTCCACGGTATTCTCCACCAGCCGGTCCATGGGCTGGCCGCAACACATGACCGGCGGATTTTCGCCGTGAAGGACCTGGACGATATTTCCGCATTTGCCGCATTTGTAAATACCCATTTTTTCTGCCATTTAGTATCTCCTTTAGTTTAATGTTGAGGTTAGTAAATTCATATAATATTTAATAAAAAACAGACTTAAACCGCAGATCGCAAGCCTGTTTTTATATTCAGAGAATATACCGTATATATCCAATCTAAATCTTATTTGCCACAAAAAAATCCGGTTTTTTCATGTTCAATAAAATCCCGATCATCCTTTGGGTCGATTCTTCTTCATCCTTTGTCACTGCCTTAAAAACAGAAGCCATCTGATAATAAATCTCATTTTGAGATCGGACGGCAAAATAAGAATACGCGGTAAGCGGTTTTTTCAGGCGATGCTGCTTCTCTTTTTTTGAACGAATCATGGGTCATCCCTCCAGAATTTAAGTTTCCTGGAAATTTATACAGCAAACATCATACCAGATGATCAAAAAGCATCCATTCACCTGGAAGGCCTAAGGAAAAAGCGGCGAAAAATGAATGGAACCTATAAAAACAGATAAAACAAAACGAGACAGCCCTGTCTCAAATATCGTATCCATTCCTCAAAAGAGCAAGACAACCCTGTACCAGGAGAAGCGAATGATAAAAAACTATAAAAAAGGCGATGTAACTCCAATCCAGATCATGTATCCTAACAGAAAAAAGATATATATTTCAAGTCCATATTTCAAAGCCGCCATTCTTTTCTGATTTCCTCCATGTGATCAACCAGAATTCCCATATAGGTTTCTTCCATGTCAAGCATGATTTGGTCTTTTTTCCTAAGCCATTCCGACAGCCAGGCAAATCTCAAGGCCAACACGTATTCCGGGAAGAATCGCCGGCTTGTTTCGCTGATCACAGTCCTCTTTTGGATCTCTTCGAGAAAGGCCATGACCATGTCCATCCCCAGGCCGTTGGGATTTTCAATCCCGGCGCAGCCCACCAGATTGGCCGCGTCGTAAAGGTCCGGCTTGATTCCGGCAAATTCCCAGTCAATGACGGCCCTTATCTCATCCCTTTGCCAGATGACATTCAAGGGATGCAGATCTCCGTGACAAAACCCGAGCGGCAGCCGATCATGGGCCTGCATAAACCCGGATTCAAGACATCCCAAAAAAGGCAGAAATTTTTCATAGACCGGCCGGTCATGAATTTTCATTTCGCTGAACAGCTTGTAAATATAGGCTTTAAGGGAAAATAAAGGAAAGGACAAAACGCGTTCAATTCCTTGGGAAGCCCTTTGCATCCGGGACAGAAACAAGGCAAAGCTTTTTCCCATGCCCGGTGAATCAAGATAGTCCGGTCTTTCCAGGGCTGCCCCCGCGAGGAAAGAAGAGAGCTGGAAGCAGGCTCCCCTGAAAAACGGCAGGAATTCCCCTTGATCCGATTTCCGGTATGGCAGGGCTTCAAAGAGCCCTTGCAGATTCAGAAAATCAACCGCCTTTGCCACCTGATCCCGGACCTGAAATTTTTCTGCAGGGAATTTTTCAAGCAGGAAAAGCCTGCCGTCTCTGTCCTGAACCACCACCCGGGATATGGTTCGCTCAGGACTGCCCTGAATCTCGATATCCTCCCGGACACATGGCAATTCAAGCCCCCATTGATCGTGAAGCCACTGAAGAAATTCTCCCTTTGACGGGTCAGAGAATTCTTGCAATGGCAGACTCCAGTTGTTCCCTGGGCAGGGCGCCCAGAAGGGTATCCATGATCCTGCCGTTTTTCACGAGAAACAGGGTGGGAACACTGGAAATGGAATATCTGGAACCGATTCCGGGGTTTTCATCCAGGTTCAGCTTGGCGATCTTCAGCCTTCCCTGATATTTTCCGCAAGCTGGTCAAGCACCGGCCCCACGGCCCGGCAGGGGCCGCACCAGGCGCCCAGCAATCCACCAGGACAGGGAGGGCTGACCCCAGTACCTCCCCGTCAAAGGTGGCATCCGTCACATTCACCGGCCGGCTTAAGGTTTCCTTTGGCAGAAGGGTTCCACATTTCCCGCATCTTGGGGTTTCATTCATCCGCGATACCGGGACCCTGTTTTTTGCCGAACACTTTTTACACACCCATATCACACTGTCAGCCATGATGGACCTTCCTTTACATCAATGCGGCAATACTCTTCCCATAGGCCTGGGCTGCCTGAATACCACCCTGGACCCAGCTCGCCTTGAGCATGAGGGGACCGGATACCATCTTCATTCCGTAAATATGCTCCATGGTATCGAATATCCTTCCGGGGGCTTCACCGCTCCACCCGTAGGCGCCAAAGGCCCCGCCGATTTTACCCTTCAATTCCGCCCGTTCCGCAATAAACAGGGTCTGTTTCATGGAGGTGATCATCTCCCCGTGATAGGTGGCGGACCCAAAGGCATATCCGTCATATCCTTTTAAATCCTCTTCAGTTTTGATATCCCCGGTTTTTTTGACCTCGGCCTCATGTCCTGAAATACGAACCCCTTCGGCAATCAGATCAGCTATTTTTTTGGTTTCTTCGGCCCTTGACGCATAAACGATCAATACTTTTCCCATTTTTTTCTCCTGTTCAATCCTGGTTAAATAAAATTCTTGAACCTGCCATCTTCAGGTTTTTTGTCCCTGTCATAAACATGGCTTTTTTTAAGGTCTTATGAACATGTTCCAGATGCAGTTTCACGCCCAGGGTCCCGGCTCCCACGGCGGCCCGGATGATGTCCCGGCCCAGAAGGACGGCATCCGCGCCCAGGGCCAGCATTTTTAAAACATCATACCCGGTTCTGATGCCTCCGTCCGCGGTGAGGATCACTGATTTCCCGACCTTTTTTCGGATCAGAGGCAAGACCGCAGCCACGCCGGGCGTTGAATCCAGAACCCTTCCCCCATGGTTGGACACGGCAACGACACGAACCCCGGCATCAGCACATTTCTGAGCCTCTTCCGGCATCATGACGCCCTTGGCGATGAAAGGCAGCGAGGTAAACCGGACCAATTCCTCAATATCCCTGACGCTCTTTTTAAACACCGGCTGGCCTTGCCGGGCCATGATGGTGGACCCGCACCCGTCCAGGTCCACGCCCACGGCCTTGCATCCATACTCCTGTGCGGTGTCGATGAGCGCTTTCAACACATCCTGGGACCTGGGTTTAAATATGGGTATCCCGTAACCGTTACAGGCTTTCATGGCCTTAAGGGAGGGGTGGTTTTCCGGTGTATAAAACCAGGTATCCCCTCGGAGGCCTATGGTCCCGGCCTCCTTTGACCCTCTTAATACCGAGGTGCAGAACTGGGTTTCATCCAGGGCCTCATTGTATTTTTGGGCCCCTGCCGTGGAGGCCGCCAGCACCGGAAATTTAAGATCCACCCCGAGAAAGGAACAGGAGGTATCCGGTTCAAAATGGTCCCCCAATACCGACATATTAAACTGAACCCTGGCCAGGGCCTCCGCATTGGCCCGGAAGGATCTTCCCTGACCCGCGCCGCCAAGCCCGATGGGTTTTCCATAGGCCTCCCTCTGGCAGATTTTATCAAAATTGCCGTCACAGGACGGATAGGCTGCACAGATCCCCTTGAGTTTTGTCCTGGCCAGATCCCTGACCTGTTCCAGGCTTCCGGGGACATCTTCCATTCTCATGATCATCCGGTCATCGGCCCGGCAGATATCACAGGAAACAGGTTTGTTTTCAGCCTTTAATATCTCATGACAGACAGAGCAATACCATTGATTCATTGATGATCTCCTTTTTTGATTGAGGCCCTGCCAAGAATATCATTCATTTCCGGTTTATCAAATCTGTTTCTCTGTTTTTTGGATTCATCGGGTTATTTATCCCTGACGGATCACGACACCATAACTTAGCAAAATTCAGACCAAGGCGGTTAAGAATTATGACCGGGCCGGAATTGTTTTTTCTGTATTTTAAACTTGCAAATATGGCATAAATCATGCAATTGTTTATGACCTGAAAAGCTTGAACAGAACCGTTTCTTAAACCTGTGCCGCCTTAAGGAGAAACCTATGTCCGAAAATAATACCATCTTGTATGCCTTGAGTACATGCAGCCATTGCAAATCGACCAAAAAACTGCTTTCCGAATGCAATGTGCAATTTAATTATATTGAAGTGGATGACCTGGAAGGTGAAGAACGAAAGGCTATTCTGGCTGAAATCAAGGCCCTGAACCCGCGCTGCTCTTTTCCGACCATCAAGATTAATGAAACCGTCATTGTGGGTTTTAAAGAAAGAGAAATAAAGGAGGCATTGGGGATTCATCATGAAAGTTGAACAATTATTTCAGGCCTTAAAAAAATCCCAGGAAGCCAAGGGCATTTATTTTAACAAGGATAGGGATCTTGTATTCGAACTGCTTGAAGCCCTGCTGCTGAACAAGGACCGTTACGGCTATATGGCCTGCCCCTGCAGACTGGCCTGCAACGACAGAGAAAAAGACAAGGATATCATCTGCCCCTGTGTTTACCGGGAGCCGGATCTGGAAGAATACGGGGCCTGTTTTTGCGGCCTTTATGTGTCAACAGCCCTTCACAACAATGAAATCGAATCTGAATATGTGCCTGAAAGACGGCCCCCTGAAAAAATATTCTAGCACCTGAGGTGATTGTCATGAATGAATGCATGCCTATTCTCAATACCGGACTTCGGGGAATCGATGTGGCCAGCTCCAAAATCTGCGATGTCCGGGGAAAGGAAGGAAAGCTTATCTACAGAGGGTTTCTGGTCCAGGACCTGGCCCAAAAAGCCGGTTTTGAAGAAGTCTCTTTTCTTTTATTGTATGAAAGGCTTCCCAAAAAGGAAGAACTTTCCGGCTTCAGCCAAAGCCTGAAACAAAAAAGAATCATCCCTGAAAATATCTTGACCCTTCTTAAGGCCCTGCCCAAAGCGATGAACCCCATGGATGTACTCCAGGCGGCCACCCCCCTTCTGATCCAGAATGATCAGACCGTTGGTACACCCGGCATTGAAAACACCCTTTACAGTGCTGAAAATCTGATCGCCGGGATGGCAACCATTACCGCGGCCTGGGACAGGATCAGAAACAACAGGGAAGTGATTCCTCCCCATGACGGCCTGAGCCATGCCGCCAATTTTGTATATGCTCACCGGCGACATGCCTGATCCTGAAACCGCCCGCTTCTTTGATACCGGCCTGGTGCTGCATGCCGAGCACTCCTTTAACGCCTCCACCTTCACGGCAAGGCAGGTGGCCTCCACCCGGGCCCATATTTACGCCGCGGTTTCCGCGGCCATCGGGTCCCTGTCCGGGGCCCTCCACGGCGGGGCCAATGTCCGGGTCATGCAGATGCTCAAGGAAATCGGATCAAAGGACCATATTGACGCCTATATCAACCGCGTGCTGGACTCGGGGGACCTTATAATGGGCCTTGGCCATGCCGTCTATGAAACCGATGACCCAAGGGCACTGATCCTTGGCCCCATGAGCAAGAGGATGGGAGAGATCGCGGGGCAGCCCCACTGGTATGAGCTGTCAAGGGAACTTGAAATTAAGGCCAAGGCCGCGTTTAAGGCCAAAAAACAGAGGGAAATTTATTGCAACGTGGATTTTTACAGCGCCTCCCTTTTCCATGCCATGGGCATTGCCACGGATCTTTTTTCCCCTGTCTTTGCCGTTTCAAGAATCAGCGGGTGGTCGGCCCACGTGATCGAGGAACAGTTTGCCATGGCCGCGCCCAAGCCCTCTCTCTACCGGCCGGAGCAACCTATGTGGGCAATTATTGCGGGCCTGATGAATGCGTGTTTGTGGATCTGGATAACCGTTAACCCAAAAAGGAAAATTGAATTATGAAAGTCTGGCAATGCACCATATGCAAATATATTCACCGGGGGGAGGAACCCCCTGAAAAATGCCCTGTCTGCGGTGTGGACAAAAGCAAATTTATTGAAATCGATGAATCCATGATACCGGAACGGCCTGTGCGAAAGGATGCTGCAAATCAGGCAGGCCCTGTGGCAGGAGCCGCTGTCAAGGCCCCACCCGAGCCTCCCAAAAAACAGCCGCCGCCCCCCCCTGAAACAGGGTTTGAAAAAATCAAAGCCTTGGCCCTGAAGCACCACATCCACCCGGTTTCCGTTCACACGCCCAACGGTATCCTGCCCGTTGCCGTGGTCCTTTGGATTTTAGCCTGGATATTCGATTCCGAGCTTTTGGCCAAGGCGGCCATGATCAATATGATTTTTGTGGTGCTGGCCTTTCCGGTGGTCATCTTTACAGGAATCCTGGAATGGCAAAAAAAATATCAGGGCGCGCTGACCCCGGTCTTCAAAATCAAGATTCTGGCCGCGGCCCTGACCACGATCTCCTGTGTGATCAGCCTTCTCTGGTATCTTTTTGATCCAAAGGTTTTGTCAAGCCCAAAAGCCCTTGTCTTCATCCTGGTCAACCTCGTCATGCTGGCCGCGGCCGGTGTAGCCGGGTTTATCGGCGGGAAACTCGTGTTCAAGGATTAGATTTCAAGAATCAGACCCACGGGGCAGTGATCCGACCCCTGGACCTCATTATCGATAAAGGCGCCTTTAACCCTGCCTTTATCGATAAGGTCCCGGGTGGCAAAAAATAATCAATGCGCCAGCCGGCATTGTTTTTCCGGGCGTTGAACCGGTAGGACCACCACGAATATTTGACCGTATCCGGATAAAAATAGCGGAAGGTATCCACATACCCGTTTTCCACCATCCGGTCCAGGACATCCCTTTCAATTCTTAAAAACCCGGATGTCTTGGAGTTGGGCCCCGGATGCTTCAGGTCGATCTCATTGTGGGCCGTATTAAAATCCCCGGTGATAATAATACCTTTGCCTTTTTTTCGCAGGCCGTCGGCATGGGCCAGGAGCCAGTCATAAAAATCCAGTTTATATTTCAGCCGTTCATCACTCATCTGGCCGTTGGGAAAATACACATTAAACAGGGTAAAGTCCTGATAATCCAGTTGGATGACCCGGCCTTCACCGTCAAATTCAGGCCTGTCAAAGGATGTCGTGACGCTTAACGGCGCTGTTTTTGAATAGGCCGCCACCCCGCTGTACCCCTTTTTCAGGGTGGAATAGGCCCAGAAGGACTCATAGGGCGGCAAAGCGATCATTTCCTCGGTTCGCTGGTCTTCCTGGAGTTTTGTTTCCTGCAAGAGGAGGATGTCGGCATCCAGATCTCGGACGATTTTTTTAAACTCCTTGTTCATGACGGCCCTGAGTCCGTTTACATTCCAGGAAATGATGGTTAACTGTTTTTTATCCGGCATGATTCTTCCTGTTCATATATTTGTCTCATGATACACCTGTGTCCCGGCCCGGACACCATCAGTTTTTTTTCAACATCATCCGGGCATCGGCAATGATGCACCGGTCCCTTGTACAGATGACGGGGTTCAGATCCATGGATTCCACATCGTTTTCCAGTTCCATGACCAGATGGGAAAACCGGACCAGGGTATGGGTGAGGACTTCCATGTTCACCCCGGCCCTGCCCCGGTATCCGGATAAAAGGGCCTTGGCCTTCAGGGAGTCTGCCATGGAAAACACGTCCCCGGGTTTCAGCGGCGCCATGCGGATGGCCGTATCATTATAAATTTCAACGGAAGTCCCGCCCATGCCGAAGACCACCACCGGGCCGAACTGGAAATCATTTTTTGCACCGATGATCACTTCAAGACCCTGAACCATTTCCTCCACCAGGACGGCTTCGCAGCCCTCCAGCCCCAGGAGCCTTTCCATCTGCTTTTTCAGTTCCCGGCCCGAGGTGATTCCGGTCACCACGGCCTTGCATTCGGTTTTATGGAGAATTTTTTTTGAGACCGCCTTGGCCACCACCGGGCCCTTTACCTGTTTTAAAAATTTTTCTGCTTTTTCAAAGGAGCCGGTCCATACGAATTCCGGGATATCCAACCCTTCCATCTTCATGACAGCCTTGGCAGAAGGCTCCAAAACCCATCCCAAATCCTTGTGCGCGTCAATGAGAACCCTGATTTTTTTCTTCAGCACGGTCTGCACCTCTTTAATGCCTTTGCCATGAGAACGGCCCCTTCCACAGAGGAAGCCACCGGAATATCGTTGAGTTCAAAGCCTTCAATGATAATCCTGTATTTTTCCTCGTTGGGCACATAGGCGATCATGGGTTTGCCTTCATTTCTGGCCACCTGGCTGAGCTTGGCCCGATATCCGCGGAAACCCCCGGTGAGTACGGGATGAGCAGGGCCAACAGGCAGTCGATTCCCTTATCCCTGGCAAGATGGGCCGCCGCGGTCACAATATCATTGTCCACGGAACTTCCCGTCAG
>JAAUSZ010000113.1 GCA_012031875.1 Desulfobacula sp.
GGTATGATGGCCGGGATGAGGATTAACCATAAAAATATCCTGTTCTGCCGGAACTTCAGGCAGAAGGAGAGGAAAATAATGAAAGACGAAAATACGGAAAATGTTCTGGAAAAACTGCTTTCCCTGCTCAAGCTGGAAAGGATAGAAACCAATATATTCAGGGGCCAGAGCCAGGATCTGGGCTTTGGGAACCTGTTCGGGGGCCAGGTCATGGGGCAGGCCCTGTCCGCTGCCACCCGGACCGTGGACCCGGATTTTCAGGCCCACAGCCTCCACGGCTATTTCCTTCTGGCCGGGGATGCGAAAAAGCCCGTGGTCTATACCGTGGACCGCATCAGGGACGGCAGAAGTTTTACCACCCGCCGGGTGGTGGCCCTCCAGGACGGCCGGGCCATCTTTACCATGGCGGCATCCTTTCACAAAATGGAACCCGGCTATGACCACCAGGATCCCATGCCCAAGATTGAAGGGCCGGACGGCATAGAGTCCGAAGTTGACATGGCCCGGCGGCTGGCCCACCGGATTCCGCCGGAAATCTATGAGAAGCTGGTCTGCAAAAAGCCCATTGAAATCCGGGTGGTGAACCCCATCAACCCCTTTGCTCCCAAAACCCTGCCCCCGGAAAAATATATCTGGTTCAGGGCCATTGACAAGATTACCGATGATATGGCCATCCACCGGTGCATGCTGGCCTATGCCTCGGATTTTCACCTGGTGGGAACGGCCCTGTATCCCCATGGTAAGACCTTCTGGTCCCGGGATATGCAGGTGGCCAGCCTGGATCATTCCATCTGGTTTCACCGGGAATTTAAGATGAATGACTGGCTCCTTTATGCCATGAAAAGCCCCAGCGCCGCCTCCGCACGGGGGCTGAGCCTGGGTTCCATCTTTACCCGGGACGGGGTCCTGGTGGCCAGTGTGGCCCAGGAAGGGCTGTTAAGGTCTTTGGCACAATAAGAAAATTCCCGGAGGCGCCCACAGGGTCTGCCCACAGGATCCTCCGGGAATTCTTAACAGAGTTGGAATCCAAGGGCTAATCGGATTTCCGGGCAGCCTCGTCCCTGAGGACCCGTCTTAATACCTTGCCCACGTTGGACACCGGAATTTCGTTTCTGAATTCAATCTGCCTGGGGATTTTATAGGTGGCCATATTTTCCTTGCAGAATTGCCTGAACTCCTCCTCGGTGGCGGTTTCACCGGCTTTTAATTTGATAAAGGCCTTTACCTTTTCCCCGCTTCTGTCGTCGGGAATCCCCACCACGGCCGTCAGTTCCACCTTGGGGTGGGTATAGAGGATGTCCTCCACATCCCTGGGATAGACATTGAATCCGCCCACGATAACCATGTCTTTTTTGCGGTCCGTGATGATGATATAGCCGTCCTTGTCAATGTGTCCGATATCCCCGGTCAGAAAATACCGGTCCCCGTCCAGTTCCACAAAGACCTCTTTGTTTGCATCGGGCCGTTTCCAATAGCCTTTCATGACCTGGGGGCCGCAGGCGGCGATCTCTCCGTCTTCTCCCCGGGGCAATTCCCGGGTACCGGTTTCAAGATCCATGATTTTCACCCTGGTGCCGGGCAGAGGAAAGCCAATGGAGCCGATTTTCCGGGTTTCCCGTTGGTGGGGTTGGAGGAGATGACGGGCGAAGTCTCGGTGAGGCCGTAGCCTTCAAAGATGATGGACCCGGTTTTTCTTCAAATTGCCGGCAGACTTCGGGCGGCAGCGGGGCTCCTCCGGAAAAACAGCCCGTCAGGGAAGACAAATCGTATTGGTTGAGCCGGGAATGATGGGTAAAGGCCACAAACAAGGTGGGCACGGCCGGCATGATGGTGGGCTTTTGTTCCTGGACGGTTTTAAGGACATCGGTAAAGGGCGGTTTGCCCGACCGGGGATCGGGGATGCAGATGAGCCGGCCTCCCAGCATGGTTGAAAAGAGCAGGGCGCAGGTGATGCCGAAGCTGTGATACCAAGGCAGGACCCCGAGAAAGGTGTGGTATCCGCCCTTATATAGCTTTTCCGCTTTTTTAGCGTTCCCTTGAACAAACCGGCCGCTTTCGTACAGAGCCAGGACATTATAGGTAAAATTGGTATGGGTCAGTTCAGCCCCCTTGGGCACCCCGGTGGTGCCGCCGGTATACAGCATGACGGCCGTATCTTCTTCCGGGTTGATGGAAACCGGGGGCGGTGTCGGGCTGGAAGCGGCAACCATATCGTCAAACATGAGATGACCCGGCTCATGCTGCAAAGCCCTGGGGATCTTTCCCAGGAGACCGCCCAGGAGGGCCTTGACCTTGGGCAGATAGGATTTGATATTACAGACCACCACGGTTTCAATGTTTGTTCCGGCCATGGCTTTGACGGTGTTGGCATAAAACACGGGATGATCCATGCAGAAAACCATTTTGGATTCTGAATCCTTGAGCTGATAATGGAGTTCCGGGGGGGTGTATACCGGGTTGCAGTTGACACAGACCGCCCCGGCCTTGAGAATGCCGAAGAGGATTTCAGGGAAATGCGGCAGGTTGGGAAGAAAGACGGCCACCTGGTCGCCCTTTTGAATGCCTTTTTTCGAGAGGAAGAAGGCGATCCGGTCTGCCGTATCCTTGACCTGGGCAAAGGTTTTGGAGGCCCCGTTAAAGACGGTGAAAACCTTGTTTGGATAATCCCTGGCGGAATCATCCAGGAATTTAAACAGGGGAAACTGATACCCGGTGATGGTATGGGCCACATCCTCAGGCCAGAAAGGACTCTCCCAGATCGTTTCTTTCATCTTCTTTTCCCCTCTTTTTCTTAAAGGTTTCAATAAAGAATGGAATGAATTCCATAAGGTCTTCGACGATGCAGACATCGGCAATCTGAAACACAGGGGCATCGGGGTCTGTGTTGACGGCAACGATGAATCCGGCGCCCTTCATGCCTTCCACATGCTGGGGCGCGCCGGATATGCCGCAGGCAATGTACAATTTCGGCGAGACGGTGGCGCCGGTGATGCCCACCTGTTTGCCGTAGGGTATCCATTTATAATCACAGATGGGCCGGGACCCGCCTGTGGCAGACCTTGGAAAGAGCCTGGCCAGCATCTCAATATATTTGTAGTTTTGGGCCTCCCGGATGCCCCGGCCGCCGGAAACGATGACATCGGCCCTGGCCAGGTCAGAGCCCTCGGAAGGCGAGGCCTTGGTTCCCGCATATACCATGCTATGGTCCGTGATGTCTAAAACCGATCTTTCAATGGGGCCTTGACTATAGACTTGATTAGGGCCTTGAGTTTTTTCCTCCGGAGAAAAGGCCTTTAAAGCGCCGGGCTGGAGGGTCAGCACCAGGGGATAGGTATCTGCCATAAGTTTGGCCGAGAGTTGCCGCCAAACAGGGTACCGGATAAAACAGAGGCCTCCGTCCGTTTTGACCACGTCCTCCACGCTGGTAATGCAGGACCCTCCAAAGGCCATGGAAAGGGCCGGGGCATAATCCATTCCCGAACTGGAATGGGGGGCCAGAATATAATCAAAGGGGGTCTGGGTAAAAAGGACTGACAGGGCTTTTTTGTAGAGGGCCCCATTGTATTGGGCGAGTCCGGGAATGCAGACGGCATGGACAGGCAAGCCGGTCCGGGTGCTGAGGGTCTGGGCCGGTTTTTTCGTATCCGCCCCGAGAATAAAAAAGCAGATGTCTCCGGCTTCAATCTCTTGGATTCGTTTGGCCAGGGTCAGGAGTTCATAGGTGACGGGGGAAAGGACTCCGTTGTGATGCTCTGCTATGATTGCTGTTTTCTTTCCCATTCTTTGTCCTTTTTTATGTCAGCAGCGCTTTTTGGGCCAGGATATCCATTAACTGCTCCGCCTTTTCTTCCATGGTTCCGTCCAGGAGAATGCCTTTTCTTTCTTTTTGCGGGGAATAGAGGCTGTGAAGCCTTAGTCCCGGTTCCTGGTCATCAAAGGCCCGGCCGGGATGACGGTGATCTCCTTTTTTCTTGCCCTTAGAACCATGGAAAGGGAAGGGTACCTTGGAGAATTGATGCCGGTCTGGAGGGTCAGGACACAGGGCAGGGTCACCTCGAACATATCCCTTGCGCCGCCTTCTATTTCCCTTTCAATGGATATGTGGGTCCGATCCGGTCCTGTTTTTTCATAAAGAACGGCGACGGCACAGGGAATCGAAAGCCGTTGGGCGATCATGGGTCCTGTCTGGCTGTTCATTTCGTCGGCAGACATGATCCCGGTTAAAATCAGGTCATAGCCCTTGCCCCCGGCATAGGCGGCGATCCATGAGGCGGTAAGAAAGGGCGGCCTGTACCCCGTGCCCGTGTCAAGGATGTGGACGGCCTCATCCGCCCCCATGCCCAGGGCCCGTCTCAGGGTGTCCCGACTGGATTCCGGGCCCACGGTGATCGTATGAATCAGGGTACCGGGAATCCTCTCTCTGATCCGCAGGGCTTCTTCAACGGCATAGGTATCAAAGGGGTTCATTTCAAACCGCGCGGAAGTACAAGGGCTTATCCATGTTCCGGAATCATGGACCCGAACGGGAGATTCGCCTTCCATGACCTGTTTGACGCAGACCAGAATTTTCATGGCTTTACCCTTTTATATAAACTGTTTATCCGGTTCATTAGGATCATCATACCCCAACCGGAATGATCCTGACATACCTTATTATGATCCCTGTTTTAAAGTGTCAAGAAAAAAATAGAACAAACGTTCGTTTTATGTTGACAGGCTTTTTTAAGGATTGTACATTCAGATTCAACACAAACCATTATCCGTTATGGAAGGCAGAACCGCATGGGCGAATTCTTTTTTTTCAGGCATGGACAGGGATCATTCGGCACGGATAATTATGACCGGCTGTCTGAACGGGGGGTCCAGCAGGCCAAAATACTGGGGCAACACCTCGCCGCCTGTCATATCCATTTTGATGCCGTTTATTCAGGCTCCCTGGAGCGGCAGAAAGATACGGCCCGCCGGGTGAAGGAGGTCTACCTGGAAAAAGATTTATTTTTTCCGGAACTTCTGGTGGACGAGTCCTGGAACGAAATGGATTCCAATCAGGTCTGGGAGACCCAGATCAAGATGATGATCCAAGATGAACCCGGCCTTCTGGATGAAATTAAAATGGACCCAGGCGATAAAAAAGCCTTTCAGAAGGTTTTTTCAAGGGTGATGGACCGGTGGGTGTCAGGAGATTTTGACGGCCCCGGCGATATTACCTGGAAAGGGTTCCGGCAACAGGTCCGCCAAGGCTTGAACGCTCTTTGCGAAACCGCCGGCCCGTCCGGGAAAATTGCTGTTTTTTCTTCCGGAGGTCCCATTTCCGTTGCCGTCCAGGCTGCCCTGGACCTTTCCGGCCTGAAAACCCTGGATCTGTTATGGCAACTCATGAATGCGTCCATCACCCGGTTCAGATGGGACGGCCAAAGGATCAGCCTGTCGGGTTTCAATGATATCACACACCTTGAACTCAAGGGTGACAAAACACTTATAACCTATAGATAAACCTGGAGAGACCCATGGATTTTTTAATACCTGAACGAACACAGATCATCGTGGAAATGATGGACGAGTTTGTCAAAAAAGAACTCTACCCTCTTGAAAAGGACCTGGATTCCGATGATTATCCGGCCTTTGAAAAAGAACTGCACAAAAAACGCAAGATCGTCAAACAGATGGAACTCTGGGCCCCCAACCACCCCAAGGAATTCGGCGGCATGGGGCTGAGCCTCATGGAGCATGCCCTGGTGTCGGAGGTTTTGGGTCAGTCGCCCCTGGGCCATTATGTCTTCGGGTGCCAGGCCCCGGATGCCGGCAATATTGAAATTCTCCATCTCTACGGAACCCCGGCCCAAAAGGAAAAATACCTGAAACCCCTCATCGAGGGAAAAATCAGATCCTGCTTTTCCATGACGGAAGTGGACATGCCCGGCTCCAATCCCGTCATGCTGGAAACCACGGCCGTAAAAGACGGGGCCGATTATGTCATCAACGGCCATAAATGGTATTCCTCATCCGCGGACGGGGCTGAATTCGCCATTGTCATGGCCGTGACCAATCCTGAAAATCCCACCTATCTTAGGGCCGGCATGATCCTTGTCCCGGCCGACACCAAGGGATTCAACCTGGTCCGGAATATCCCGGTCATGGGCCATGGCGGGAAAGGCTATTTCAGCCACGGCGAGATTATCTACCAGAACTGCCGGGTTCCCCAGGACAATATCCTGGGCAAAGAAGGCCAGGGCTTTGTCATGGCCCAGGACCGGCTCGGCCCCGGCCGGATCCACCATTGCATGCGCTGGATCGGAGTCTGCAACCGCGCCTTTGACCTCATGTGCCGGCGGGCGGCCACAAGGACCATTGCACCGGGCAAAAAACTGGCTTCCAAACAGATTGTCCAGGCATGGATCGCCGAGTGCGCGGCCGATATCCAGGCGGCCCGGCTCATGGTGCTCCACGCAGCCTGGATGATCGACACCCTGGGCGCTTCCGCTGCCCGGAAAGAAATTTCCATGATCAAATACGTTGTAGCCAATACCCTTCAAAAGGTTGTGGATACGGCCATCCAGATCCACGGCGGTCTCGGCATGTCTTCCGATACCATCCTGGCCTATTTCTTCTGCCACGAGCGGGGGGCCAGGATTTATGACGGGGCCGACGAGGTCCACAAGACCTCCGTGGCCAAGCAGATTTTAAAAAATTATATGAATTAACCCTTCCTGCGGGAAGAAACAAAAGGACAGGATCATGGAAAAAATATGGATGAGCAGTTGGCCTGAAGATTTACCCCGGGAAATTAAATTTACACACGGATCCATACCGGTTCACGAATATTTAAGGATCAGGGCAAAGGAGGCCCCGGAAAAAACCGCCATCATTTTTTACGGAAGAGAGATCAGTTATAGAGAACTGGATGAGGCGTCGGAACGGTTTGCCCGTTACCTGATATCCAACGGCATACAAAAGGGGGACCGGGTGGGAATCTTTCTTTTAAACTGCCCCCAGTATGCCATTGCCCATTTCGGTATCCAGAAGGCCGGGGCCTTGGTGTGCCCCTGTTCCCCCCTGTTCAAGGAACTGGAGCTGGAATATGAGATCAATGATGCGGATATTGAAATCCTCGTGGCCCTTGACCTTTTTCTTCCGGTTGCAAAGCACGTATTGGAAAAAACCCGCTTAAGAAAAATCATCACCACCAATCTCAACGATTATATTCCTGAAAAGCCGACACTGCCGCTCATCGGTCCCATGGCGGTTCCAAAGCAAAGCATTCCGGGGACCCAAGATTTTATGGAAATTGTGACAACCGGCGATAAATCGCCGGTTCATATGGATATCGACATGGAAGAGGATATCGGGCTCTTCCAGTACACAGGCGGAACCACAGGCCTTCCCAAGGGCTGTATGCTCTCCTTTCAGGCCGCCCTGTTCAAGACCGCCGTCACCCGGAATGTGGCCGCCATCACAAAAGACACGGTCTGCCTGGTGACCATGCCCATTTTCCATATTGCCGGGATGCTGGCCGGGATGAACAGTTGCATTTATGCCGGTGCCACCCAGGTGCTGCTGTCCATGTTCGACGTCAAAACCGCCATGAAGGCCATCTCAACCTATAAAGCGGATTTCTGGTACAGTGCGGTTCCCATGAATGTCGGCATCATGGCGGACCCCGACCTAAAGAATTATGATCTTTCAAGCCTGAAATTGTGTCTGACCTCATCCTTCGGCATCCAGTTGACGGAAAAAATTTCAGACCAGTGGAAGGCCGTCACCCAGGGCGGGCTTTTGATCGAAGGGGCCTACGGGCTGAGCGAAACCCATACGGCTGATACCTTTATGCCGCGGAACCGGGTGAAATTCGGAACCTGCGGCATTCCGGGGCCTGCCGCCGAATTTAAAATCGTGGATCTCAATGACCCCACAACGGAACTTCCAATGGGCGGGGAAGGCGAGATTGTTCTGAAAAACCCGGGCGTGTTCAAGGGATACTGGAAAAGGCCGGAGGAAACCGCCAGGACCCTCATGGACGGATGGGTGTATACCGGTGATATCGGTAAATTCGATGCAGACGGCTATCTCTATCTTCTGGGCCGGGTCAAGGAAATGATCAAGGTTTCAGGTTTTTCCGTGTATCCGGAAGAAGTCGAACTTCTCCTCAACAATCATCCCGAGATTGCGCAATCCGCGGTTATCGGGGTCCTGGACGAGAAAAAGGGTGAAGTGGTAAAGGCTTATATCGTCCGGGTACCGGGTTCGGATTTGGATGAACCCCGGTTGAAAAAATGGGCCAAAGAGAACATGTCTTCCTATAAATGTCCTGCTGTCGTGGAATTCAGAAATACACTGCCCATGCTTCCCACGGGAAAACTCTTAAGGCGGGTGCTCAAGGAAGAATTGAAGAAATAAAATTTACCTGCGGGATTTATGCCCTGGGTTGTCAATTGTTCAGGAGAAGATAAGAATGTCCTTTGAAAAAGAACTGGAAATATTTGAAAAGAAAAAAGCAATGGTGCTGGAAATGGGCGGGACAGACAAGATCCTCCGCCAACATGACAAAGGCCGGTATTCAGCCCGGGAAAGGATAGACCGGCTGCTGGACCCGGATACCTTTTTCGAGGTGGGACTGTTTGCCCATTCCGACATAGCGGGAATGGAAGATAAAACCCCGGCCGACAGTAAAATTACCGGGTACGGGAAAATTTCCGGCCGCCGGGTGGCGGTGTCGGCCAATGATTTTACGGTCCTGGCCGCCACCTCCAGCAGGATAGCCGGCAGAAAAGAAGGGGAACTGAAAGCCTATGCCGCCCAAAAAGGCATCCCCATGATCTACCTGGGGGAGGCCGGCGGGGCCAGGATGCCGGATATCATGGGCTCCAAAGGGCTGGCTTCCTTTGGCGGCGGCGGGTTTGACAGCTATCTCAAAGTCATGAGCCGGGTGAGGCAGTCTCCCATGGTTACGGCCATCCTGGGGGAGTGTTACGGTATGCCCACCTGGATGGCCTGCCTCTCGGATTTTGTGGTCCAGGTCAAGGGGTCCGCCATGGGGGTCTCGGGCCCACGGGTTCTTGAAATGGCATTGAGCCAGGTGATCACCGATGAAGAACTCGGCGGATTCGCGGTTCACAGTGAAATCACCGGCAATGCGGACCGGGTGGCGGAAAACGAAGACCATTGTTTTAACCTCATCCGTCAGTTTTTATCCTATCTGCCCTCCCATAACAGCCAGGTTCCGCCGGTCTATACCGTGCCGGAAGGGTCAGGGGCCTCCATGGAAAAGATTCTGGACTTCCTGCCGGAAAAGAGGAGCCGCACCTATGACATGCGAACCATCCTGTCCTGCATCATGGATCAGGACAGCCTTTTTGAAATCAAACCGGATTTCGGAAAGTCGGTGATCACGGCCCTTGCCCGGATCAACGGGGCTTCCGTGGGCATTGTGGCCAATCAGCCCGCCTTCATGGCCGGGGCCATGGACACCAACGGCATTGACAAGGTCATCAGTTTTCTGTGTCTCTGCGACTCCTATAATATTCCCCTGGTTTTTTTCCACGACACCCCCGGTTTTCTCGTGGGAAAGCAGGCGGAAAGAAACCGGGTGGCGGCCAGGGTCATGAACTATATGAATGCTCTCGGCCAGATCACGGTTCCCAAGATTTCCATCATCGTCCGGAAAAGCTATGGCATGGCCTTCTGGAATATGAGCGGGTCCGGATGCGCCACGGATTTTCTGGCGGCCTGGCCCACGGCGGAAATGAGCTTTGTGGACCCGGCCATTGCCGCCAATGTGGTCTATGGATCAAGGGATGCGGATCCCAAGGAAAAAGAAGAGCTGATCCGCTCCATGGTGGAGGATGCCTCTCCCTTTGGAGCTGCCGGAGCCTTTCACATCCATGATGTCATTGATCCCCGGCATACCCGGACCTATATCACCGAGGCCCTAGAAATTGCAGGGGATGGGGTTTTTGGAGGAATCGGGGAACATAAACTGGCCAACTGGCCCACGAAATTTTAAAACCGGGTTGCATACCGGTATCAAAGGTCTAATTCAAGGAGATAGCAGCAATGAGTCAACGAGAAGTGGTCTTTATTGACGGGGTCCGAACCGCCTTTGGCCGCATGGGCGGGGCACTCAAGGATATTTACGCATCAAAGCTTGCGAGCATCGGCATTGACGGGCTTCTGGAAAAAACAAAAATCATGGAAAAAACCCTGGTGGATTCCGTGTTCCTGGGGTCTGCCACCGGGTGTTCCCTTAGTTTTAACCCGGCCCGCCATGCTGTTTTGGGGTCCAAACTCGGCTATGAAACCTCGGCCTCCTATGTGGAAATGCAGTGCGGCAGCGCCATTGACTCCATCAACCACGCCGCCTGGAAGATTCTGGCCGGCCAGGCCGATGTCATTATCGCCGGCGGCATGGAATCCTACAGCCAAATCCCGGTGAAATTTTCCATGTCCACGGAGCCTTATAAGCTGATACCGCCCATGCCCCTGCCGGTCTTAAACTCACCCAGACAGGAAGATTGCATCGGCATGGGATTGACGGCGGAAAATCTTCAGCAAATCTATGATATCCCGCGGCAGGCGTCCGACGAATTTGCCTATACCAGCCAGATGCGGGCTAAAGCAGCCATGGACAAAGGATATTTCAAGGATGAAATTATCCCGGTAAAATTTCCCGCCACCCGGAAAACCCCGGCTTATGAATTTGACACGGATGAACATCCCCGGCCCGAATCCATCCTTGAAAAAATGGCCCTGCTGCCACCGGTGTTTAAAAAGGACGGCACGGTAACGGCGGGGAATTCCAGCGGCCAGAACGACGGCGCCGCCTTTGTGCTCATGATGAGTGCCGAAAAGGCCGGGGAACTGGGATACAAGCCCATGGCCAAATGGCTGTCCGGAGCCGACTGCGGCTGTGACCCCAAGATCATGGGCATCGGACCGGCCTATGCCATGCCCATGGCCATCAAAAGGGCCGGGCTGCGGCTTTCCGACATGGATGTCCTGGAGTGCAACGAAGCCTTTGCCGTCCAGAATCTGGCCGTCATCAAAGAGATGGAACACCGGACCGGTACACTCATTGACCGGGAAAATGGAATCCCCTGGGCGGGGCCATTGCTTTTGGCCATCCCAACGGAGCATCCGGGGCCCGGATCTGTATGTTTGCCATGCGGCAGTTGATCCGCACCAACGGCCGGTACGGCGTTTTCGGGTCCTGCTGCGGCGGTGGCCTCGGCGTGGCAACGGTGATTGAAAATCTGAAGGTCTGACAATAAAGGAGAAACCCATGGTACAGCAATTGGTGGATAAACGGGATATGGACTTTGTCCTCTGGGAACAGATGGAATGCGAAGCTTTTCTAAAACATGACAAATACAAGGAATTCAACCGGAAAACCTGCGACATGATCCTGACCGAGGCCAGGGCCCTGGCCCTCAAGGAGATCCTGCCCACCCTGGCCGAAGGGGATGTCCAGGGCGTGCGCTTTGAAAACGGGACCGTAAAGGTTCCGGACTGCTTCCGGGAGGTGCACCGGAAAATTCTGGAAGGGGACTGGCAGAGCATGGTGGTGGGCACGGAAATGGGGGGCCAGGGGGTGCCGGGATTCCTGTCCTATGCCTGCGCCGAACATTTTCACGGGGCCAATTATTCCCTCATGGCCTATGCCTGGATGGGAACCGGTACGGCAAAGATGATCCACCTCTACGGCACGGAAGAACAGAAAAAAACCTATATTCCCAATATCATCGCCGGCAAATGGGGGGGCACCATGCTCTTGACCGAATCCTGCGCCGGCAGCGATGTGGGGGCTCTGGAAACCACAGCAATTCAGAATGAAGACGGGTCCTATTCCCTTTCCGGAAACAAGATTTTCATCACCAACGGGGAGCATGATTTGTGCGACAATATCATCCACCCGGTCCTGGCCCGCATCGAAGGGGACCCTCCTGGAACCACCGGCATTTCCATCTTTATTGTTCCCAAATTCCTGGTGAACCCCGACGGCAGCCTGGGGAAGCGCAACGATATTGTCTGTACCGGCGTGGAAGAAAAACACGGGATCCACGGCAGCGCCACCTGTTCCATGGCTCTCGGAACCAAAGGCCGCTGCAAGGGCTTTCTTCTGGGGGAACGGCAGAAAGGCATGGCCATCATGTTCCATATGATCAACAGCTCCCGCATGAGCACGGGGCTCCAGGCCCTGTCCTATGCCTCCTCGGCCTATCTTCTGGCCGTGAACTATGCAAGGCAGAGAATCCAGGGACGAAGGCTTGAGGATTTCATGGACCGGAGCGCCCCTTCGGTGCCCATTATCGAGCATCCCGATGTGAGGCGGAATCTCCTGTGGATGAAATCCCATGTGGAAGGCATGAGAAGCTTTTTCCAGTTCCTGGTGTCCTGTTCCGCCAAGGCGGACCTGGCCGGCAACCCGGAAGAAAGGGAACTGTACCGGGACCTGTTTGAGCTTTTGACCCCATCCATCAAAGACTATCTTGCCGTCCGGGGCCATGAGGTCTGCATCCAGGCCATCCAGGTCTTCGGCGGGGCCGGGTATACCAAGGATTATCTGGTGGAACAATATGCCAGGGACTGCAAGATCACGTCTATCTTTGAGGGAACCAGCGGCATCCAGGCCATGGACATGCTGGCCCGGAAAATCGGCCGGAAAGACGGGGCTGTTTTCAAGGCCTTTTTAAACGAAATCTCCCAGACCATTGGCCGAGCCCGGGAAATCCAAGTCCTGAAACCCCTGGCCGATGATGTGGAAAAAGAGGTTCAGAGCCTGGAGGAAACCGCTGCTACCATCCTGCAAAGATCCCGGTCCAGGGAAATGAAGGCGGCCTATGCCCATTCCCTTCCCTTTCTGAATGTCATGGGGGACGTCATTATGGCCTGGATGCTGCTCTGGCGGGCCACAACCGCTTCCATCAAGCTTTTGAACGGGGCAAACAAAAAAGATGAGATATTTTACAAGGGCCAGGTGAAAACCGCACAATTTTATATCAAAACCATCCTGCCCGAAGTCATGGGGAAAATGAATGCCGTAAAAATAGGGGATGCGGCCGCCGTGGAAATCAGCAACGATGAATTCGGCGGGCTTTAAACATTATATGAAAGATCACACCAAAGGAGAAAAAGAATGAACATAGACGATATCCAGCATATCAGCGTCATCGGGGCCGGAAACATGGGCCATCAGATTTGTCTGCAATCGGCCCTCAAGGGCTTTCATACCGTATGCACGGATGTGAACGAGGCCATGCTGAAAAAAGCCGATGCCTTTGTGAATTCCTATCTGGCCGGAAGGGTGGAAAAAGGAAAACTGACAAAGGAAGCGGCTGAGGCCGCCCGGTCCCGGATCAGGTTTACCCCGGATCTGAAGGATGCGGTCAAAGAGGCCGATTACGTCATCGAAGCCGTGCTGGAAGTGCTGGACATCAAACGGAAACTCTTTGCCGATATCGATGCAATGGCCCCGGCCCATGCCATTCTGGCCACCAACAGTTCCGCCATTGTCAGTTCCAGGATTGCCGATGCCACAAAGCGGCCGGACAAGGTCCTGAACCTTCATTTTTTCAACCCGGCCCTGGTCATGAAACTGGTGGAAGTGGTCCAGGGTCCCCATGTTTCCGATGAAACCGCACAAATCTCCATGGATCTGTGCAAAAAGCTGGACAAAGTACCGGTACATGTTAAAAAAGAGGTCAAAGGGTTTTTGCTGAACCGGATTTTCATCGCCATTTTTGAAGAAGTGGAATGGATGCTGGAAATGGGAGTGGCTTCCATGGAAGACATTGATAAAGCCTGCGTTTACGGAGCCGGTCACCCCATGGGGCCCTTCAGGCTCATGGATCGTTACCGGTATTGATCTGGCCTATACCATGTGCATGGAGTCTTTCAGGGAAACCGGGGACCCGGCCAAGCTGCCCAAACCCAGCTTGACGGCCCATTATGTCAGGGGCGAATACGGGGAAAAGACCAAAAAAGGCTGGTACGATTATACCCAAAAATAAGGGCTGATAAAAGGAGACCCGATAAAAGGAGAAAACCGATGGATTTAAAAACCCTATTGTTTAATAAAGAAAACGGGATCGGATGGGCCCGGATCAACCGGCCTGAAAAATTAAACGCCCTCAACGCCGAAGTCTTTGCCGACCTGGAAACGGTATTGGAAGCCTGTGCCGATGACGATGAGGTCCGGGTCCTGGTGATCACGGGCAATAAAAGTGTTTTTGCCGCAGGGGCCGATATCGACCGCATGGCCCAGGGTAGTATCAAGGACGCCTATGCCCTGACGGACGGGTCCATGCGAATCTACGAGCGCCTGGCCGATTATCCCAAACCCACCATTGCCGCCATTTCCGGCTATGCCTTGGGCGGAGGCCTGGAGACGGCCCTGTGCTGCGATTTCCGGATCGGGGATGAGACGGTCGTGCTGGGTCTGCCGGAAATCAACCTGGGCATCATTCCCGGCGGCGGGGGCACCCAGCGCCTGCCCAGGCTCATCAACTACAGCCTGGCCGCGGAACTGATCCTGACCGGAGATATGATCAAGGCGACCGGGCCCTTGCTCTCGGCCTGCTCAACCGGGTGGTGCCGGCGGCGGACCTGGAGGCGGAAGTGAAAAAATTTGCGGGCAAGCTTGCGGCAAAACCGGCCATGGCTGTCCGGGCCGCCAAAACCGCCATCCGGAAAGGCCTGAACACCTCTTTGAAAGACGGCATCTGCATTGAACAGGACCTGTTTTGCATGCTCTTCGGAACGGCCGATCAAAAAGAGGGCATGGCGGCTTTTGTGGAAAAAAGAAAGGCAAAATTTACAGGAAAATGATAGGATGCCGTTTTTCAGGCCCCGGCCCATTGGGCCCGGGCCCGGACGGATTAACATCGGGAGACCTCGGAATGAAGAAATCATGCGTGTCCGTTATCAAATATGAGAAACCCGTTGAGTCGGTGGCCAGAGCCGTGGACCTGTGCAAAGGCCGGACCGGTTTAAAAAAGGGGCCAAGGTTTTTATCAAACCCAATATCGTGTTCTGGACCAAGGAGGTCACCTT
>JAAUSZ010000114.1 GCA_012031875.1 Desulfobacula sp.
CGGCTCTAGTATTGACCTGGCCGGCGGCCCCGGCGATCTGATTGGCCCCCTGGTTGACCTGGCTGATATCCAAGGCAATCCGGCCGGCGGCGGATGAACTCTCCACCACTGCCGCATTGACTTCGGCAATGCCCGAGGCCGCCTGGGAGACATTGGCGGCAATTTCCCGGGTGGCAATGGATTGTTCTTCCACCGTCCCGGCAATGGTCCCCACCATATCCCTGACCTGATGGATCACTTCTGAAATCTGCCCGATCTGCCCGGCCGTGCTTTTGCTGGAGTCCTGAATCCCGGTGATCTGCTCCCGGATCTGGTTTGAGGCTTCCGCCGTCTGGCGAGCCAGCTCCTTGATCTCGTTGGCGACAACGGCAAAGCCCCGGCCCGCTTGGCCCGCCCTGGCCGCCTCAATGGTGGCGTTGAGAGCCAAAAGGTTGACCTGCTCGGAAATATCGGTGATGGTCTCCACAACCGTACCGATCATCTTTGCCACCTGCCCCAGGGTATTGACCTTTTCCGTGGCCTCGGAGGCCTGGGCCACGGCATGGACGGTTATCTCCCTGGCATTTTTGGAACCGCCGGCGATCTCGCTGATGGTGGCCGACATTTCTTCCGTGGCGGAAGCCACCACCGTGACATTGGCGGAGGTCTGCTCCATGGCCGCGGCAACGGAATTCATATTGCCGCTCATCCGGGTGGTCGCCGCCGCCACGGCATCGGCCCGGTCCGACACCTGCCGCGTATCCCGGGACATCAGGGCCGACAGTTCCCGGAGCCCGGCGGAGGCCTTGTCCAGCTCGAGCGTATCCGCACTGATCCTGCCGATCAGGGTCTGGAGTTTTGCCACAAAAACATTGAAATATCCTGCCATTTCCCCCAGTTCATCCTGCCTTGCGATTTCCAGCCGCACGGTCAGATCCCCTTCACCATCGGAAATATCTCTGAGCATGGCTGAGGTTTTGCGGATCGGCTTTACAATGGCATTGGAAATCAGAACGGCAAAACCAATGATAATGGCAACCGCAGCTATAAAAATCATCCCTATGGTCTTACGAAGACTGTGGACCGATGACAGGACATCAACCTCATCAATGGTCGTATGAAGCGCCCAGTTCAACCCCTTGACCGTAAGCGGCGCATAGCTGTGAATGGTGGGTTTGCCTGTGGAGCCGATTTTCCACTCAGTCCCTGTTTTGCCGGCATGGGCCTTTTCCACCAGTGAATCCTGGCGCTGGTCGCCGATTTTACCCTTTTTCACCACCCGGTCACTTCGCAGGGTACACACCCCGTCACGGCTCCCTGTGATAAAGGTTTCACCGGTCTGCCCCATGCCGGTCCGTTCCTGAACAATGGCATTGACGGCCGCCGACGGGATCTGAAGGGCCAGAAAACCCAGTTGGCTGTGATCGTCGGCCAAAATGCCGGTCACCATGAACCCCGTCTGGATTCCCTGATAAGGAGGATAAATTTCAAAATCCGCCACGGCAACCCCCTCATCCCCCTTGGCGGCCATCATTTCCTTGACCGCCCGGGCAAAGGCCGTTTCCTTAAGCTCGCCTTTCACCAGGTTCATCCCCAGGTCGGGCCTTTCCCCCACCGTGTAAAGGATATCCCCGTTTTTCGAAATCAGCATCAGATTCTCCAATCCGTTATGCCCGGCAATATCCTTCATATGGCCGTCATATGGCCCGGCGCCGCCTTCCAGGAATCCCTGCCCTGTTCAAAAGCCTTTTCAAGACCCAGGACGGCATTCTGCACCCGGATATCCTTACGGGCGTTCAGCAATACGGCCCGCAACCGGTTGAAATAATCTTCCACATGCTTGCCCTTGAGATTCTCCACGGCTTCGAGCCTGGCAAAGGCCTCCCGGGTAAGGGAATCCGACGCATTGGACAGGGCAAAAAAACTGATGGCGAGCAGCGGCAGGATTCCCGCAGCCAGAAAAGCAACCAGAAGTCTGATCTTGATCTTGAACCGTTTGAACATGATTTTCTCCTTTTCATTATCCGTTGAACCGTTCTACGACAATCAAGATACATGCCAGACAGGAGAATGATTGCAGTTGCGATAACTATAAGGAAATAAAGGAGAAATAAAAACACCGGGCCCCGGCCGGATCTGAGACCCTGTCCGTTTCTTTTTCATCCTGTAAAAAGGAATGACCCTGCTTGAACATATCGGCCTTGCCGGATGAATCTATGGGATGAGAAACACCGGAAACTGACGGGTTTCAATTAGCAGCCGGAACGGCAAGCCGTTTTATTTTTACAGCCCTCGCATGTATTCAGGCCGCCTGACCCTCGGATCTTTGATACCGGCTTCAATTCTCTGTAAAAACTCTTTTTTATCTCTCCCCAACTCCCCTTTCAAACTCAGATAATTGGAAGCATGATTCGTGTTGAATATGCAGTCCGTCAGGTCGTCGGCGGTATTATCGATCAGGGTATACAATTCTTCTAAAACCCGGGTTGCGGTACAGGGTTGGAATTTGTTTTCTCTATGCTGTGCGAGGATCTCCGACCCCGGGGTCATCTCCAATGTAAGAGGGGAAATATACCATTTCCTTGGCATGGGGGGGAGCCATCCGGTTGATCAATTTTGCCGACTCAACCGCATGCCGGTGGCTTTTTTCCGGGTCATTCCCGGCAAGACCCAGCAGGAAGATCCCGGACCAGTCAATTCCCGCCTGATGGCATTTCTGGGCCGCCAAGGCATAATCGTCCTGGGTTGCCCCTTTGTTGCAGTCTTTCAGGACCTGGTCATCCCCGCTCTCAATCCCCACATACACCATTGTAAAGCCGGCCTCGGCAAGCTGTTTCAAATCATCATCCGATTTCTGGAGGATATCCTTGACATGGGCATAAGAACTGAGTTTTCTTAAATTCGGATGCTCCTGATAGCAATATTTTGTTAATTCAATGAGGACATCGGATTTCACAACAAAGGCATTGCCGTCTTCTAAAAATATTTTTTCAACCCGGTTTCCGAACATTTTCCCGGCCTTACGGATATCCTTTTTGATATCCCCGATATCCTTCCGGACTGAAAATTTTTTTGTCCGGTACATGGAGCAGAACGTGCATCGGTGAGTGCATCCGTTTGTGACACTTATTAATAATGAATCCCACTCCGAAGGCGGTCTGAAAACAGGCTCTTCTAAATTGCCGACATCCATATTCATAGTCTATTTATCCTTTCAACGGTCTTATCGGTTAAAATGTAAACCCTTTTTCCGGCTTAACATTGAGTTTATCCCGGAGGCAGTCTTCACAATCAAATTATTTCTTTTTGAGGCCCTATATTATTTTTGGGTATTTCCTTTTAAACCATCCGGCAACTCCGCCCAGGTTAGTATCACCTTTTCCCAAATTTTCAAAGACGATAACTCTTTCCTCCGGAGAAACAGCGAAACCCCAACCGTGTAATCTCAAAAACAGTCATTATTCAACAATTCTTCTCTCTGAATTGTTTTTGACTCTCGCCCCCATACATTCGTTCGGGCTCGAGAGGCATATGAAATATGAATCCGGCAATAAAATCAATAATACTGCCGGATATACCCGAATGCTTTATCAAACAGATCGGTGAGGGCTGCTTTGGCTTTGGACTGTTCGTTGACAGGGGGGCCGAGACAAGGATCAGGAGACAGCGCCTCCCACAAGCGGAGGAGCACCGAGTATCCGGCTGCAAATTTGTCCCGGGTCCTGTTATCCGGCAGGCAGTCCTGCGCTGTGATCAGCCCCTCGTAACCGCCGATGGTGCGGTCCACCCCCGGGAAAAAGGACAGGCATTCCGTCACCCTGCCGGGTAATTCCTTTTTGAGTCCGTCCAGATTGGTGATAACCTTCTGCACCGCTTTTTCATCAAAATCAAAGGCCGCCACGCGGGCCATAGCGATAACACTTGCCTTCGGTGGCAAAGGAGAGGACATTGGGCACGAACATTTGTGGCACGCTCTGTTCGTAGCCGTTGTGAATGTCACCGGCCCCATCCACCCAGGTCACGGACGGACCGGCGTCTTGGCTTCACCCATCACCAAGGGGAACCCGTTGACCAGGATCACAATATCAAAGCGGCGGCCCGGTCCGGTTGGGCCTTTATTTCCGGGTTCAGCCGAATGAGAGCATCCCGCACCATGGATTCCACCAGCACATCGGAGTGCCGGCGCGGCAGATCTTCGACGGAAACAAAACGCCAGCCTTTGGTCTCATCCCCGTAACGGGCGGTATCTTCGGCAACCCTGTCGGATGACACATCGTCGCAGAGGGTGTCGAGAACCATTTTTTCAACAGTGTTTTCCTCATTAAAATAGCTCACATTCCTCTCCTTGTTGCTCTATCCGGGCAATGGTGATGGGGTGGACAAACACAATAAAGAAATTCTTATTATGTTTTTGATGGTCAATCGCATAATAAGAATTATCATATTTAATTTCCGTCACTGAAAACATTCAGGTACCTGCGGAAGGCAAAAAGCCGGTTTCGTTGCCAGCCCGTTTCTTCCTGCAGGATACCGGCTTCAGCCATGGCGCCGACCAATTGGTTGGCCGCGTAATATTTCAGACCCAGCAGGTCTGTCACCTGATTCACACTGACCACCGGCTCCTGGTAGAGATGGCGGACGAGGGTGTGGGCCTTCTCTGCCCGGCGTCCCAGTCTAACGATCAAGTCATCGATCTCCTGACGCAAGGCCAGGATACGCTGAAAGGTCTGTTTCCCGTTTTCGGCCGTTTCAATCATGGCCTGGAGGAAAAAGCGGACCCAGTGGCCGATATCATTGGACTCCCGGACCCGGGTCAGGGCATCGTAATAGGCTCCCCGGTGTTTTTCCAGATGTGCGGAAAGATAAAGGGACGGCTTGCTCAAAAGCCCATGACTGACCAGATAGAGCGTGATCAGCAGACGGCCGATACGGCCGTTGCCATCCAGAAACGGGTGAATGGTCTCGAACTGGTAATGGCTGAGAGCGCATCGCACCAAATGGGGCACCTGAATGCTGTCATTGTGCCAGAAGGCCTCCAGATCCGTGAGGAGGTCGGGGAGCGTGTCATGATGCGGCGGGATAAAGGCGGCATCTGCCAGGGATGTGCCGCCGATCCAGTTCTGGCTTCGACGGAATTCACCGGGTGTCTTGCGCTCCCCCCGCGCGCCGGCCATTAAAATCTCGTGGGTCCTTCGCAGCAGGCGCATGGATAAGGGAAGCCGCTGCAGCTCCTCAATGGCGCTGTTCATGGCCTCAACATAATTGCGCACCTCGCGCCAGTCATCCCGGCGTTCGGGGCGGATGGCCGCCTCGTCCAGCACAGCCTCGTCCATCTCGGTACGGGTTCCTTCGATGCGGCTGGAGGTGTTGGCCTCCTTGATGATGTGCATGCGGATAAAAAGATCCACGTCAGGAACAATCAGGGTGAACGCATTCAACTCCCCCAGGGCCCTTGTCGCCTTTTCCAGCAGCACGTTCATGCGTGGGTCATCCCAGGACCACTCCTGATTGATCAGCGCCGGTTGAAAGCTCTTGTACTGATATTGCTTGACCCAGTTGCCGGAGACAAATTTTTCAAATTTCATGGCTCTACTCCTCAAAGGGTGTTGGGCGGCCACCCGGTAACTTGTCTATTGTTCCGCACCATGGATTCTACTGACACATGGTATTGCTGTGGCGACAACTCCTCTCCAGCTTCGAATCGCCAAGCTTTGGTTTCGATGTAATAATCGCCGAGTTCATCAACAACCACGTATGAACTCAAAATGTCGTAGAGTAATCCGGGCCTCATCTGCTCGAAAATATTCTCTTCGTAGAACATTGCCCACCTCTATTTGATTCACCATTGAGACTTTCCTGAAGAATCCATTCATTATTATTTTTGCTGATTGGCGCGCATTTTCCCTTAATGCCATTGTAATAACCGATTCTTAAAATGGCAATTTATTTTTATGGAGTATCAAGGCCTATCAATAACAGGGAAAGTCTGCTGGGAATTTTAATCTGGATATCATGCCCAAACAGATAATAGTCCACGCTTTTTGTATAACTCGATCAGATTCTTATTCCATTAATCTTTCAAGATGACACTAATCCAAGGCCAGTTGGTCAACCTATGGAGTGCCGCCTTGTTTGAAGCCATTTCAGATAATCCTTTTTCTGCCTGTTCGGTTGCAGCGCTCAAGGAATCAAAAACACAATTGGCAAAATAGTTCCTTCTCAATTGATTCCATATCTGCTCGGCAGGATTCAATTCCGGGGAATATGGAGGTAAAAGTATCAGCGACATATTGCCAGGGACCACGAGATCCTTACTCTTATGTGATGAAGCCCCGTCAACGACCATTACACAGAAATCATTTGGATGAGTTCTGCTGACTTGATCCAAAAACATGGTCATGTTTTCCGTGTTCATTTTTTCAGCCGTCATATAATCAAGATGACCATCCCAAGGACTTACGGCGGCATATTCATAACGAAACTCTCGCACCAATGCCAGATTTATGAGAGGACGAAGAGGTGCTGGAGCCCAACATGACCTTGGATCGCTCATTCTTCCGAACCGGGCTTCATCTTGGAACATAAGCCGGATCGGCATTTTTTTATCATTCTTCAGGCAGGCGGCAGCCACCGCTTCAGGCAATTTTTTTTATAGTCTTCTTGTGCAACTGGATCGCTTTTTGGGTGTTTGGTATCTGGTTGTACTTTACGCCAACCATGGCGAGCCAGGAGTCGATAGGTCGTTGATACGGGAACCTTACGGTCAAGCCTTTCCATCAGGGCAGCATGAATAGGAGGAACAGAAAGAATCCCCCCGGTGGCTGCTTTTTCCTCCCACTGGGAAAGGAATTCTTGTTCCTCCTCAAAGGTCATTGAACAGCGTCGTCGGCCTCCCCATGAATTTTTCTTGGGGCATTCTTGATCGCGAATTTTTATTCGATCCCGAAAAACTGTTCTTCTGCTTGTTCCAAGAATTTTAGCAATTTTATCAGCGTCGATACTCAATTCAGCCCCGAGGATTACAACAAGTGCCTTACGAAAATCAGCCACTGTTGTGGCATTATCTCTGAGACCCTTTGCCTGCGTTAGCTCTACTTCGCTAATATTATTTTTTCTGGCCATAGCACACCTCCATGACCAGAATATATCATAGTGTCAACTTGAATACAAATTGGAATTATTACATGAAAAAAATATTTTCATTCAGATAAAGACCCCGGCTCAGAATCTAGAGGTTTGTTCAACCACCGGATAAGATCATGGTTCGTGCCTCACACAATCTATCCTTATTCATTGGGCGTTATCGTTCAGTTACGGTTATTCCTCCATGGAACAGTTTCAACTTGTCCTGCCATCTTTACATTAATCTGTTTCCATAGATTCCTGAATAGTTACAAAATTTATTTCTATGTTTCTAACTTGTTAGAGAAATAATTGTTTTTCATTAAAACCCAAAACTAAGGGTTTTCCCTGATTGTTTTTTTAGAAATCCCTTGATAGGAATACATGGAACATAGGGAATAAAAATTAAACTTTTTATCACCATGGGGGAAATGGCGAAAAATCATGAGATATCGAATTCTTGTTTATGTTTTCTGTTTTATGATCCTGGCATCCGCCCGGATGGTCCATGCAGAGGGTTTTCAGGATTCCGCCAAGAAGGCGACGGCATGGCTGGAACAAACCCAGAATGCCGACGGGAGCTGGGGGGATAATGTCAACATCAAACCCCTCTACACAACAGAAAGCGTATTGGCCTTACGATCTTTTTATAAGTTATCACCCAGTTATTATTGGGGTATTGCATGGCTTGAAAATCACAAAGCTTCCAATAACGACTATAAATCAAGGCTGATCAATGCTCTTTTATCCCATGGCGATGACATACGGGGCTATCGGGATGATATTCTTGCATCAATACGAACGTCTTCTTCAGAATCAGGCTGGGGATTGTCGACTTTATATGATTCAAGTCCCTTAGATACCGCTATCAGTTTAAAGATGCTTAAAAAAACAAACTGGCCGGATTATGGTGAAGTATTGCAATACCTGAAATCTTCCCAGAACCCGGACGGCGGATGGTCTGTCAGTAAAGGAACACAAAGTGATGCAGCTACAACTACATTGGTTGTTCAGACGTTACGATTATATCAATCTACTGACAACACATTAAATAATCCGATCCAGAATGCTGAAACCTATCTGAATAATAATGTAAATACGGGTTCATCCCCGCTTTTAAAATCAAATGCAGTTCTGGCGTTTTTACCGAACAGCAATTATCTGCCAAAGGTTAATGATCTTATGAATTCACTATTGGCTGATCAAGGTGGAGACGGTGCATGGGGCTCTGATGCTTACACGACTGCCACTATTGTTCGAACCCTTTCGGCCTATACCGGCTTTGATCCTGAAGCAAAGGACCGGTTATGCGATGTTACGGATGAAAACCTCCGCGGTCAGATGAATGAAGAAATGGGGAAAAACAGTGGAGATTCCCTTTCATTAGGAGAAATGGAGTCTGTTACAGAATTGAATGCTCAAGGGACGGGTATAAAAGATCTTACAGGCATTGGCTGTGCTTCAAACCTGACACGCCTGGATCTCAGGGACAATCAGATTACAAGCCTTGCGCCGCTCATGAACCTTCCAAATCTGTTTTCCATTGACATTCTTTTGGATGGAAATCCCTTAAGCAATAGCGAAGATACAGATGGTGACGGTATCAGTGACTTGGCCGAACTGCTGGCTGGTTCAAATCCTCTGGATTCAGAATCTGTGCCAACGGTAACACCTGTTCCGGCTGTGGGCTTTTACGGGCAGTTGGTTATATTTCTATCACTCTTGCTGATGGCTTTGCGGGTTACCGGAAGCAAAAAAAACGCAAATAAACTGGGAGTCCCCATGAAAGCCGCAATTTTTTTGATCATGCTTATGTTGTTTGTCTCGACGGGTGCAATCTCTGCTGAGAAGAAAATTGTTACGCCTGTGGGTTTATCATCTGAAGAATTAATCAATTTTCGTAATATCTCTCAAGCAATTTTGGTTTCCAACACCCTTGAAAAAAAGAGAATTGAGGGGAAAAGGGTTGAGGATCAAAAGAGTTTAAATCAAATTCGTGAAACACTGATAGAAATGGAAACTGAGTTAAAAAAGGAACTCTTCACGGTTTCCGGAGCGTCCAATGGCAGTTCAAAAGGATTTATAATGCCTTTATCGGAAGAAACAAACCCGGTAAAAATTGTTATTGAGCCGGATACTATCCCTTTCAATCCTTCGGATTCAAATCTTAAAAAAGACTTATCTTCTCAACCCCAATCAACGCAGAAAGATTATACAAAACAGGACACGCCAATTACAAAGGAAATTTCAAGTCCAAATCGGAAAGACGAACTTGTTTCAGCCCAAGAAACACATGCACATATGATTGACCAATTATTTGAAAGATCGATTTCTAAAATTTCTGAACAGCGGAAAACAATTGAAGACAGGGCCATTGCAAAAGCCAAAACAGGTAAAATGAGTAACAAACAGAAACTATTATCAAAATTTGAAACCAATGTTTTAAATACAATTAAAATGGCCGAGAATGAACTTAAAACTATGCGGACTAAAGGGCCTGACTTAAAAAAAATTCAAACATTAATTAACCGGTTGAGTATAAGAGAAAAACAAAAGCTGTCCGAAAAGCCGAAGCCCACTTTTACGACATTGATGAGGCACCGGTAATAACTGGAGAGATTTCTAAGGAAATGGTGGAAAATAGAATGAAGCGATATTTGATTATTCTTCTGTTTATTCTCGGAATTATTCCCCAAACTGCACTTGCAGTTTGTCTATCTCCAAATGGAGATAATCTTCTTTGCGAAACTCGTGAGGTTGTATATGAGTCCGATGAGGGGATTGAATTAAAGGAAAAAGCAAAAGAATTGGGAACTCCGGCAAAAATATATGAGTACCTTAGAAATAATTCAGAATACGCTCCTTATCACGGCGCCAGAAGCAATTCAATCAATTCATTCTTGAGCCTCAGGGGAAATGATGTGGACTTGTCTTCAACATTGATTGCGATGTTTCGTTCCCAAGGGATAAAATCTCGTTATGCCACAGGGAATATTCGTATCAGCAAGGTTAAACTGGCAAACTGGCTGGGCGTTATCAATACCGACCTTGCGGTCGCTATCCTTCGTGATCAGGGCATTCAGAATATCGATAATTCAGATCCGGAAACTGTTGTTTTTGAACATACATGGGTACAGGCTCTTATTAGCTACAGTAATTATCGCGGTGCTAACTTGGCTTCAGAAACTCAATGTTTAAATGAAGGAGAAACGTGTCGATGGGTTTCCCTGGACGCTTCTTTTAAACAAAAAATATATAAAGAGGCATATCGCATGCTTCTCCGAAACCTTTCTTTCGATTTTAAGGCTTATTACAATGCTCAAAATCCGAGCAGTCCTGATTATAAAGCGGGCATGGAAAACAAAAGTCCTTTAGAGATTTTTGAAGAAAAGGCGCTTGCATATCTACGCAGCCAGGGATCTGGCGTCACGTTGGAGGATATTATTGATAAAGGTGAAATCATAGCAGATGAATCTGGATTGGTGCCGGCATCCCTTCCTTATGAAGTCACCGGCCCTGTAAAGTTCTATAATTCGGTTGACGATCATGACTCAGAAGAAGAAATTAAATGGACCAAATACCTTCGTTCAAGAATATTGCTCCCAGGTTGTGATAATAACGGCGGTATCCTCCCAAGTGTTGAAGTAACTCTTGCCGAATTGAGCACAAAACAGCTTACTGTAACTACATTTTTAAGTGATGAACAAACTGTAATTTTTGGACACCGGTTGGATGGGAAAAAAAAAGGTATGACATTACAAATTACTGGGAGCGTTACTTTATTTTGCAATGATATTCCTTATATAGTTGATGTTAATCGCCCTGTTGATCTTGAACTTGAGGTGGATGTCGAGCCAGGTCAAGAGCCGGTAAAAACAAGATATAATAATTTAATGATCGGTGGATACTACCTTATTGCGACGGGTGGTGAGACTTCGAATATGAGCCAGGTCAGAAGGGCTTCCCAAAGATTGCTTAAGGCCAATAAAGATTGGCCAATCGTTGTTGATACTGCAGGAGCCATAGGTGAAAGTGGCTTGGCCTATGTTGATGTCAACGGTAATAATAGGCCGGATAGCTATGACATTGCACTTCTTGATCATTTAGAGGCACAGGATGCCCTCACAGGAGGACTCCTGAATGTGGCCGCAATGCTTTATTATACTAAACTGAGGGAGGATTCCGAACGTTACAGCCGTTTGAAAGGGATCATTTCGCCTATTTCAGCATATCTCGGTGTTGTCAGCACCACCCATGAAGTTGAATATCTCGACAATGTACCGTTTTCAGTTACACCGGGCGGACTGTTGATAGACTTGAAAGGTATCCGTCTGAACGGCAGTTGGGAAATCGATCAGCCGGAAACCTATTCGAGTGAAACCTTCCTTTTTTTAGGGCATATCGGCTCATCACTGGAACACGAAATATGGCAGATCATTACCGGTTACGACGCCATTTCAACTGTTCGGGGTATCCAATTTGCAATGGAACAGGGGCATAAACTCCTTGATATTAGAAAAAACAGTCAAGGCGACACGTATCCCGCATCTCTTCTTGATTTAGGATTTTCCAATGCACCGCCTCCTGATTATATTCAACACGACTATAATCTTTTTGGCCGGCAAATAGTCTCTTGGGGATATACAGGTGATGATCTTGGAAATGCAGCTTTTCACACCTTCCGTCCAAACGTGGATAGCCTGAATAGTGAGAATGATGCCACCAGAAAAATAACATACTGGGCGAACAACCATATCAATGATTTTTTATCATCTTATGATTTATTTGAAAACGAACTTATTCAAGATAAAGCCACTGAAGGACAGCTTAAGACTAACGAGGAAAGAACCCATTTTGATAGTGATTATCAGATCTATGATGTAGTCCAGGCCAAAGTGGACAGTCCTGCAGGTTTTACGCTAGGTAATTATTATCGCAGCAGCCCGAATGAGTATAAATACATTATCAATGAAACCGTCAATCATCCGGATGGTGTTTACGCTGTGGCTATTGATGTGAAACTTTCAGATTCGGTGGATCTGAGGACCATGGAATTCACGGGTCTGCAGACTTATACAGTAACCAGTGTCACTGTTGAGAGCCCTGCCGGATTTACAGTGACAAACTATTCGAAGGTTAACGATTCCTGTTTCGTTACAATAGGAGAATCAGGGAATCATACGAACGGCACCTATCCGATAGTAATTAAATTTATCCTTGTCCGTAATGGCAGCATTTATACTTGGAAACCTTCCTTTGAGATAGAAATAGTTAATAACCGCTTTGTTGATGCAATCCTTAATGATTTGACCGTATCCATTGATGTTTCGGACGATCAGTCAATGTCTTGTTCAGGAGGCCCAGATGGATCATCGGTAGAATATACAGGAACACCAACCGAATTATTAGTTAATCTGGAACATTGCTTTAATAACGTGATTGAAGTCGATGAACTGGAATCATTTTTAAACTTTTTTGACCGTGGCCATGGATTTAATCCAAATACTTATGCTTATCGAGACAGGGTGATCGGCCTTAACGAATATGATATCGATTTTATTTTGGGTATTCGTTCAAATTTATACTGGCGCCCTGCCGGTGAAACGTGGTTTCAATATTTACTGCCCAATCGATTGTCAATGGATACCCATTATCTTTTCAGTGTTTATCTTGAAAATGGATACAGCGATTCTGAAACTCTTGCACAATCCACCTATGCCATTGTCAATCACTCCGATCTTCTGGCAAGCGGCGGGGGATATGTGACGGCTGTTGAGACGCTTGAACAGTCTGAAGACCCAAAATACAACAATCAGGTTTTTACCGACGTTAATCTGATCTCCGTATCAAACAATGATGTCGTCCGGACGCCCTCCACATCAGACCCTGTCTCCACAGTCACCGGCAATATGTACCATGACGAGACCGATTTTACGATCAAGGGCAGAGGGCTTGATTTTGTTTTTACCCGCAGCTACAATTCCGGACCGGCACGCTCTGAAAAAGATGGGACGCTTGGTTTCGGCTGGACCCATTCTTATGCCATGACGCTTGAATCTATTGATGATGGCGACTGCCCCAATTGTGCTTCAAGCCAAAAACCTGAAAATGATAATGGCGTGACTGCTTCTATCAGTTATGTGGATGAACGCGGCGGCGAACACACATTTCTCGTTGATGAATCCACTCTGGCAATAACCCCGCCTTTTGGCGAGTTTGATCAACTCCAGTTGGATTTACCAGGACAAGGCCAATACACAATGACATTCAGAAATGGTGTTCGATATATTTTTGAAGGCCCTGCTGATCTTAAAACCATACCGGGCCGAAAAGCTCGTCTGGCCAAAATTATAGATTCATTTGGCAACGAATTGGTTTTCACGTATTCTGACAATAAACTTGTATCCATAATTGATAATATCGGTCTTGAAAGTGAGGGCAGGAGCGGCCTGACATTCATCTATAATACCGATGGCCGACTTGAAACGGTCAATGACTGGACCGGACGTAGCTGGTCATACAGCTATAGTAACGGAAACCTTACAGGTGTTGCCGGACCTATCGGTTCCATGACCTATACATATCATCCGGGAACACATCTGCTCGACGAAATGATTCATCCGGCTGACCGGAAACGGCAAACAGGTTAAAACCGCCTTCACCTACTATCGCAATAAAAAAGCCTATAGTTACACCAACACGCTAAATGATACCGAAACCATAGACTATGACCTCTTTCGACAATATACAAGGATCACTGATCCGCGTGGATTTATCCGGGAACATCAATATGATCCCGAAAACGGAGCCCTGGTGAAACTCAAGGAGCCTGACGGAGGAATTCTCTTATTCGAAAACAATGCTGACGGTTTAAGAAATCAAAAAATGGATGCATTGGGGTACACGACGAACTATTCATATCAAACAGACCGGTCTCTTGGCAGTACCAGTGCAAGCGACACTTTCGGCAATGTCACCCTGGAACGAGATCCGCTTAACTATGATGTGGAATACGACTATGGGTTGTTTGGCCAGATCACCCGTGTACGAGATAAAAACGGCAATGAACGCTTCTACACCTATTATGCCAGCACCATACCCGGCACCGGTGCGTGCGCGGCAGGCTTGAAAAAGCCGAGGCCGTGATGCAAGGAGGCCGGGTTGTTTTGGAAGCCTATGCCTATTTTGATAATGGAAACCCGAAACAAAAAACCGAATATCTCGATAAAACCGATCCCAACAAAAAACGGGTCACGAATTATATTTACCAGGACAACGGCCTGAACCTGCAAAGCATGACCGTCACAGGCCAGCCGGAAAACATCTCTTACACGGTTTCTTTTACCTATGACAGCCTGGGACGCGAGAAATCCGAAACCCTGACTCGCCGGACTTCCCCCACAGACCCGGCCCTGATCGCACTGACCACGTCCTATGACTATGACACCCTGGGCCGGGTCATCCGGGTGACGGACCCTCTGGGCAATATCAAAGAAACCGTCTATGACATGAACGGAAAAGTCCGTCAGGAAAAGGTCCACCACAAACAACCAGGGGGAGGGTTTGATGTCCGCACCCATGTGACCAACACCTACGATGCCGCCGACCGCCTGATCTCAACCACGGATATCGACGGCCATGTCACCACCTATGAATACGACGCAGGAAGCAACCTGGTCCGGACCACCGACCCCAACGGCCATATCACGCGGTATGAATATGATGCCATGAACCGCCGGACCGCCGTCATCGATGCCAACGGCAACCGGACCCAATCAGTCTATGACCTTGGCGGAAGGCTGGTCAAAATCATTGACGCCAACGGCCATGCCGTCCGGTTTGAATACGATGCCCTGGGCCGCAGGACCAGGGAGATCACGCCCTGGGCTTTGAAACCCTCTACC
>JAAUSZ010000013.1 GCA_012031875.1 Desulfobacula sp.
TGGGAGAGCCTTTTTTCTTTTGATGCGCAAACGCATTTCATCGGAAATTTCTAATCTTGCATTGACGGGATATCTCTGTTTTCTTGGATTGGTTCTGTTCTTACCCCTGTCCGTGTTCCAGGCGTTTTCCTTTGATTTTCAAGTGTCAGTCCCGGGGCATGGGGGGCCATGCTGTATTTTGGGGCAATCTTTACGGTACTGGCCTATGTGTTCTGGTTTCAGGGGGTTTCCAGGGTCTCGGGGAGTACGGCCGGGGTGTTTACCGCAGTCATGCCGGTGAGTGCGGTGGTCCTGTCCTGTTTTTTTCTTAAGGAGCCCTTTACGCTGCACCATGCCCTGGGCGGAGCCATGATTCTTTCGGCCATTTTCATGATGGCCGGGACTGCAAAATGAGGCCCTTTTATTTTTCAATGCCGGTTCCGGCCTTAATGCCCCTTGCCGTATCCGTCCTATTTATGCTTTGCCTGATAAAAGACGCCTCTTTCCTGACGCGAGGTTTCAATTTGATCCTCGGCCTCCAGGACATCCAGGTATTTATTGATTTCATGGATGTGCAGCCCCAGCAGGGCGGACAGGTCATCCAGGGTGCAGGGCCTTCGTAAGAGGGTTTCCATGATGGCGGTTTCCGTATCTTCCCGGTAGGCCCGGATATTTTTCCGCTGGGGAAAGGCCGCGATGATCTCGATCCGGTCCATGCCCCAGAATTCACGGATCCGTTCCAGTTCCTTTCTGGTGGCCCCCTTCAGGCCCTCAAGGGTTCCGGGCCGGTCCAGGGTATTGAGCTGGATGGAATCGGGCCGGATCTTCACCAGGGCCTTTTTAAGAGCGGTCAGTTCCTGTTCAGTGTCATTATACCCCGGCAGGATAAAGATTTCGAGCCAGATCCGACCCGTAAACGCGCGCCTGAAATCAACCAATCCTTGAATATAGGGATCAATTTTTAAAGATTCCGGCGGCCGGTTGATTTTTTTAAAACCCTCGTCGGTGGCCGAGTCCAGGGAGGGGAGCACCAGGTCTGCATCCATAAGGGCGTCTCTGACCGCCTTGTCATAGAACAGGGTTCCGTTTGTCAGAACCGCCGTCGGGATCTGGGGTTTGTTTTGCTTTATGAATTGAAGGACGTCTTTGATGCAGGTATTGAGGGTGGGCTCGCCGGACCCGGAAAGAGTGATATAGTCCGGGTCGGGGCTGTTCTTGAAATAATGGGTGAGTTCTTCTTTCACCCGGTCCAGGGGGACATATTCTTTTCTTTCAAGGGTGAGCCGGGTTGTTTTTCCGACCTCGCAATACACGCAATCCAAAGAACAGATTTTTTTGGGAGAAAGGTCAACGCCCAGGGACATGCCCAGGCGTCTGGACGGCACAGGGCCGAATAAATACTGATACATGGCAGCTCTCTTTTTTTTGATGTGCGGCATCAGATCCGCCGGATGGAGTCCACAATAAACGGGGTGCAACGGACGGCAACGCTCTGTTTCTTGACCCAGATCCGGACCATGGACACGGATTCCCCGGCCAGGGTGGTGATATTGGGAAGCTCTTCGGCAAAGACGATGTCCTTGGCCCTGAATTCATAATAAAAGGTATTGTCTGAAAACGGGTCTGCAATCAATATCACCCGGGCCGGGTCATGGGGGTGTTTCCGGGGGGACCCGGAAAAGGGGATATGCTTGGTTTTATCAAGGTCTTGGGATTTCCCGAAGGTTTGAATTTCAAATTTGTCTTTTAATTCAAGAAAATTTATAATGGTCATCATGGGTCTCCTTTACTGAACATCAGAATTCTTATAAATTTTATTCTGTATTATAAATCAGAAATAAAGGAAGAACATAGGAAAAATAAATTATTCCTTTGATTTTACCGGCAGGGGAGAAAGGCGGTTTGGGGTTTATGGCGACTGTGGCCCAAAAATTTGCAGAGGGCTTGAAAGAAATCGGTATCCGTTATGTTTTCGGAGTGCCGAGCGGCAGCATGATCGACTATGTGGAGGCCATCCGGAAAACCGATGGAATGGATTTTATTCTTGTCAGCCATGAGGCCGGGGCAGGGTTCATGGCTGCGGTCTGCGGTCGGCTGACCCGCGTTCCGGGGGCCTGCTTCGCCACCTTCGGCCCCGGCGCCACCAATGTCTCCACCGGAGTGGGCGCGGCCTTGCTGGACCGGAACCCCGTCCTGGTATTTACCGACGAGCTGCCGGAAAGATTACGGCATCGAACGGCCCAGATGAATATCGATCATGGGGCCCTGTTCAGACCTTTGACCAAAGGCGTTTTTCGGTTGACGCCGGGCAAAGTCGGGGAAATTCTTTTTGAAGCGGCAGGCCTTGCCGTTAAAAATCAGCCCGGCCCGGTCTATGTGGGGGTTCCCTCGGACATGGCGGACCGGGAAAGCCCGGAGCCGGACCTGTCTCCGGTTTCGGGAATGGCCCCGGTTTCGCCCCCCAGGGAGTCCGTACCGGCGGCTCCTCCAGCCCTCAGGGCCATGCAGGAGGCGGTTTCAAAGGCCCAAAAGCCCCTTCTGGTGCTGGGGCTGACCGCGGCCCAATCCGGCCTTAAGCCCCTGATCCAAAAGGTGGCGGAACAATTTCAAATGCCCGTGGTCCTTACCCCCATGGCCAAGGGGCTGATTTCCGAAGACCACCCGCTTTACGCCGGGGTCCTGAACCATGCCCTGGCCCATATGGTGGGCCGGACCCATCAACAGGCCGACCTGATCATCGGCATCGGGTATGACCCGGTGGAGGTCAATTACGAGGATTGGGCGCCTCCTGCGCCCATTGTCCATATCAGCCCGGTCCCCGCGGACCTGGACAGGGATTCCCATACCTTGGCCGCGGATGTGGCCGGGGATATGGAATCTTCCCTCCAGGCCCTGGCGGTCCTTTCCCCCCGGCCGCTTGAATGGGACTATCAGGCGCTTCTCAAGTGGAAACAGGCCATGTTTGCAAGCTTTGCCCCGGCCCCCGGCTCCTTCGGCCCCCTGGCCGTGCTCCGGGGGCTAAGACAGGCCCTGCCCCCGGACGGGATCCTGACCTGCGATGTGGGGGCCCATCTTCACCTCATCGGCCAGTTCTGGCCCACCCCGGACCCGGACTGCCTTCTGATGACCAACGGCTGGTCCTCCATGGGATTTGCCATACCGGCCGCCATTGGGGCCAAACTCTGCCGGCCCGATAAAAAAACGGCCTGTGTGGTGGGGGACGGCGGATTTCTCATGACGGCCGGGGAACTGGCCACGGCAAAGAGGCTCCATCTTCATATCGTGTTTGTCATTTTATCCGACGGAGAACTCTCCCTGATCCGGATCAAACAGGAACACAAATCCTATGATGCCGGATATGGGGCCCGCCTGGGTGCAAAGGGCGGCCTGGGGTCTGATTCTTTTCTCGGGATCCCGGTCATCCCGGTTTCGGATCAGGGCGGCTATGAAAAAGCCCTGAAAAAGGCCTTTGCCCTTTCCGGGCCGGTCATCATCCATGCGGAGATTGAGGGTTCGGAATATGACGGCCTGGTGCTGAAGGGCAACAGATAAGCCTTATCCGACCTTTTCCAGCAGGGTTTCGTAGGCATTGTTCAGTTCCACAAATTTTTCGTGGGAGCCGCCCGTGTCCGGGTGGACCTGCCGGGCCAGCTTTCTATAGGAACGGGCCAGGCGCTTTCGGGTCATGACCCGGAGGTCTTCACGGGTGATGCCGAAAAGTTTGCAGGCCTTGTCCAGGGTGACGGAGTTCGCTGGTCTGGGGGTGAAAACCCGGTGCCGGTTCATGAAATCCTTTGCCAGGTCATCCAGGAGGGTGGTGTCGGCATAGGGGTGGTCAAAAAACATGATCAAATACCGGATCAGATGGCGATCCAGGGTTTTGTCCCGCATATAGACGGTTTTGTTGATCCTGCAGATTTCCGTGAGAAAATAATTGTCCACCCGGTCCTGGTCCAGGGCCTGGGGCATTCTCTTGGCCAGCATGCCCTGAAAAAACCGCTGGAGATCAAACACGGCATATACATAGGATTTGAGTTCCCGGGCCTTTAAAGAAGAGGATTCCTGCCTGAAGAACTGCTGCTCGATCTCATCCCTGGATTTATGGGCATGGTCTGAAAACAAGGCGGCCGGCATGTTTTCCACGGGCCCCGGGTCCATGTTTCCGAATCTTAAATAATGGGCTCGCCGTTTGTCGAAATCCGGTACGATTTTCAAGATTTCCTGTTTTCGGGCTTCCGTGAGTTTTTTCCTTGTATTCCGGAAGGAGCGGTTCATGAAATGTTCCAGGGCCTCCCGGATATCGGGCCGGAGCCAGGGCAGGAAAATCTCTTCAAGCTCATCGGAATCATAAACCGCGCCCGAGTCGGCCAGGGCCGCTTCCATGGTTTCATCAAAATAAAAGGCATTGCCGCCCGGGTAAAGGATAACCGAGGAAGGATCAGGCCCGATCTCATAGAGGTCCCTGAAGGTCAACTGCCGGTCGATGACCAAGGATTCCCTCAGGATAAAATGGGGTTTGCCCTTCTTTTTTTCATAGGCCAGGTACATAACCTCATCATAAGGCAGGATCTTCCGGATGTACAGGCAGGACATAAATATTAAAAATTCAGGGTTTTCCCTGATTGATTTTTAAAAAAAAGTTTATTAGGATGCAGGTCATCATTTCCCCTGCTGTGCAGATCCCGGCTTTAGAAAAGCGAATTTCCCGATATCCATCCCCAGGCAATCCTGATTTTGAGATAACAGGGCGAGGCAGAGGCCAGGAAAAGAAGGCCTTTTAAACCATAATACGGAAATAAGGAGAACGCTATGCAGATTGATTTTCATCATGCCGTGACCTATGTCGCGGCCAGGGCCGCCGGGTTCGACCATCCCGAGGCTGAAAAGACAGCCTATTGCGCCCAGTATGTGGATGATGCCGTTAAGACGGGGACCATTGCCTTTCAGAACAAGGCCCTGTATGACCGGATCTGTTCGGCCCACAAAACCCTGGACTACAGGAATATGGAAGAACTTGCCAACCACAGGGTCTGGCTTCCCTTTCATTTCCTTCCCGGCAATGCTGGAAAACCAGCGGGTTCGGACCCGGCCCGGCATTTTGTGGAAAGGGTGGTCTGCGTCAAGGACAGCTTCGTTGCCCGGGACATGATCGCCGCCTGCATCGGGGACCGGCACAAACCCTACGGGCTTCACAGGCTGGGCATCACCCTGCACACCTATGCCGATACCTGGGCCCACCAGGGGTTTGCCGGGATCATCCATGAGATCAACGATATCCGTGATCTCAAGGACGAATCGGGTGCAGGCCTGAGGCCCCGGGATATGCTTTCCCGTTTTTTCGGGAAGCTTTTTGACCAGGTTGCCGGCAAGCTGGTGGGAAATACCCTTCCCCTGGGCCATGGGGCGGCCCTGTGTTTTCCGGACCTGCCCTATCTCCGGTGGAGCTATCAAGACAGCAGCGGGCAGACGATTCCCCGTGACAATACGGTTGATTTCCTGGCCGCGGCCGACGCCATGTGCCGGGTCATGAAGCAATACCGGGCCGGAACCCCTGGTGTGCTGCTCACCGGCCTGGATGCCGCGTACAAGGGCCCTATGGAAAACCTGTTCAGAACCGTGACGGATAAAGAGGGCGAGGACCGCCATGCCAAATGGCTGGAGGCTATCCGGGAGGGAGTCTTCCCCTTTGGCCCCGTCGAGCTTGACTATGACCCGGACGGGAGAAAATCCTGGAAAAGTCTTGCCCTGGGCACTTCCAAGGATGCAGCGGAATACCCCTGGGATGAATCCTTTTTGACCAGCGACTGGAAATATTTCCATGATGCCCTCCTGGATCATCGATTCACCCTTATCCACGACATTTTGCCGAATTACAACATCTGTGCAGCCTGACCCTTGAAAGGAGAGAAAATGAATTTTCCGAAAATCGGTGACCGGGTGGAGACGGAGCAGGCCCTGGAGCTGTGCCGGTATTTTAAACTGGACTACCTGGTCTCACGCATAGAAAGGGAGCCATCCCTGTATAAAAGCTGGATATTTGACGGCTGTTCCTGCATCCATGATGAATTTCTGGGCCTTTTGACCGGGTGTGACAGCGAGGCCCTGACTTTTAAGTGCTGCCTCCCCCATGATCTTGGCTATGCCTATGGCGAGCCCGGCAACCGCATGGAAAGAAAACGGGTGGACTTGAAATTCCAGAGTGATCTCATCACCAAGGCCCGGATGAAGGAGTGGGCCGCCGCAGCCCTGTATGAAGGGGTCCGGGTGGGGGGAGAAGAGGTCTTTGGCCTTTCCTTTTCCTGGGCCTTTGCAAGAAAATAGGGCGAATTGAAAATCCATCCCTGTATAAAGCCTGGCGGACTGGGCCGGTCCGCCTAATACATGGCGTCAATGAGGTGCTTGTATTTCCCGTTGATGGTTTTCCGTTTCAGCTTCAGGGTCGGGGTGATTTCCTCTCCTTCAATGGTGAAGGGCTCGGCCAGCAAGGTAAATTTTTTGATGCTCTCGTATTGGGCCAGCTTTTTTGAATGAAAATCAATGCGTTTGCGGTAGAACCGGATAACCTCCGGATGCCGGATCAGTTCCTCCCGTGAGGCATAAGGGATATTCTTTTTTTGGGCCCAGGTCTCAAGGGCGTCAAAGGAAGGAACCACAAGGGCGCTGATAAACTGCTTGCGTTCGCCGATGGTAACGATCTGGTCAATGAAAAAATCTTTGCCCACCAGGGTTTCAATATGCAGGGGCGCTATGTTTTTTCCGCCCGAGGTGATAATCAGGTCCTTGATCCGGTCCGTGATCCTTAAAAAGCCGTCTTCGTCAAACTCCCCCACATCCCCGGTTTTGAACCAGCCGTCCCGGATTTCCTCGGCTGTTTTTCAGGATGGTTATAATAGCCTTTCATGACCTGGCCGCCCCGGACCTCGATCTCCCCGCTATCCGTGATCCTGACCTCGCAATTGGGCACGGGCTTGCCCACGGTCCCGAAGCGAAAGCAGGAAGGGGTGTTGCAGGTGATCATGGGAGAGGTTTCCGTCAGGCCGTAGCCCTGGCAGATCAAAAGGCCGCAGGCAAAAAAGAATTCCTCAATGGATTTTTCAAGGGGGGCCCCGCCCGCGGAAAAAAGTTTTTATCCCCGCCCACAATGGCCCTGACCTTGGAAAGCACCAGTTTGTCATAGAGGCTGTGTTTTAATCTTAAGCCAAGGGGAATGGGCCGGTTTTTGCGCTGCCGGGTATAAAAGTCTTCCCCGGTTTTGACGGCCTGCCTGAACAGGATTTTTTTAAAGGCGGACGCGGTTTCCTGGCGGTTCATGACGGTGGCGTATATTTTCTCGTAGAGCCGGGGGACCGACACCATGGCCGTGGGCTTGATTTCCTGAAGGGTTTCAATGACCTTTTTGGGATCTTCCAGGTAGGTGTGGACGGCCCCCTTGAAATAGACATAATAGGACCACATTCTTTCGTAGACATGGCTCAGGGGCAGAAAGCAGAGCGAGGTGTCCCGGGGTGAGATGTTGAAATGGGCGTCCAGGGCCTCGAACTGATGGAAGAGGTTCCCGTGGGTAAGCATGACCCCCTTGGGGTTTCCCGTGGTGCCGGAGGTATAAATAATGGTGGTGGTATCGTCCTTTTGGATCAGGGCTGTTCTTTTGCGGATCTCATCCTTGACGGACGCTGGTGTTTCTCGGGCCGTAAAGTCCTTGAAATACACGGCAAAGGCGGGGTCGACCGGGATAGTATCATCATAGGAAATGACCTTAAGGGGCCCTCCTTCTGAAATGACGGCCTCCACGTTCCGGTACTGGAAGTCATTGCCCGTAAAGATGAGACGGATGCCTGCATCTTCGATGATAAACCGGGCCTGTTCCCTGGTATTGGTGCTGTAGATGGGGACGGAAACCGCGCCGGCCAGGATACAGGCATAATCCGTCACGGCCCATTCATACCGGTTGGCGGAATAGATGCCGATATTGTCCCCCTTTTGCACCCCGGCCAGAACCAGGGCCGCGGCAAGACCATTTATTTTTTCTCCAAACCCGGCATAGGTCAGAGCCTTCCAGTCCTGGCCCTCCTTAAACCGAAGGGCGGTTTGCGGTGCGTATTCCCGGACTTTTTCCGTGATCACCTGACCCATATGTTCATATTTCATGCGGACAATTCCTTTACATAAAAATAATAAATCCTGAGAACGCTGTTTACCTCTTATTGAAATCAATGGCAAATATTATTTTCATGCCAGCTCAGATGAAAGCCCTCCCCGGTCACAATGGCATCCGGTGTGACCGGAACACGGCCCGAGCCGGGCAGGATGACCTGCATGGGGCAGGCCTGCAGGATATCTTTTTCAATATCCACCCCGGGCATGACCTCAATGAGCATCATGCCTTGTTCCGTTAACCGGAATACGCCCACATTGGTCACATACAGGACGGTTTTGCCTTTTTTCAAGGCCTGCTCTCCGCTCATGGTGATTTCGCCGACCTGGTTGATGAATTTATGGGGGCCGGGTTTGACTATGCAAAGCCTTTTCTCCCGGATTTCCATTTGGGCGTTGGCCATCCATGATCCCACAAAAATAAGGGTCTGGGCCGCGGCGCAGAAATCCGGGAACCCTCCGGGACCCACATAGTTCAAGGCGCCTTCCCCGCGCTTGGACACATTGACGTTTCCCCGGCCGTCCACTTCCAGTATCCCTAGGATCGCGCAATCCAGATGTTCATAACACAGGTGAAACACCTGGGCCGAGGAGATGATTTCCCTGGGATTGATTCCAGCCCCGAAATAAACGCCTGGTGCGGGAAGCCCGCCGATGACACCGGTTTCGGACATGAAGGTCACCTCGTCAAACAGGCCGCCGGTATGGATCAGCCGGGCGACTTCCTCGGGAAGCCCCACACCGATGATGATATTGCAGCATTTTTTTACAAACCGGGTAAAGGCTGTGGCGGCCAGCCGGGCCAGGGCGTCTTCCACCTTTCCCCGGACCGGGGTAATGCCCAGGACCCGGTTGACGAACTGAAGGTCTTCCATGGCGGCCCGGGGATCGACTTTAGCACCTTCGGTAAACATGGGCCAGAATTTTTTCTGGGGTACGGCAACGGTCTGTTCGTTGTAGGGATGAACCGCCAGTGCATCCACCATGTCCGCGCTCAGGAAAATTTCCTCGGGTTGCTTTTCGATGATTTCCGCCACGCTGACCAGCACCTTGCCTCCGTTGGCCTTGGCTGCCAGGGCCGCTTCACGGCTTTCCGTAAACAGGGCGCAGTTTTTTACATAGATATTGCCTTCCCGGTCCGCGGCCGGGGCAATAAAAAAAGCGGCATCGATTTTAGGAAGGCTGTACCGCAGCTTATCCCCGGCAACCTCGGTCATGCTTTTCCCTTTGCCGGGGATCACCACGGTGCCGTTTCCCACCCGGGGATCCAGAAAGGTCCCGACGCCGGTGTCGCTTTCGATGGAAAGCCGGCCCCGGCCCTGGGCTTCAATGAGCAGGGTTTCTATGCCCTGGGGAAGGGTGTGCAGTTCCACATGGCCCTGATCGGCCAGTTTTAAAATGGTTTTGAGGGTCTCATGGTGGCCGGCGATAAACCGGGTGATGAGACCGGGATCTTCACCCAGTTCCTCCAGGGTGCCTGGGATCCGCCCCCGCCCGCCCTGGGCTCCGACAATGATATGGGTCAGCCCCCGGGGATGCCCGGTTTCCCGGAAATTCTGTTGAATGGCCCAGAACCAGACCGAAGGCCGGGCATTCCCGGCCATGCCGCAGGAAAAGGTCGTCGCACCGTCAGGGATCAGGCGGACCGCTTCCATGGCCGTCATGAACTTAGGGTTGTCCAGCCCTTCAGGCTTATACGCCAGATTCTTTTTTTTCCATGTCAGCCGCCAGCGTAAAATCACTGCCAGCAGCCGGATTTTTGCAGATAGATTCATCATGATTCCTTTCCAATGAATGAAACAACAATGGCCTCCCAGATCTTTATTCACCCATTGAGAGGAGCAAGGAACGTGCCGGATAAAGCAAGGTTCTTTAAAATATATCTATTTGATTTAATTCGGAATATATCATGCGGGGGATGGTCCCCGGCAGGGAATATCTCCGGCCTGTTAAAAATGCTGACAGACTGTAAAGCAGATGAGGGCAGGAAAATAAAATCCCTGATAGATTTATGGAAAAATTATGCCGGAGAAAAAGGCAATCTCTGAAGTCAGTCTTTCCTGCCGAAGAGAAAATTTTTAATGCTCTTGTACTTGGACAGGATGACCACGATGATGATCCCGGCAAAAACATATTGAATGACATGGAACCGATTTTCCATAAAGTCAAAACAGAAAAACCAGACAATAATGGCGGTCAGGGTTCCTCCGAAGGTGGCGCCAAGGTTTTTAACCAGCGGAATCCGGATCATATACCCGATGACGGACCCCACCACCGGTCCGGTCATGAAAAAGGGGGCCATGACAAAAAGGAAGATGCCGATCCAGCCATAGGCCTCGATCTTGTCTTTTTGTTCGAGCGCGTTACGGCTTATCTTTTCCATTGCTCTTTGCAGCCACGGGATCCGGACATAATTGGTCACTGTCAGGACAAAAATAGAATAGGTAAAACAGACAATCAATACCTCAAGGTAAAAATTATACCCAATGGTAACGAGGGAACCGAAATCATGCATGATGCAGATGCCGATGCCGGCCGCACGGCCGCCGAAAGTATGGGCGATAAGAGTCAAAACCAGGATTTTTGCAGTTTCCATGTCCACGACGGCAAAATATCCGATGACCATGAGGAGTGCCAGGGAAAGAAGGATTCCGGAAAAAAGGATTCTGCCTTCCGCTGTCTGATATAATTTTTGTTTCATATGGTTAGTTCATCCCTCACCTTGTTTTCAATAAAATTTCAACCGATCAGATAAGTGGCGGTTCCCGTGGCGATCCGGACCTCGGTGTCATTATACAGATCGATTTTGGCCACCACGATCCTGGAGCCTGCCCGGATCACCCGGCTCAGGCATTTGAAGGCGGCCCCCTTGCCCGGTCTCAGATAATCCACCCGCATATCAATGGTGGCCGAGGACACCAGCTTTTCTGGATGACGTCAAGGGGTTTGTTCTGATGGTATCTGGCGCAGGAGAGAAGGGCGGAAAGCCCTCCGGTGAGATCAATGACCGAGGCCGTGACCCCGCCGTGCAGGATACCCGCGACAGGATTGCCCACCAGATCCTTTTTCATGTTAAAGCTTGTGACGGCATCCCCGGTTTCATAATCCAGAAGATCAATGCCGATGCCCAGGACCTTGTTAAAGGGCAGCATCTCAAGATAATAGGCCTTGATTTGCTCCAAAACGGGGGTGATTGTTTTTGTTTCTTCCATGTCCGTATCCCGGTTTCCTTATTTTCGTTTTAATACGCCAAGGGTGTTTGTCATTTCAAGGGCCAGATAATCATCGGAGGAAAGGGCGGCTTCATAGACCTTGCGGGGCGCCTCCCCTCCCTTCTCAGGATCGAAAAAAATGTCGTGGATCACCAGAAAGCCGTTGCTTTGAATATGGCAGGCCCAGGTCAGATAGTCTGAATAGGCCGCCTCAAAGGAGTGGCCCCCGTCTATGAATACCATGGAAAGCGGGGTCTGCCACATCTTTCCCGCGGCCTGGGAGGCCGCCACAATGGGAATGACCGTATCTTCAAGGCCGGCCGTTGCCAGAGTGTTTCTGAAAACGGGGAAGGTGTTGACGGCTTTGGATTCAGGATCAAACAGGTCCGGGTCAAAATAGGCTTCTCCGGGTTGCTGTTCTTCGGATCCCCGGTGGTGGTCAACGGAATAAAGGATGGAATTTTTTTCTTTAGCGGCAGAGCCGATGATATACGCGGATTTTCCGCAATAGCTGCCGATTTCAAGGATGGGGCCTCTTTCCGCGGCCTGAAGAGAAAGGCTGTAAAGCCGCAGGGCTTCCTCTTCATCCATGAAGCCCTTGATGCTGCGCCAGAAATCCAAATCAATCTTCATCATAGGATCTTACCAGAATTTCCCTGGGTTTGGACCCGATCTGGGGTCCCACAATGCCCTCGTGTTCCATGAGTTCGATGAGCCGGGCCGCGCGGTTATACCCGATGCGGAGCCGCCGCTGAACATAAGAGATGGAGGCCTGGCGGGTCTGGGTCACCAGGGCCACGGCCTCGTCATATTTATCATCATAATCGGCCTCGTCAAATTCTTTTTCTTCCTCCTCATCATCCCCGGCCAGGGTGATGTCTTCCAGATAATCCGGTTCTCTCTGGTCTTTCAGAAACCGGGTGATCTTGGCGATCTCCTGCTCGGAAATATAGGCCCCCTGGATTCTTACCAGCTTCCCGGTCCCCGGCGGGCAGAAGAGCATATCCCCGTTGCCCAGCAGGCTTTCAGGCCCGCCGCCGTCAAAAATGGTCCGGGCATCCACCTTGGAAGACACCTGGAAGGAAATCCGGGTGGGAAAATTGGCCTTGATGCTGCCCGTCAAGACATCCACCGAAGGCCGCTGGGTGGCCACAATCAGGTGGATCCCGGCGGCCCGGGCCATCTGGGCCAGCCGTGTCAGGGCGAATTCCACATCCTTGGACGCCACCATCATGAGATCGGCCAGCTCGTCCACGATGACCACAATATAGGGCAGCTTTTCAAACCGGGGCTCCCCATCCGGATCATCAACGGTCCGGGCAGGGATTGAAGCCACCATGCTATTGTACTGGACAATATTCCGGAATCCGGTCTGCTCCAGGACCTCATACCGGCGCTCCATTTCCCGAACCGCCCAGAAAAGGGCATTGGTGGCCTTTTTCATATCCGTCACCACCGGGGAGATGAGATGGGGAATATCATTGTATACGGACAGTTCTATGCGTTTGGGGTCAATCATGATCATCTTGATATCATCGGGGGTGGCCTTATACAACAGGCTGATGATCATGGAATTGAGCCCCACGCTTTTTCCGGTTCCGGTGGCCCCGGCAATGAGGAGATGGGGCATGGAATCCATTTTGGTCACCACGGGTTTTCCCAGGAGATCCTTTCCCAGCCCCAGGGTTAAAAAGGAAGAGGATCGGGCAAACTCTGCCGAGCCGATCAATTCCCTTAAATTCACGATTTCTCTTTCATCATTGGGAATTTCGATGCCCACCACGTCCCGGCCCGGGATGGGGGCCACGATCCGGATGCTGATGGCGCTGAGGGCCAGGGCAAGATCGTCGGACAGCCCCGCGATCTTGCTGATCTTGATGCCCGCGGCCGGTTTATATTCAAAGGTGGTGATGACAGGCCCGGGAAGGATTTCCACCACTTCCCCGAATACGTTGAAATCATTGAGCTTGCTTTCCAGTATCTTTGCCTTTTCCTTGAGCAGCCCGGTGTCGATATTTTTCTTCACCTTTTTTTTCTCATCCAGAAAGGAGATCAGGGGCAGCTTGAATTCCACCTTTTCCCGGATGTCCTTGAAAACGGGATCAGGCTTGAAATCCGAATCCTCCTCGTCCAGGGTGATGATTTCCGGTTCAAAATATCTTTCCGGCTCAGCCGGTTCCTTTCTTTCCGGAACCCTTTCCGGCAGGGTGATGAGAGGCTCTTCTCCGGCCGGGGTGATATCAATCTGCATTTCCCGCTGCATTTTCCGCTCCTGCCTTTCCCTGGCCCGGAGACTGTATTTTTCTTGGATGAAATCCGCAGCTTCCCGGAGCCCTTCCTGAATCTCCCGGACCATTTCCCCGGTTTTCCGGTGGAAAAAGGCTATGAGGGTGATGAGGGAGACGCCCGTGGTCAGGATAAGGCCCACCAGCATAAACAGCACCAGGATGACTACGCACCCGGCCATATTGGCGTATTTCAGCAAAAAGGCGGCCAGGGAGATCCCCATGAGGCCGCCGGAGGAAATGCGGGTACCCAGGGCCGTGTATTCGGTCCGGATCAGAAAGAGCAGCCCGCCGGTGCAGATCATGAGAAGGAGGCCGCCCAGGACGGTCAGGCCCATGATTTTCCCGGATCTTCCCTTTAAAAACCAGGCCCCGGTCAGGCCCAGAATCACCGGGAGCCAGTAAGCCCCCAGCCCGAAAAGATAGATAAAGAACCCGGCTGTGTGGGCCCCCAGCAGGCCGAAGGCGTTATGAATGGTTTTGGGGACCGAAAAAAAATTGTTTCCCACACAGGGATCCGAGGCGTGGTAGCTCAAAAGGCCGACGGCGGTCAGAATGACCAGGAATAAAAAAAGAATACCAATGAGTTCTTTTTTTCATACTCGATAATCACCGGAACGATGAGGGGCTTTCGGTTGATGGCAAAGGCAAAATATTGTTTCAGGGCCTTCTGGAGTTTTTTCCGGAGCAGTTCAATCCGGTCTTCCCGGCCGGCTTCGATTTCTTCCACAATCTCAAGGATCACGCACTGGGCATCATCCACCAGGTAGCCGGTGGCGGCGTCAAAGACAAAGCCTTTGGATATGAGTTCCGGGCCGTAAAGGACCACCCCGGTTTCCTCGTCGATGATCATGGTGACCACCACAAGGCCGCCTTCGGACAATTCCCGCCGCTCCTTGAGCACGCTCCGGCCCACATCCCCGATGCCTTTGCCGTCCACCAGAATCCGGCCCGTATGGACGCTGCCCTCCAGCCTGCCGCCGGTCTCATCAAAGGCGATGATCTTGCCGTCCTCCACCACCAGGACATTTTCCCTGGGCATGCCCAGGCCTTCGGCAAGCCTTGCATGAACCACCAGGTGCCGGTATTCCCCGTGAATAGGGATGAAATACCGGGGCTTGGTCAGGTTCAGCATGAGCTTCAGTTCTTCCTGGTGGGCGTGACCCGAGGTATGGATCTGGGCGATCTTGGAATAGATCACGTCGGCCCCCCGGCGGTAGAGTTTGTTGATGATGCCGGCAATGGCTTTTTCATTTCCCGGTATATATTTGGAAGACAGGATGACGCTGTCCCCTTTTTTGATATTGATGTGCTTGTGGATGCCCGAGGCCATCCGGACCAGGGCCGACATGGGCTCTCCCTGGCTGCCCGTGGTGATGATGACGATCTCGTCATCCCGGTATTTGTCGATGTGTTTCATATCCACCAGGGTATTGGGCGGGCAGTGAACATAGCCCAGTTCCGTGGCCACGGCAATGATCTGGTCCATGCTCCGGCCGTTGAAAACCACTTTCCGGTGGTCCCGGACGGCCATGTCGATGATCTGCTGGATCCTGAAGACATTGGAGGCGAACAGGGCCACCACCACCCGGCCCGGCGCGGCAATGATATATTTTTCAAGGTTCTTGGCCACTTCCTGTTCGCTCATGGTATAGCCCTCGGCCTCCACATTGGTGGAATCCGACATCAGGGCCAGGACACCGGCTTCACCCAGTCTGGCAAAGGTTGAGATATCCGTGTTTTTCATGGGGTCGGCGTCATGGCTGATCCTGAAATCTCCGGTATGGACCACGACCCCTTCCGGGGTTTTGATGGCAAGCCCCACCCCGTCGGCCGTGCTGTGGCTCACCCGGATGAATTCAATTTCAAAGGGATCGATGGTCAGGGTTTCGCCGGGGTTGACAAGGTTCAGATCAATATATTTGTTCAGGTCAAATTCGATGAGTTTGTTTCTGACGATCCCCAGGGTAAAGGCCGTGCCGTAGACCGGCAGCCGGATTTCCTTCAGCAGATAGGGCAGGGCCCCGATATGGTCCTCATGGGCATGGGTCAGGATGACGGCCTGGACCTTGTCCTTGTTTTCCCGGATATAGTCCATGGCCGGGATGACAATATCCACGCCCAGCATATAATCTTCGGGAAACATGAGGCCGGCGTCGATGATGAACATGACCTCGTCATATTCAATCACCATCATATTCAGCCCGATTTCGCCAAGGCCTCCCAGGGGAATGATTTTCAGCATCGGGATATCCTAAGGTCTAAATTCCAATGCCGAGTTTTTCAAGAATGGCATCGGCCTGGTCCATGAGCCAGTTGCGTTGTTCCTTGGTCGCATAGCCCATACAATCGCATTTGATTTTTTTCTCCACCCTGACCAGAAATTCACAGGTCAGGTAGGTTTCTTCCAGCATCAGGGCGAAAACATGGGGGCGGCAGCCTTTATGGTCTTTCTGTAGGGGGGTCAGGATGTCCTGATCCAGTTCAAACCAGTAAACCCCGCCCAGGGGGGAGGGCGTCAGGTATTGATCCAGATACGCCTTCAGTTTCCGGTAGTCCTCAAGCCGCAGCCCGTCTATCACATACTGTTTCATAGGGAATTTAATTAGCACAGGTCCATCCGGATATGCAACCCGTTATTTTAATTTATTGATCCGCTCTTTCTGGGCCTGGACCCGGCCCATGCCCTCAGGATCGGCTTTCATATAAATCTCGGCCAAATGGTTGAATTCCCCGGCCTGGGCCGCATTGCCCTTCATGATCCAGGCTTCGGCAAGATGGTAATAATTTTCCCCGTTCCTGGGGTTCAGATTGACGGCCCTTTCCAGGACCCGGATGGCCTCGTCGGGTTTCCTGTTTTTCAGGTAGGCCTGGCCCTGCTGAGAAAAGGTCACAGCCGCCAGGGCCATGGGGCTTAGCTGGGCCGCAGGCGGGGCGGCCGGCGTTTCCTTTTTGGAAGGAGGCGGTTTGGGCGTTGGTGGTTTTTCCACGGATTTAGGGGCCGGTTCCGGGCTTTCCTTTGGGGTCGTGTGACGGCTTACCACGGTCTTTTCAGGTTCGGGAGCCGGTTTTGGCGCCAGGATCGAACAGCCGGTCAGAAAAACCAAGGCCAGGCCCATGGCGGCCCATTTAAAAAGAAGGCAATATTTTTTTGATTCCATTCCAGACCTTTTCTAATGGTGTTGAACATTCGTGCCTGCTGCAAAGGGTTTCCGGCCGGTTTTCCGAAAGGAAGATCTCTTCCAGAACCCTGGGGCAGCATCCTTCTTTGGCCAGTTCCCCGCTGTCGGCACAGACACTGAGCCTCTCGATCCCCGAAGGCAGGGGCAGCCATTCCCCGGATACATACTGGGGCAGGGCTTTCATCAGATCCGCCCAGATGGGCAGGGCCGCCGTGGCCCCGGTGGCTTTGACGGTATCATTATTATCAAACCCCACCCAGACCAGGGCCGTCAGGTCCGGGGTATATCCCACAAACCAGGCATCCCGGCCGTCATTGGTGGTCCCGGTCTTCCCTGCCGCGGGCCAGTTCACCCCCAGTTGGTTTAATGATTTGGCCGTGCCGTCCCGCACCACATCCCGCAGGAGGTCACTCATCATATAGGCCTTGGCCGGGGTGGTCAACCGTTCGATTTCCGCATGGCGGCTCTCTATGGTTTTACCGGCGGTATCCGCCACTTCCCGGATGGACAGCGGAAAGGGAAGCACCCCGTCGGCCGGGAACACGCAATAGGCCCGGGCCAGGGACAGGGGGTCCAGTTCCAGGGTGCCCAGGGCCATGGACGGATAGGGGTCCTTTGGAACGGAAAAATGAAAGGTCCGGGCGATCCCGGCCACCCGGTCCAGACCGATGCCGTAGGCCAGGCTCACCGTGGCCAGGTTCTGGGACTGGGCCAGGGCCTTTCTGAAACTGATCACCGGGTCGGCCTGGGCATAATAATTTTTCGGGGTCCAGGGCCGGCCGTTGACCGTAAAGGTCCGGGGAGAATTATCCAGCATGGACAGGGGGGTGTATTGATCCAGGGCCGCCAGGTAGACAAAGGGCTTGAAGGCGCTGCCCGGCTGGCGCCGGGCCTGGACGGCCCGGTTGAACTGGCTGAGGCCGTAGTCCCTGCCGCCCACCATGGCCAGGATATACCCGGTTTTCGGCTGCATGACAATGACGGCGCCCTGAAGGCTTTGGGCCGGGTCCTTTCGTTTCAGGGCCGGGTTGGCGGCTTCCAGGCGTTCAAGGCCCTTTTTCAGGGCCTTTTCCGCGGCGGCCTGGACCTGGGTGTCAATGGTGGTGAAAATGGACAGCCCTTCGCTGGACAGGGTCTCACGGCTGTAGAGGCTGGTCAGTTGCCCGGTGAGATAATCCATGAAATAGGGGGCCTGCTGATGGTAGCCGCGATAGGGCGCTGGTTTGACCGGCCGGGCCTTTGCCTCCTCGAGCGACTCTGCCGTCAGCCACCCGTTCTTATGCATGGCCTCCAGCACCTCATTCCGGCGGGACGTGCAGCGTTCCGGATTCCGGTGGGGCGAGAACTGGTTGGGCGCTTTGATCAGCCCGGCCAGGACCGCAGATTCGGACACGGACAGGTCTGCGGCGGATTTATCGAAAAAGAACCGGGAGGCCTCGCCGATGCCGTTGATGGAGACCGGCCCCTCCTGGCCGAAATAAATCTCATTCAAATACATTTCCAGGATGGTGTCCTTGTCGAATTTATATTCCAGGATGCCTGTGATCAAGGCTTCCCTGAATTTCCGGCTCAGGGTCCGCTCCGGGGTCAGAAAATAATTTTTGGCCAGTTGCTGGGTGATGGTGGATCCGCCCTGGCTGATTTCCCATTCTTTCAGATTGGTGATCAGGGCCCGCAGAATCCCCCGGATTTCAATGCCGGAATGGCCATAGAATCCCCGGTCTTCCGCCGCCATCACCGCATGGAGGAGGTGGGCGGGCAGTTGGCCGATGGAAACCAGTTGCCTCCGTTCCCGGTCCGGCCCGTAATACAGCATCAGTTCCTCGGGTTCCAGCTCCAGGATGGCCCCCTTGGTATCCATGTCGCTCCGGGTGATGGAGGTCACCCGGGAGTCTTTGAGGCCCACCCAGACCGAGGCGCTCTGCTGGTCATGAAAGGGCGAGTGAAATTCATGGAGGTAGATTTCCAGGGCGGTCTTTGAAAACCGCATTTCCCCCGGTTTGGAGGGGGTGCCGGAAACCGGCCGGTACCCCAGGCGGTCCAGCTTTTCTAGCAAAAGAGGGGGATTCAGGGCCTGGCCGGGGTAAAGCAGGGTGATGTCGGAATAGATTTTTGAGGGAAGGTCCCAAAGGCGGCCGGCAAACCGCTTATCCATGCCTTCCGTCAGGTCGGCAAGATAAAGGAGGACCACCATGGCCGCCCCTCCGAAAAAGAAAAGGCCGAAAATGACCCAGAGGCCTAAAAAACCCCGGGTCTGTTTTTTTTTATGTGGGACAGCTTTTTTCATAGGGGATGGTTTTAGCATAAATTCATAAAAAGTGACACCCCGGAATCATAAAATCCAGGGGCATCCAGCCGGGGCGCTCTGCCCTGTCCCCGCATGATTTTTTATATTGACAAGGGAAAGCCTTCGTCCTATTTCTGTCCGGGAACGGCACCGGGCATTTGAAAACCGGCCTTCCGGCATTACCCAAAGCCTGATGAGATTTAGCCCATGAAGACGCAGAGGAGGCTCCCATGAAATTCCTGTACACTTTGGCAATCCTGATTTTGACATTATCTTTGGCCCATGGTGCCAAGCCGGAAAAAAAAAGAGCCCGGCGACTATGTTTCCCTGAGAATCTCCGCCCGGGTCATCGGTCACTACTCGGGCCGGTACAGCGAGACCTCGGAAGACCTGTCCAAAAACAAGACCTATCTGGATGCCTATACCACATCCTATACCTCGGTCACCCGGTGGAAGGTCAAAGATCCGGATCAGCCCGATGATGTCGCTTCCCTGGAACGGGTATCCGACAATCCCCAGGTGTCGGGCACAGGACAGGGAATGATGAAGGAAGTGACCCGGCGGACCGTGATCGAGCCCAGTGGCCGGAAAAGAAAAGCCGTGGATATCATCGACGCAAGCTGGACCTACAGATTCCCCCAGGACAATCACCCGTTACCGGCAAGGGTGGTTCTTCACAAAAAAGCCAAAACCTTCCGGATTGAAATGAATGACGTGGGCCCGGAAATGCCGGAACTGACCGGCCATACCACCATCACCATCGACGGCAGGGGGCAGTCCCTGGAGGGCCCCATGGCCGCCCCCATGGGCATGGCATTAAGCACCGCAGCCCAGAACGCCGCCATCCCCCAGGGTGAATCCGATAAACGCCTCACCGGCGAATTCGACCCGGAAAAACCTTTTGTCACATCCGGAACGGCCGTGTACAATGCGTCTGAAATACCAAGCTATAAAATGATGATGGACGGCCTTGCCCAATCCCTGGGTCCCGGCGCCGTCGTCAACGGGGACGGCAAACTCCATGTTTCCTATACCCTGGCCTGGAACTGCGAGCCGACGGATATTGATGCGGTTATCGTCCCCATGGACGGGTATAAATCCTGGCTGCCCCGGGCCTCCTCATCCCCGGGGGCCCCGGGAAACACCCTCCGGTTTGAGGTGAAACTCAGGGATACAAAAACCGGCAAAGAGCCCATGGACAAGACCGCCTATTTCCAATGCGACCTCCTGGAGGTTTCCAAAGAGCCCGGTTCCTGCATGAACAGCCCTTCCGGCGAGACGGAGCCGGACCTGAAATTTCTTTCAACGGACAACCCGGACATGGAAACCGTGGCCCCGGACGGCCGGACCGCCAAAAGCAAGGAAAAGCTGAAAAAATGCAGGCTCAGTATCAGCTCCTTTGACGGCGGCGCCTATGGGAAATTGAAAATCACTGCCCACCTGAATGACGGCCGGGTCGTCCTGGCCCACCTGGAAGGCAAAGACGGGGATCTCTCCCTCCCCTATGATGAAGACGGCAACCATATTGCCGATGCCTGGGAAGAGGCTAAGGGCGTCAAAGGCAAAGACCCCGGGTCCGACGATGATGAACAGCCCCTGGGAGACCGGAACAAAGGGGATGGTCTGACCCTATGGGAGGAATACCGGGGGTTCCTTGGAGACGGCCGACATTTCAGGACCGATCCCAAAACAAAGGATCTTTTTATCTGTGATACCGTGGGCGGCCGCAGACAAGGGGGATCAACCGGTTTGCGGCCCTGTCCAAGCTGGATGTCCATGATAAACTCACCGAAGCCGAGCTGGACCCCACTCGGGTCATCAACCGGAACCACGGGGAAGGGCCCCATGTGGTGGATCAGCACGGGCTGCTCCTGGACAGCCATACCGACCCTGAAGGATGGAGTTTTGCCATGGGAGGGCCGGGCACCCCGAAGATTGTGTCCCGGGTTCTCATTAACAGAGATATGAAGGACACGATCAAACAAACGCTTTGCGGTGGAGCAACCAAGACTTACCCGTTTTATGAAGTGATTGTCGCCCATGAACTTTTCCACTGCTGCAACGTATGGCACCACGGTCCCTCTCTCGACCAGGTGGTGTACTGGAAATCGAAAATCGTGGGCGGAAAAAAGGAACTGCTTGAATACGACAATCCGGCCGATATTGATGCACCTTATAGAGGAAACCGGGTTACAATTCATCCCGGTGAGGATGATACCCTGATATATGCTCCGGACTTGGCTCTCTGGGATAAGCCCTTTCCGGTTCTCATGGGCAATTCATGGGGCCCGCACAGCGGGGACGAGAATTGTATCATGCGTTACAGCAATTCCGAAACCCGGACCGGTTCAGCCCCGAATATCCGTTACTGCCTGGTATGGGAATGCCAGGAACCCGTGGGCCAGGGGTTATGCACAAGCCCAACCGGGACCGGAGTGAATGAGGAAGGGAGAAAAACCGGGTCCCGATATGGCAATTGCGCTTCAGGCCAGGGTGATTGTACGGATCATATTTGTGTCAATGATTTATATCATTAAGAGGAGTATATTAAGATGCTGAAAATGAGATGCCTTCAACCTGTATTATCCGCTTTTATGGCCATATGGATCATGGCGGCCTTGTTGTCCTGCTCCTGCGGGGACGACAACAAAAAACCGGATCGACATCTGAACCTGGCCCGACATCCCCCGCCCCCGGTTCCGAGCCCGGGCCCATGGAAGAACCGCCGGCGGAGGAACCGCCAAAGGAGGAACCGGGGCAGCTTGTGATTTCTCCCTCGGCTGACACCGGGGCAGATTTGTATACCTCCTGGCCCCTCATCATAGCGCCGCTGTGTGGAGAAAAATACCGGTTTCGGATGACCAGGGCAATCTGCCTGAGGTCTCCCCCCATCACCCTCAGGGCGAAAAGCGGCCCATGGCGGGAGGCCCTGGTATTGGAGGTGAAAAACGCAGCCGGTGATCGTATGACCTGGCCTTTTCATCCCGTGAACCAACCTGACCAAAGCCTTGTGCTTGGAGTGGATGATTCGGCAACCGCCCATTGGTGGCTGGACCCCTCCGAGACCCAGGCCCTGCCCGAGGGCGCCTACAGCGTCACGGTTTCATTTAAACCGGATGGGATGGACGGGCTCCCGGCGTATATTGTCCTGGACCGGTTTCATTTGACCATCAAAAAAGAACCCAATCCCCTTGATCCGGCCCTGGAATCGGCAAAGCACTATCAGATGGCCGATTTTTCCTGTTCAAAGGCGATGCCAAGGCCGCAGGCGAGCGGGTGGACAAACTTCTGGCGGCTGAACCGGAAAACCTCGGGGGGCTCAGTTTAAAATCAAAACTTCTGGCCGGTGAAGGAAAAAATCTGGAGGCGGTCTATGTATTGGGAGATGCATTAAGCATTTATTACCGGAAATACCCCAATGCCGACCCGCCTCTGGGGCTTCTCCATCAGCGCTCCGAAGTATTAAAGGATTTGGCGCCCGAACCCGTAAAAATTGACGGCAGCAGCCCGTCCAATTAAGGGAGCGGGCATATCTATATATAGGCCAAGGAGATTCAAATGAGACTGTTTCTGATGTGTATTGCCCTGATTTTTTCAGCGTCTTCAGCATGTTGCGCTGCGCCGGACGATGATAAGGTCACACTCACCATCAACGCCACCTGCGTGGCCGATTCGACATTGACCGACCCGCATGGATTGAGCATGAAAGACAACATTACCGCCGTTCTCAGTGAGCGGGCCGTCTATCGCATTGTCTCTGTCGAAGGGGGGGTATTGGAACTGGAGCTTGTCAACCACAGCAATACCGTCCAAATCTCAGGCGGCGGCACCTATAAAGATCCCACTGAATCCAGATCATGGACCTATATTGCGGGCAAACCTGCTACAGACAATGTCCAAGGCGGCGTCAGTATCGACACCCTGCACGGGACCGGCAAAATCTATATCAATGATTTTATGGCAGCCATCGGGGCCAAGGCAAGCCCGGAGGATGTGCAGGCCGGGAGTGCTTATGGGGAGGCCGATATGACCTTTGGCACTGCCACCGGCGAGGGCTTCACATCCCAAACTCTTTTTGAATCCAACGAGAGTTTTCTAAAAGGGCTTTACTTTACCTTTGACCCGAAATCAAAGCACATTTCAGCCCACGGCCAGGCAAATTACAACCTGATCAGGAAGGGGGAAGACGGCCATTATATCGGCACGGGCAAGCTCAACGTGAGCTATCAGGTTCAATCCGGTATGCCCCCTGCTGCGCCTTCTGTCGTGCTGATCCCCAAAGGGGATTACAAAAAATGGCTGCCCGGGGCCAAGGGGCCGGACACTCCGGGAAACACCATCACCTTTGATGTCGAACTCCGAGATCCCGAGGGCGGGAAGGCCAAGAAGAAGACCGCACAGTTCGAGATTGAGCTGCTCGATACCTCATCTCACCCCGGTTCCGCCATGAACAGCCCCTGGACAGGTGTCGCCCCTGATTTAAAGATCCTCAAAGCCAATAATCCGAAGTTGGCAGAGGTCTCACCCGATGGCCAGACAGCCAAAACCGCCAAGGGCCTCAAATCGGCCGGCATCACCATCAGCAGTTTTGACGGGGCGGCCATGGGCAAGCTCACCGTTCTGGCGCGCATTGATGGTGAAGACACGGTGCTCACCGCTCAACTTGACTCCCATGTTACCGAAGTGAGCATCCCCTACGACCTGGACGGTAACACCATTGCCGATGCCTGGGAAGAAGCAAACGGCGTCCTGGGCAAGCCCCTTGACACCGATGAAGACGCTGAACCCCTGGGGGATAGGAACAATGGGGACGGGCTGACCACCTGGGAGGAATACCGGGGCTTTCTGGAGGGCGGGCGGCATATCCGGACTAACCCAAAGAAGAAAGACCTCTTCATCTGTGATCAGATCGGCGGCCGCAGCAAGAGGGCTATCAACCGGTTCGCCGCCTTGACCAAACTGGATGTCCACCATAACCTGGCCGTGGATGAATTGAACTACACCCGCATCATTAACCGGAACCGGAGCAAGGATGATCCCCATGTGGTGGATCAGCACGGGCTTCTGATGGAAAAATTCACCAAAGATAAAGAAAATTATGACGGTTGGGCAGTTGAAGCACCAGGGACACCAAGGGCCCCGGGTGAAATAGGGACTCCAAAATCAACTGCCCGGATTATCATAGCCCATAATATTCCTGATAAAGTCACAAGAAACATTGGCAAGAGCATCGGCGTCACCAAAACCTATGATTACTATGCCCCGACCGTAGCCCATGAATTGCTTCATGCCTGCAATGTCAGGCATCATGGGGAGAGAGATATAACGGTTTACTGGAAATCAAAAACCGTTGACGGGAAAAAGGAGCTGTTTGAGTATGATAATGAGGCTGATTGCAACGATCCTGATTTTGGACACCGGATCACGGCTTATTACGGTGAAGATGTCACCCTGATTTATGGTGCGGACCTTCCTATGTGGGAAAAGCCCTTTCCTATCTACATGGGTCAGAACTGGGGCCAGCACAGCGGCAATGAGGATTGCGTCATGCGGTATGATTGCTCCGAGGCTTATGGAGGCATATTCACTATCATAACTGATGACGGTCGGTTTTGCCTTCTTAATACGAGCCGGGAACCCGTGGGCCAGGGGCTGTGCACAAGCTCGGATGGGACAGGAGTGAACGAGAGCGGCAGAAAACCAAAATCCCGGTATCACGAAGCATGGGCCATCCAAGGCAAAGGTAATTGTGCGGATCAAATCTGCGTCAACGATTTGTATCATTAGGATGAAAAACCGAAAAGGAAAAAAATGAAAAATACCATCTTGCGCCTGTTGTTTAATCAGGCACGCTTTTCAGGGCTTATTGTCATGCTGTTGATTTTCAATACAGGGGCGGCTTCGGGGGCGGATATTCAAACGCCGGAGGGATATACCCGTTCGAATACACTGCCGGCGGCTTTCTTGACTTTGGTGCCGAAAGGATATACCGTTGAATCACCGCAAATGGTCAAGTACGGCCCCATGGGTGATGTGACCTTCTTTGCCCAAAAAAGATTACAGGCCGTCATTCAATGTACACCAGCGAATATCACTTTTCTCTCAATATCAAAGAGGCCCCAAGCCAAATGACCAAAATTCAGGGGCCAATGTATCGGACACAACTGGAACAAAACATTGAAAAGGAAATGAGCGACCGCCGCAAAGATGACTCGGATCCCATAACCGGCTATGATCAGGCCCGGTTAACCCGGTATGCCTGGGGGGCGGGCATCACTCAACGGATTATTCACAAATATATGGGAGCCGGGAAGAGTCCGGATGAGATAGACTATCATTGTGTATATTTCGGCTTAATGGTTGATGACCTGTCCATCAAGCAATTCAAGCTGTCTGTGTCCGGGGTGGAAACCCTTGCCGAAGCAGATCAATGGGCTGAAAAAGCGGCTGAAAAAATAAGCAGGACCGGGCTTGCAGATTTAAGCGATAAATAAAGGGAGCCCCCCTGCCGATCGGAAGGCTCCCTTTACAAACAGCGAGGTTCTCGATTCAGGCTATTGGGCCACCAGTTCCACCCGGCGGTTTTTGGCCTTGCCTTCATCAGTCTTGTTGGATGCCACGGGTGAGGTGGGGCCTGCACCGAACGGCGTCAACCGGGCAGCCGCGATTCCGTGTTTGCCCACCAGGGCGTTCACTACGGAGGCAGCCCGGTCCTGGGACAATTTGACATTATTCGCAAACTGCCCCACCGTGTCGGTATGGCCCACCACAAAGACCTTGAGGGTTGCATCGGCCTTGAGCATTTTGACAATCTCGGCCAGGGCCGGGTCGGACGCTGGTTTCAAATCCGCCTTCCCGGTATCAAAATAAATACCGTAAACCGCCACCCGCCCGGTTTCCTTGATACTGCCGGACAGGGCCTCGGCATTGGCAACCACATCCTGTTTCATGAGCTGCTTTTCAACCATCTGAACATTATACATCCCGTTGTTGGCCCCGGAGACCTCGGCCCAGACTTCTTTATCCTCCTTGATGATCCGGATAATGGAATACTGGGTTCCGCCGTCTTCAAATTCATAAACCTGCTCTCCACCGAGGGCTTTGGCTGCATTGACATAATTGCGGGTGATCTGGAGACCGCTGGGCTGCTTGATGCCCTCATTGGCGTAGTAGGCCACAAAGGTATGAAGGCCTTCAATTGTTTCTTTTTTATCAGGGGCCGTCTGGAATTCATACCGGTCAAACTCCAATACGTCATACCGTTGGATATGGAAACCGGGCATCCGGGAAAAAATATCCGGGTCCTTGCTGCCTGGAACGTCATTGGCGTCACTTGCGGCAAGGGCCGGGGTCAGCGGGATCAGACACAAAATCAGGAACAAAACAGATAGAACTGCAGCAATACGATGTCGCATGGGTTCTCCTTTAAATTGATTTTTCATTATATCTTGATATCTTTGGCGGATCCATGGATATGGGCCGGCCGGGTAAAAACACCCTCATTGTTTGGGTGAGGCATTATATTTCAACCGGGTCCGGTAAGCCGCCTTTTCGATGTCCTCAAGGCATTTGACCCAGAGATCCCAGGTGTCCCTGATCATTTCGTCCATGGCCGCCGCACCCTGCTTTGTCTGTCCGGGAGATGTATTAAACTGCTGAGCCATGGCTGCCATACCGGCAATATCACCCTTGGCCTTCATCTCCTGCATCTTCTTTTTCATCTCCTGGGCTTGGGCCTTGCCGGCCGCCTGGTCCTCACCGCCAGCCTGGACAGCGGATTTATCCTTGCCGTGGGCCTGGTTGTAAGCCTTTCGGTAGATGGACTCTCCCTCTGATACGCTCCGGCCCTGATCATCGGATACCTGGCGGAAAAAGGCCAGGTGAAGGGTCTTGTATTTATCTTCAAGGGCCTGGTATTCCGCTTCGGAGTGTTTGCCCATCAAGACCTGGCCCTTTAATTCCCCCAGGGCGGGGTGCAGATTGGCATCCGGCGTCTTTTCCTCAAACCGGACCAGGGGGACGGATTTTTCCCGGCCGTCGATTTTTTTGAAAAAACTCATCTGGAACCCCTGGCTGCCGTCAGCCGGGGAATCTTCCAGGCGGTCTCCGTCCTGTTTATTCGTATCAAAGAATTTTTTCACCGCAGCCACACTGTCTTTGGTCAGAAGAAGGGTGTCATCGGTTTCAACCGCCTTGACGGCATTGCCGTATTTGGGCAGGGATCGCGGGGGCGGCAGTTCTTCTCCCCCATCCGCAAAAATAACGGCGTTCCCGTTTGCGAGATAGAGGAATCCTGCCAGAAAAGCCATTATCAGTCTTTTTTTCATGATCAGAAATCTCCTTGGTTGTGATTGCCGGATAATAGGATGGAAAAACCCGCCTTGTCAATCATTGCGCCGGGGAATATTTTGCGAACCCGCCACGTCTATATGGAATTGAGCATGAGGGTAATGGGCCGGTCTTCTTCGGAATTTCCGGTGAACCTCACCGGGCCGGGCCGTCTGTATTTGTCCGGGTTGGACCCGGCTGCCAGCCAGTCTTCTCTCAGGGCCTTAAATACCCTGAAGGCATTGGAATGGGAATTCACCAGGGTCTTTTCAATGACGAGTTCCATCTTTCCGTTCCTTTCCTCAAGATGCATCAGTCTGGCAATGGGAATCCCGATGGGTTCCCAGGCATCAAATTTTTTTTCTAGGTTTTTGACCGCGGCCATCTGACCGGTGGCTCCGCCCGCGATGAGGTGGAAGGCGATCATCCCCAGATTATAACTGTAATTGCAGTCAAAATGGGTAGGGTCTGAGCCCCGGCCGTCGTATCCATAAAAATGGGTCTGGGTTCTGAACTTGGGCTCTGATTTTTTATATATCGCAAGAACAGGCGGCGGCAAAGGGTCTTCCGGTGAGATGAGTTCATTGCCGACCAGGGTTTGTTTCAGGGTTTTAAGGGAAATGACGGATTCTTTGATGAGCAGATGGGAATCCTCCGGATTTTTAAATATGGCTTTGGCGTATTGATCCGGAATCATACCGGCTTTCTCCATCAGGGAGTTGAAATAGGTTCTTTCGATTCCGATTTTATATTTGCCCTGTTCCTTTAAGGTATTTAAATATTCCTTGACCATGTCCATGACGATTTTCTCGGTTTTGACCTGGGAAAACTGAAAATTGCCGTGGGTATCCCTCTCCACCAGGAGCCCTTCCTGGAAAAAGGAGGGGAGCTGGCTGAAAAGGTCGTCGTCCCTCAAGTTCCAGATGGGGAACCGGCCCTTGTCCGCCATTCCCCGGGCCAGCCGCCTCAGGTATTCCAGCTTGTCCGTCAGGGCCGGAAACGAGGAATGAAAATGATGGTCATGGATATAATTATAGTCTGCAATGATCTTATTGAGCTTGATGATGAACACCTGGATTTCATTGATAAATTCAAGAATGCCTTCGGGAATGATGATGACCCCGTAATTTTTTCCGCACGCGGCCCGCCGGACAATGGTGTCACAGATGAGCCGGGATAAATGCCGGAGGGTCATGCCGTAGGCCGTATAATCGATCTTTCCGTCTTCCTTGGCCTTGTCGATTCTTTTCTGATCCGTGTAATCGGCCAGCTCCTCTCCGATGAGGGAAAGATTGGCATGGGTCTGGAAGGCGCACTCCAGCGTCAGATGGCTGGCCACCCGGCCCATGACCTTGCAGATATGCCAGTATTTGATATCTGAATCCGCATCCGTGGTCAGGTTGCTGATGTTCTGGGAAAAGGCCCTGGCAGCCGTATGAAATCCAAAGGAGATGGCGCAGAGCATCTCGCCGTCATCGGTTGTGACCTGGATGTCCCCGTCAATGGTTTTGGGAACGCCGATGACCTTGATTCCGCTGCTTTTAAAATACTGGGCAAGGAACGCGGCATTGGTGTTTGAATCATCTCCGCCGATGACCACCAGGGCATCCAGCTTCAGTTCCTTGCAGGTCTTCAGGGCTGCGTCCATTTTCTGTTTTGAATCAATCTTGGTTCTTCCGGTCTTGATCATGGAGAACCCCCCCATGTTCCTGTAAGTGTCCACAAGGCTGCTGGTGATTTCAACATACTTGGCATCCAGAAGCCCGTCCGGCCCGAAAAGAAATCCATAGAGCCTGGAGTCCGGGTTATATTTTTTCATTTCATCAAATATCCCCGCAATGACATTATGCCCTCCGGGGGCCGGTCCGCCTGAAAAAAACACGCCGATATGCCGGGGCATGGAAAAAGCGGCCTTTTCCTTTTCCGGCAGGTCTTCACCCGGAACAAGGAGCTGGACATGGTTGCCGGTGATGTCCGGCAGAACCCTGCCGGCTTCCGTGTTTAGGCCGAACCGGAATTCAGGGGCATCTTTCAGGCGGGTATACCGGGTTGAAAAAAATTTTTATTTTTTTGGGTGAAAAGGCTCTTCTTTCAATGGTCTCCGTATTCACATCAGAGGCCACCCGGGTGGTTTTGGGGTGATTCAGCAAAAAATCAAGGGGTTTCAGCTTCAAGGACGACATATCCGCTCCTGTCTTCAATCATTCAATTTACAATAACCTGGTTCCTGCCCTTTGCCTTGGCCTGGTAAACCGCAATATCCGCGCGGTCAAAGACCTCTTTGTGGTGTTTATCTCCTTCCCTTGTCTGGGTAACACCTATACTGACGGTGACCTTGACCTTATCCTTCTTATAGATAAATTCTATTTTTTCTATGGTCTGCCGTATCTTTTCAGCAACCTCCCTGCCTCCGTCAGCATCGGTTTCCGGCATAATAACCACGAATTCTTCCCCGCCATACCGGGACAACACATCCGTCTGCCTCAATAAGGGCAGGGTCCGCTTTATAATTTCCTGAAGGCATTTGTCGCCAATGGCGTGACCGTATTGATCATTGATTAATTTAAACCGATCCGCATCCATGACAAGAAGCGAAAAACCTGCGCCGTATCTTAGAAACCGGGCCATCTCATCCTCTATTTTTTTGTCATAGGCCCGCCGGTTGAAGGCCCCGGTCAACTGATCCAGGATCAGTTTTTTTTCCAGCTCTTCAGAATAACGGGTGGCCTCGTCCAGTTCCTGCTTCAGCTTTGTAAATCCGGATTTAAAGGCCTGCCTGTTTTTTTCGGCAACCTCCCGTATGGCCTTGTCCTTGGCCTGTTTTTTCTGAAGCGCATTTTCAATGGATGCGAGTCTCTCCGATACTTGAATTTTCAGCATATCCAGGTTTGACGCCACATCAGAGGTCTGTTTCAGCCGTCTCATTTCAGACTCCAGAACGGATTCAAAACGGTCGCAGCTTTGAGCCATGGAGTCGGTATGCTGATACCCCGAGGCAAGACTGGATTCTATGTCCAGGATTTTCCCCACCACTTCCTGGACAAAGGTATTGACCTTCCCCCGGTCCTGGTTGGTATCTGAAATATAGACAAAAATCAGGCTGAATACACTTTCGCGGATTTCACTGATATCTGCGGGGTCTTCTGCCGTTTTAATTCTTGCGGTAATATTATCCAGCTTTCCGGAATATTTTTGATCCAGGTTGGAACGAAGATTATTGACGACCTCATGGTAGCTTTGTTTGTATTCATCAATAAAAGACAGGGGCCCCTTTTTTTAAAGGCGGAAAACAGGCCTTTTTTCTGCTTTACTCCGGGCGGGGCAAACCCTTCTTTGAAAACGGCGGCTTTCAACTGCTCCAGAATATAGGCGACCCTGCCCTCGGATTCCCCCTTTTTAAGGGCCTGGCTCAAGTCTTTGCAGGCATTTGAAAACAGGTCATCTCCCACTGCAAAGGAATCAATAATGACGGGAAAAGATTTTCGATACATCTGGTTCATCTTTTCAAACCGTTCTTCGACATTGTCCAGTTCCTTTAACAGGGCATCTTTCTGGGACTGAAGTTTTTTTACCTGATCCTGAAGATCGTATATTTTTTCTTCCTGTGGAGAAGTCATGCGGGTTCCCTTTATTTTTTATTCAAATAAGGATCTATGTCCTGAAATGATTTATCTCCCATAATCAGAAAGGGTGAATCCGGAAAACTGCCGTCTTGTTTTTATCACATATCTGCTTTCCAATATCAATCTGATTTTCCAGGACCGGGGTTAAACATTCCAGGACTTTTATTGCAATGAACACCAAAGGCGGTATCTTTTGGAGAAAGTCTTTGGCCTTGCCGGGAATCTTTTCTTGACAAACACAATCTCATCAAGTAGAAAAAATAAAATTTCATTGAGCGGGAATAACTCAGTGGTAGAGTGCGACCTTGCCAAGGTCGAAGTCGCGGGTTCAAATCCCGTTTCCCGCTCCAGATTTTTTTCCGGCACCCCCTCCCTAAAAATCAATGATTTGACCGATCTTTTTTTCCAGCGCCATATTATATATGGCCGAAGCTACGGTTAAGTCAAACAGGCCCATCCCCACGGATTTAAAAAATACCGTGCTGTTTTCACGGTAGGTGTTTTTTTCAAAGAGGCTGGAGAATTCTTTGATCTTTTCCCTTATTCCCGGCCGCTTTTTTAAGGGGGTTGCAATATCACCGGATTCCTCAACGGCAAACAGGGTATCCACAAAAACAGCATCGGCCGCCTCAATCACACTGTCGGGAAATTCCTGCATATCCGGCCGGTAGGACCCGATGGAAATAAAGGTCTTCCCCCTGACAACCTCAGGTTTCGCCTGAAACAAAGGGGTCTGACTGGTGGTGGCGGCAATGACCAGCCCGGAGTGTTCCACCAGGTCCTCGGCAGTCCTTGCCGTCACATAGTCCGTCCCCGGAAATTCGGATTTTAATTTTTCCGTCATCTGCCCGATGGCCCCGGGGTTCACATCATAAAGATAAAGCGTCTCGATCTTCCGGTTAAACATGAGATACCGGGCCTGGCTGAATCCCTGCACGCCTGCACCCAGGATGCCTGCGGTGTTGATCTTCTCCGGCGTCAGCCATTTTACCCCCAGGCCGCCGACGGCTCCTGTTCTCTGGGCTGTAATGGCTGCGCCATCCATGATGGCCAAGGGTTGCCCGGATATATTGTCGGAAAGGACCATCACCCCGTTTACAGCCGGCCGGCCGTGTTTGGCCGCGTCGGGAAAAACCGAGACCAGCTTGGTTGAAAAATATTTTCCGGAAAGCAGGGCATGAGCAAAAGTGAATTCGGGCCGTCGGACACATGGGTCCTGTCCGGCATATGATAGTCTTTGTCTATCATGGTCTCATACGCTTTTTCAACCGCGGTCTGAATGATCTTTCGGTCCAGTTTCCGTATTTCGGATGTATTTAAAAATAGCATAAGCCTCCTCTGTTTTTAATGGTTTCCACGTTTCCATACCACAGAAGGGAAATAATCTCAAAAAAAACTGAAGAATTCACCATTCATTTCTTTTATCAGGCGTGATAATAAGGTTCCTAATTGTGTTGCCATCCACTGTTCAAAAGGAAAATATGATGACGGGAAGCGAAACCGTATTATGCATTAAAAGAAATATGCTGCCGGAATCCTGGGTAGAACCCAGGAGTATTGTCCCCCTGGATCTGGACGTTTTTATTGAAACCTGTTCCATATCCGGGTTTGAATTTTTAAACCGGAAAGATGCGGAAAGGGACCCTGGATACAAACAGGTTATTCCCTATATTGTTCTCCAAACCAGGGACATGAAAAAAACTGCGCTGTATCACCGGCAGGGAAGTGAAACCCGGCTTCATGATCTCTGGTCCGTCGGCATCGGCGGCCATATTAATCCCATAGACAGGGTCGGGCGGGACACCTCTTTCCGGCAGATCCTCATGGCCGGGATGGAACGGGAATTAAACGAGGAACTTGAGAACCGGCCTTTAAACGAACCCCCTGATTTCATGGGAGTCATCAGCGAGGACATCACGGATGTCGGGAAGGTCCACCTCGGGGCGGTGTTCAGGATACTGACGGAGTACCCGGAAAAATATCTGCCCGGAGCGGAACTGTTTCAGTTTACCTGGACAAAAACAGAATCCCTTTATGCCTTGAATTTGGAATTATGGTCCTCGCTGGCCCTTTGCCTTTTATCGGATTGCTGAGCATTTAAGAGTTTGCGCACGATTGAATCCTTTTTTTTGAGAATCCTTGACCCCCGTGTGATCTTGCACAGGCTGATCCCGTATTTGTCTGCAATCTTTCTCTGGGTCAGCCCTTCATAAAGGTCTTTAAGGAGCTTCCATCTCAAGGAGATATCATCCAGTTCAGCCGGGGTGAACAGGTCTTCAAAGAAATGCTTTAACTCATCAACATCATCCATATTCATAATGATATTCAATAATTCAGGATCAACCGTTGCCATGCCTTCCCCCTTCAAAATATCTATTCTTCTTCAAACGCCTGGACCTGATATGTTGAAACAATGAGACCGCCCCTTTCCCATTCATCAGGCAAAAGACCTGCTTTCAGGCACAATTGCTGCAAAAAACGGTCAGGATCTTTCACCTGTTTCCAGACCTGGGGCAAAAAGGTGGCGCTGCGGGAATTTTTCCTGATGATCACGCCGTCAATATCCGGCCTGATTTTGGCGGCCAGGTCTTTGCCGTCTTTGTATTCAATGGTTTCCGGGCAGGTGAGAATGCTGACCTCAATTTTTACATCCTTGAATTCTTCAAGGGAGAGGGGCCTGAACCTTGAATCGTGGAAGGCGGCATGTTTTGCATTATCGATGACCCCTTCATATAAAGGTTTCTCAGGTTCAATAATGCCGATGCATCCTTTAAGGTTTCCCTTTTGATGCAAGCTTACAAAAACCCCGCGGTATTGTCTTAAAAACTCCTGGGATGGGTCTGGAATTGTTGAGAGAAGCCCGCCTTCATGTTTGTCGAACTCCTGAAGGATGCTGGTTCTGGCAAGCGCCAGCAAAAACCTGCCCCCTTCTTCGGATATATTCTTTGCCATATTACAGCCTCCGGCCAAAAAAGGAATTTTATATCACCATACCATTGATGGGAAAAATAAAACAGGCAAGATTGTTCGAATATGGGCATCCCCTTGATCAGAAGGGGGATTGATTCATATCTAAGAAGAAATCCAAAGGAATTCAGCAGGATTTAAAGGGATTTCAAATCCTGCAGTTCCGGATCTCTATGAAAATCATGTTCTCCGGAACCCGCCGGAGACCTCAGATCAAAAAACGCGGGGAAATCCGGATTGACTCAGATTTGATTGACGTCTATTGTACCTATGCACAGTTATAAATAAAAATCCGGCCTTCTCAGCGAATTATTAAATGAAGAGAGTATGATATGGCGACACTGGTGGATAAAAAACTGATACATAAACTTATTGAAAAAGGGGTTGAACCCTGCCTGATTCCAGGATTTATCAGGAGTCTGGTCAACGCGTATCTCATCGACCCGGAGATGTCCCATGGCCAGGCAAACAAAAGACTTAAATATCTGGGCTGGAACGATATTGAAATTGATTACCACACCCTTCAACTGGCCATCAATTCTCTTGAGAATAAAGGCTTAAGCCAACTGGAATATAAGTCCGCACCCTGGTATTTAAGCGGATTTAAGCCCCGGAATCCCACTGCCGCGTATTAATCAAAGAAAAACCATTTCAGAATTCCGTCCTTTTCAGATTCCGTTGCCGGGCCATGGATCAACCCGCCTCGGCCAGGAAAATGGCCCGGACCGGAGCAGGATAGCCTTCTACAGTCTTATCCGGGTCATGGGGATCAAGGAAGTCCTTTAAGGATTCGGTCTGGATCCACCTTGTTTTTCTCTGTTCCCCGGGAGAGGTCCGGGTCAGGTCCACACACCGGATATTTCCGAACCCGGCCCGGCAAAGCCAGGACTCCATGACCGAAAGATCGGGGATAAAATAGATATTTCTCATTTTTGCATACCGGTCTTCCGGGAAAAGGCAAAGGTTCTGCCGTGTTTCCAGAACAAGATTTTCAAGCACCAGCTCCCCGCCCTTGGTCATGGAATCATGGATGGATTTCAGCATATCCACGGGAGACGGCCTGTGATAAAGGACGCCCATGCAGAAAACCGTGTCAAAACAGGGGCCTGTCTTCGGCCATTCATCATGGGGAATGGGAAGGCAGAATACATTTCCCTGGTTTAAAAATTTTTGTATGACAAGGTACTGATAATAAAAATAACTCTGGGGTTCAAGGCCCAGCACCATCAAAGGCTCATGGGCCGCTGCCCTGAACATATAATATCCGTTGCTGGACCCGATATCCAGAATCCTTCGGCCCCTCAGGTCTTTGATGTGGGGCAGAAGCCTTTCCCATTTCATCCAGGACTGCCATTCCGAATCAATCCTGATTCCAAAGAGGTCAAAGGGTCCCTTGCGCCAGGGGCGGAGCTGATCCAGGCTTTCATAAAGCCGCTTTGACTCTTCCGGGCCGAGGTCTTCCGGGGCGCCGATGGCCACCACCCGGTTTTTCAGATCAATGGACGAAGGAAGATGATCCTGAATGTTTTCAAAGACCTGCCTGAATTTTAAAAAATTGCCCCTGGCCTGGCTGAGAAATTCTCTTTTTTTATGAATCAGGGCTTCCAGCTCGGCATGGCAATGATGGAGTTTGAATTCTTGAATGTGCTGAAGGAGTCTTTCCATACCTAGGATTTGACCGCGATAAAGGAGGCGAAATTAAACCATTTAAGCCAGATTGCCATGGTTTTAAACCCGGCCCGTTTCAATCTGTTTTGATGGGTTTCAATGGTATCCGGGAGAAGGACTTTTTCCAAGGCCTCCCTTTTTCGGCTGATCTCAAGCTCAGAATACCCGTTTTCAAGCTTGAATCTTTTATAAAAGCGGATTTCAAGATCCTTCAGCTCTTCTTCCCGGTGGACCGTTTTTTCCGTCAGCAGGAGGATGCCGCCGGGATTGAGTCCCTGAAAGACAGCGGCCAGGACGGCGTCCCGTTTTTCAGGGGCGATAAACTGGAGGGTCAGATTAATGAGGACAACCGAGGCGTTTTGGATCCGGATATTTTCAAGAAGTCCGCAGATAAGGCAGACAGACGAGGCCCCCGGTTTATCCCTGAGCTGCCCGGCATATTTTTCAATCATGGGCAGGGAGCTGTCCACCCCGATGAGGGAAAATTCCCGGCCTTTCATCCGGTCCAGGATCAAAAGGCCGAGATTGCCGTTGGAGCATCCCAGATCATAGATACGGCTCTGGTCCTGATAATAATCAAACGCAATTTCAGCCTGCCGCTTGATGCTTTCCCCATATAGCGGGACAGAGCGGTTCAGCATGTCATCAAACACACGGGCCACTTCCCTGTTGAATTTAAAGGGTTCGGAGCTGTCTTTTTTACCGGCGAATATCCTGTCTTTTTCCATATGGCGTTCTCTTAAAATTACAAGTTTATTTTCTTTATCCCATTTTGGATGGAAGTGCAAGGCAGGCGGTCCATGCTTCATTATCCCTTGACTCAGGAGGATTCCTAATGATATCTAAGTTTGAAATCAAGACTCCAATGGATCCGATGAACGCCACATTAACCTTCTGAAGGAGAACACCATGGAAATTGTTGGAATCGATGTCGGGTTTGGTTTTACCAAGGCATATAACGGGAAAAATTCCGTTATATTCAATCCATCATCGGTGATGCAACCGATATCCAGTTTCATTCCGTCATGGGAGATGAATCCTCTACCGCAAATCTGCACATTACCCTTGATGATAAATCCTATTATCTCGGCAGCTATGCCGAACTCCAGTCCAATATCCGGGAGTTTACCCTTGACCAGGAAAAATTGCTGGAAAATTATTTCAAAATTCTTGCCGTGACCGCGGCCGGGCTCTGTACGGATACAACCGCGCCCATCCAGGTTGTCACCGGACTTCCGGTGGGATACCTGAAAAGGGACAGCAAAAGATTAAAGGAATTGATTACCGGCGTTCATTATATCACCTTCCATTATCCTGAAGGAAAGGATGTCATCAAAAAGGTCCACATTGATAAGATCCAGGTCATTCCCCAACCCATTGGTTCGATTTTCAACCTGATTTTTGATGAACAGGGCAGGATCATCGACAAACAACTGGCCGGCCAGAAGATCGGTGTGGTGGACATTGGTTTTAAAACCACTGATTTCAGTATTTTTGACCACCTTCTGTATATCGAAAGAGGATCTTCCACCATGGATACCGGGATTTCAAAGTGTTTTTCCGTCATTGCCGGCAAACTGCGCCAGGAAAGCAATATTAATATTGAACTCTTCAGGATGTATAAATTTATCGAATCCGGAATGATCAAGATCAAAGGGAAGGAATACAATATCTCCAACCTTAAAAAAAGGGTTTACACCCATGCCGCGGCAGCCATTGTATCGGATCTGAACCGACTCTGGGAAAATGACTGGGATATCGATTCCATTATCCTTTCCGGCGGCGGCAGTGTGGAACTTGCCGAACACCTGATTTCCGGGATTGAAGGCAATGTTATCCCCATCCCCAAAAATATTGATGCCCGGTTTAACAATGTCCAGGGATATTGCAAATTCGGGCGGTATAAATGGGGGTATGCCAAGCCTTTGTCAGAACAAGGCACTGCAGAAACGGTTAAAAATACAGGGCCTGCCGAAGAGGGGGAACCTCCCCGCCACCCTGATCCGGAGGATAGCACAATCGATAAGCCCACCAAAGGGCTTGCCTGGCTCCGCCGCCAAAACTGAGGCCGGTGATTCGACATGAACAGAGAAAATCTCAAACTTATCCTGTCCAGGATCGCCTCGGGCGATCTCAAGGTGGAAGAGGCGGAACAGCAGCTCCTGCACCTGGATTTTGAAAACATGGAATTTGCCCAGATCGACCATCACCGGTCCCTTCGGAAAGGATTTCCGGAAGTCATCTTCGGAGAGGGTAAAACCCCGGACCAGATCATTGGGATTCTCCAGAAAATGAGCCTTACCGAAAACATCATCCTTGTCACCCGGCTTGGGAAAGAAAAAGCAGATATCATCAAGTCCCGGTTTGAACATGCCGAATACTTTGAAGATGCAAGGCTGTTATGGATCAAAAAACATGATCCCGTCATCAGCGGCTTCGGCAAAATTCTTGTGGTGTGCGCAGGCACATCGGACATCCCTGTGGCCCGGGAGGCCCTTCTTACGGCAAAAGCCATGGGCAATGAGGCGGAGTCCATTTTTGACGTGGGGGTGGCCGGGATCCATCGCCTTTTTTCCTATCATGAAAAATCATGGGAGCCTCCGTTATTATCGTTGCGGCAGGGATGGAGGGGGCGCTTCCCAGTGTTGTGGCGGGAATGGTAAAATCTCCCGTCATTGCAGTTCCCACCAGCATCGGCTACGGAACCGCCTTTGGCGGGATTGCAGCCCTTCTCGGCATGCTGAATTCATGCAGCTCCAATATTGCCGTGGTGAACATCGATAACGGATTCGGCGCCGGTTTCATGGCCTCTTCCATTAACCATATCACCGCAGCCCGATAATCAACCTGAGCCGGAAATGCTCAGATTTCCTTTCTCAGATTGATGGCTTCCTTATGTTTGGGGTCGATTCGGATAATCTGGTTGAGATAATCATCGGCCTGAAGAAATTTCTGATCCGCGAAATATATCTTTGCAAGATTGAGTTTGACGTCCACATGGCCCCTGACATGCCGGTCCACTTCCAGGAAATACTCAAGGGCTTTTTCCGAATTTTCGATTTCAAGATAGACCAGCCCTGCCTTGTAGACAATATCGTAATTGGACGGGTTTTCCTTGATGGTCTGCTCAAGCAACCTCAGGGGGAATTCGGTTTCATTATTGGCCATGCAGATCTCAATCACTTTTTCCCGCACCTGGGCGGATTTTTTGGAAAGCGCGATGATTTTCGAAAAAAGGTCCAGGGCCATTTGCTTTGACCCTTTGACCAGGAGTTTCTCAGCCAGATCCATGGCCTGATCAAAATACCGCGTGCTCAAACTCATGAGCTCAAGATAATACCGGCCGGCTTTTTCAAGCTGATTTTGACTGATATAATGCTCGGCCAGCCGGGCCCGGGTCATGGCGTCCTGTTTGTTGACCGATGCCGCTTTTAAAAGGCATTTTTCCGCAATATCGGGTTTGTCGATGCTGAAATGCAGCAAGCCGAGCTGACGCAGGAGTCTCGATGCAGACGGTTTGTGAACCAGTGCGATCCGTATCTGTTCTATGGCCTCATCAAAATTCCCATTTTCCTCAAGGTCTCTTGCCTTGATGCGGTGTATGGTTGCAGGATCAGGGTTATTGGCTTTTTCAACAACGGTTTTTATCTTATTATCCAGGGAGGAAAGGGTGAGGGGCTTTAAAAGATATCCGTCAATTTCCGTTTCCGCCACTTCGGAAACAATATCCCGCTCGGCTTCAGCCGTTACCATGATCACGGGCAGGTCCCTGAGCACCTTATCGTTCCGGATCATCTCAAGCATTTCAATCCCGTTCATCACCGGCATATTCCAATCGATGATGGCAATATCGCATTTTGCACTGTTAAGGATTTCAAGGCCTTCTTTTCCGTTTCGGCAAACCTTAAGGTCTTTCCGATTTCAATGCTGCAGCATTTTCCGCATGGTGAGCCGCAT
>JAAUSZ010000115.1 GCA_012031875.1 Desulfobacula sp.
TCCGGCTCACGGTTTAACCTGGGTGAAATAACGGTTTCAAAATGCATTCTTGAGGTTCAGGGGAAATTTATGGGCTCCGGCTGGGTCATGGGGTCTGATCTTCGCCATGCAGAGCTGGCCGCTTTGTTTGACGCCCTTTTGCAGGACCCGGCCCTCCATGACCGCCTCATGACCACCCTGATTCCCGGGCTGGAGGAAAAAGAACGGGCCCGTCGGGAGCGTCTTTTAAAGGATGTTTCCGATACCAAGGTGGAATTTTTCACTCTGAAACGGGGAGAAAGAGAAGATCATGCTGAAAGGTTTTGATTCCGATGTCTTTGACAGCCAGGCCGTCTTCAGAAAACTCCTGACCGCCATGGCAAATCCGGGAACCCTCATGGCTATCAATATTGACCTGACCTGTCCTGAAGGCCTCCACCCGGCCTCCGGGGCAGTTCTTCTGACCCTCATGGATTCTGAAACCCCGTTCTGGTCCGACATGGAACATGCTTCGGCCGGCGTTCAATGGCTCAGGTTTCATACGGGCGCGCCCTATACGCGGCTCAAACATCATTCTTCCTTTGCCCTGTACACCCATTGCGATCATCTTGAAGATCCCGGCCTCTTTCATCCGGGAACCCTTGAGTCCCCGGATATATCCACCACCCTGATCATCCAGACAAGGGGAATGGACGATACCGGCAGAATCAGGCTGACGGGCCCGGGGCTGGGGAAACCAAAATTTTTAAACCTGAAAGGGATTAACCCCGATTTCTTGCAGAACCGCGCGGAACTCTGCCGTTCCTATCCCCTGGGGGTGGATATGATTTTTGTCTGTGACCGGACCCTGGCAGCCCTGCCCAGGACCACAAAAGCGGAGGTCCTCTGATGTATGTGGCCGTCAAAGGGGGAGAGGCTGCGGTGAAGAATTCCCGAAGGCTGGCGGCCGAATCCCGGCGGGGCCCGGGACATTCCTGAAATCCGGCCGGAACAGATGGCGCATCAGCTCGGCCTTGCCGTGGACCGGGTCATGGCGGAAGGGGCCCTCTATGATGTAAACGCAGCCGTCCGGGCCCTTAAACAGGCCCAGGGAGATATTGTGGAGGCCGTCTTTCTCGTCCGGGCCTTTCGAACCACCCTGAAGCGGTTCGGAAATTCCATACCCGTGAACACGGAAGAAATGAAGGCCCTGCGCCGGATCTCCGGGGTCTTCAAGGATATTCCCGGCGGACAGATCCTGGGGGCCACTTGCGACTATACCCACCGCCTCATTGAATTTGAAGACGGCCCCGGCCTGCCGGAAGGTCCGGGAACCCCTCCCGAAAAAACCGGCGGCCCGGTTTCAGAAGACCGGGAACCCCTGCCCCGGATCATGGATATGCTGGTCAGGCAGGGGCTGATGCAGCCGGGACAGGGCGAACTCATCGGTGAAAAAACAGGGGACCTGACCCGGCAGCCCTTGAAGGTTCCGGCCAAAAGAAGCATCCGGCTCCAGGCCCTGGCCCGGGGGGATGAGGGATTTCTCCTGGGGTCGGCCTATTCCCTGCAAAGGGGATTCGGCCTGGATCACCACCCGTTCCTGGGGGAACTCCGGGTGGGATTTGTGGAGGTAAGGGTCACCCCGCCGGAACTGGGGTTCGACATCAGGGTGGGGGAAATCCGGGTCACCGAGTGTTTCATGATCAACCGGGTCGGCGGAACAAAACAGGAGGCCCTGGGGTTTGAAAACGGATATGGCCTGGTCTTCGGCCGGAATGAAAGAAAGGCTATGTCCGTCTCCCTTCTGGACCGGGCCCTGCAGAACAGCGAAAAATCCGGAGATGAAAAATATCCGGCCCAAAGCCAGGAGTTTATCCTTTGCCATAGCGACAACGTGGAGTCCTCCGGGTTTGTCCAGCACCTGAAACTGCCCCATTATGCGGATTTCCAATCCGAGATGGCAGCCATCCGGAACCTTAGAAAAAAACACCGGCAAACCCGGAAAAAGAGCAATGGTGCGGACCTATAATTTTGCATACCTGATGAGCAGTCCAAAAAAATGATCCGCCGGGCCATCCTCAAGGCCCTGGCCGTTCCGGGATTTCAGGTGCCCTTCGGCGGAAAGGAAGTCCCCCTGCCCTGCGGCTGGGGAACCGGGGGAATTCAGCTCACGGCCTCCCTCCTGGGAAAAGAGGATGTCCTCAAGGTCATTGACCAGGGCTGCGATGACGCGGTCAATGCCGTCGGCATCAAGGATTTTTTCCGGAAGACCGCGGGGATCAGGATTACGGAAAACACCCCCGAGGCCACCCTGATCCAGACCCGGCACAGGATCCCGGAGACCCCCCTGAAGGAGGGGCAGATCATGGTCTATCAGTCGCCTGATCCGGAGCCCCTCCGGTTTATCGAGCCCCGTCGGGCGGAAACCCTGAAAATGCATGCCTATGAGGAATACGGGGCCATCTATGTCAGACTCTATGAGGATATTTCAAAACATGGCCGGATGGTTGCGGCCTTTGATTACCCGGCCCTGGTCCATGGACGCTATATCATGAGCCCTTCCCCCCTCCCCGGATTTGATAACCCGAAACTGCACCGGTCCCCAGCCATCCATCTCTTCGGGTCCGGCCGGGAGAAGCGGATCTATGCCGTTCCCCCCTATACCGATGTGAAGAGCCTGGATTTTGAAGACTATCCCTTTGAACCGGAACCCTGGGAACAGTCCTGCGCCCTCTGCGGGTCAACCGCCTCGTTTCTGGATGAAATCATTACGGATGACAAGGGATCAAGTCTTTTTGTCTGTTCGGATACGGAATACTGCCGGAATCACCGGCAAGGGGAGAAGCCATGAACAGCGTTGCAGCCGTTATAACGGATAAAAGCCTGCCTCTTTTGAGAGTCCAAAACCTTTCAAAATTCTACGGCAGGACCATGGGCTGCCATGAGATCAGTTTTGAACTGGGCAGGGGTGAGGTCATCGGAATTGTGGGAGAATCGGGTGCGGGCAAGTCCACCCTGCTCAAGTGCATTGCCGGCAGGCTCGGCACCACCAACGGATCAGCCTTTTTCAATTCGTCCGACGGGTTCATTGATCTTTGCCGGACCGATGAAGCGCTGCTGAGGAAAATCATCCGCTCTGAGACCGGTTTTGTGGCCCGGGACCCGGCCGAGGGGCTCAGGATGACCATCAGTGCCGGCGGCAATATCGGGGAGCGCCTCATGGCGGGCGGCATGAGACATTACGGCCAGATCCGGAAGATCGCCCGGCAATGGCTGGAAATCGTCGAGATCGATATCAAACGGATGGATGACCCGCCCTCCGCCTTTTCCGGGGAAATGCAGCAGCGCGTCCAGATCGCGGCCAACCTGGTCACGGACCCCAGGATCATTTTCATGGATGAACCCACATCCGGCCTGGATGTGTCTGCGCAGGCAAGGCTGGTGGACCTGATCGGAAAACTGGCGGCCCGGTTCAGCCTGTCCATGGTCCTGGCGACCCATGATCCGGCCGTGGCAAGAATGTTGAGCCACCGGCTCTATGTCATGAAGGAGGGCCGGATTGTGGAATCGGGCCTCAGCGACCAGGTTCTGGATGACCCCCCCGGGCCCGAAGGAAATTCCCGGCCGGATCATTGACCTGTCCCAAACCGCAGAGCATTAAAAGAAGCCGTGTCCCGGGAAATTGCGCGGGCCAAGAGAACCGGGTTACCGCTCAGTCTTATCATCACGGACCTGGATCATTTTAAAAAAATTGATGCTGTTTTGTCCCATACCGTTAAACTGTACCATGAACTTCTCCGGGCAGAAGATTTGCCGGCAAGGTTTGGCGGAGAAGAATTTGTGGTTGTCCTGCCCGGCGTCAATATGACAGACGGTTTTTTTTTGAGGGCATGGGGCTGAAAACGGCATAAAAACCAGGCTCGAAACCGGTTGGGTTTGCCTGAATGATCAACTGTCCATAGGACATGAGGCTTTCCTGGCCCGGTATATTTTGCGGATCAGGTTGAGGGTGATGAAGATGAGGATCAGGATCAGGAAAAACCAGGCTTCGTGGGGAAAGGACCGGCGGCCGGCAAAACCGGCGTAGAAATAGGGGGCGGTGCTGGAAACAAAGGTGATGAGGCTCCAGGTAATAATAGATCCAAAGGCCCGGACTTCTCCGGTGATGGATGTAATCAGGCGGCTCCAGCCCATGACATAGGGGGGGACGGTGACCATGTCCAGGAAAAAGAAAAGCCAGGGATTGATGCCGTAACCCTGCATGACCTTGAAGACCGCCAGGAATTTGAGGATGTCATAGCCCCAGATTGCCAGCATGGCCCGGAAACGGGTTTTTGAACCGATGGTGAATTTCATCAGAACCGCTTCCTTCAGATCTTGTTTTCATGGACGTGAAACGAAATTTCCGCACCCGTGACCACACTTCTGCCGGTGTGAACAAAGGCGGCCACCCAAACGGATTCGATCAAAAAGATCATCCAGGGGTTCCACAGGGCATGGAGCCCGGCTTGAAGGACCGGCAAGCCGGCGGGGGCCGGGGAGAAGAATACAGTGGCCAGGGCATAGACAATGCCCCCAAGGGCCATGAGCTGGTAGGGGGTGATCTTTAACCCGCCCCGGAAATCGGCCCGGAAAAATTCAGACACAAACCGCCAGACCTGGGTCACAATGAGGGATTCCAGAAAAGCGGCTGCATAATGTCCGTTCAAAAAGAGCCCGGTTCCGATAAGGGCGGTCACGGAATAAAGGCCCGCGGTCATGATCTGGACCGGAATCACCTTTTCCCCTTCCAGGCCCGAGGCATAGGCGATCTTCTTGGTCTTTCCCGAAAAGACCAGGTGAAACCCGGAAAACAGCCGCTGGACAAAGGGGCTGCACCCGCAAAGAGGTTTGCCGTAACAGCACCCGAAACTGATGCAGGCCAGCCTGCCCAGTCCTTCTCCATAGGCATAGGCCACACACAGGGCCGACAAAAAGACCGTGGGGTTGACATCAAACCGAAGGGTCCGGCCCAGGGCCAGGTTCATCAGATACACCAGCCAGGGGCCGGCTAAAATACCGATGAAAACCGCCCCGCCCACGGTCAGGGTCCCCTTTTTTTTCTCCACGATCCGGGCCATGATTTTTGAGGCCGGCATGCACAGGCCCAGCATGGCCAGGATCAAAAGGCCGAGTTCGGATAAGGGGATTTGGGCCGAGGCCCCCAGGATGAAAAAGATGATCACGGCAAAGGTATAGGCATTGGCGCATAAAAGGCCGTAATAGGTCAGGTTCAGGCCTTCCCATTTCCCGTGAAGGGTTTTTCCCTTTGGCAGGACCGCCATGATCTGCCATTTTTCCTTGGGCAGGGTTTTAAACCCCCAGATGATGGTGAAAAGAATCAGAACCGACAAGATACTGAGAAATACAAACTGTTCCATTAGATGGATCTCCCTATGGTTTCCCGGACACTCACTTCGGTTTCAACCAGGGGTTTTCCAAACCCCCGGGAGAAACGGCTCTGGACATCGGTCCGGTTCAGGTTCTCCAGCAGGTCTTCTGAAAACCGGACCCGGTTTTCTGGAAAATGAGGACGGTGGTGGAACTGCCCGGCCGAAACAGGCTCTTGGGCCTGCCTTTTTCAAGGAATAGCCCCTTTGTGACCGGTTCGGGACGGTCATAGCGCTCAGCGCTGTAGCGCTGGACAATCCGCCCGATCATGAGGGCCACGATTTCCACCATGGCCACAACACCGACCCGGGTTCCGTTTTCCACATCCGTATCCAGAACCGTCACCACCCGCCGGTTTTTTGAAAAGGGGGTCACGGACTCGACCACGGCCCCGGGATTACAGGAATGGTAGGCCCCGTTCATCTCGTAAATATCCACCACCTTACCGGAGACCGGGACATGATTATAATGGTATTTTTCAGGCGTCAGCCGGAACACGGCATAGTCCCCGTCCTCAAAGACGGATAGCCAATGGACCTTGTCCTCCCCCATCAGTTCCCGGAAATTGAAAAATTTTTCCTTGATGAACAGGGCCTCGGTTTCACTGAAGGACCCGGTCAGCATCCGGGCGTCTGCAGGCGAGGCAACGCAGGAAACATCCCCTGTCATGGGCCGGTATTCCCAGTATTGGATCTGTCTTTCAAAGACTTTCCTATAGGTATTGAGCTCCTCAACCCGGCCATGGATTTCTTCCGGGGGGATGCCGAGGGATTCCAGCATCTTCAGCGGGTCTGAAATCCCGGACCGCATGGGGCAGTCATAGTTCAGATACCCGAAAAAGGCCGACCACCGGGAAGACAGCAATAGGTTGAAAAGAAAGGGAGCATTTTCCCGGATACCGGAATAGAGGAACCGGATCATCCGGTCCGCGGCAAGGCGTTCGTCCGGACCGTGAGGGTTTTTCGCTCAATATACTGGTGAGCCGAGGCTTTCATCAATGTCATGGCCCTCCCTTTCTTTTATTCACAACGCCGGATTTGCCGGCCCGTATAAAGGATGATGAGAGAAATGAGCGTTTGGATGTCTCCCATGGTCATGTCATCCAGGCAGGGCTGCTTTATGGATTCCAGGAAGGAGGAAAGATCCCGGCCTTTAAGGATGAGGTCCAGGGCAGCCCTTAAATCCCCGTCCCCTGAATCGGCCAGGCAGCTCATTTTTTCACCTTCCTCTTTTAATACTGAAAAGGCCTCAGCCGTCTGTTTTTCTCTCAGGCCGTTGATAAAATAGGCTTCCGCCTTCTGATTGAAGACCTCGCCCCTCAGTTTCATGGGGTCTTTCTTCCGGCTGGGTTCCATGATCCCGGAGACCAGTCTGCCGCAGGCTGAGGCGGAAGAGGAAAAGAGCCGGGTTTCAAGGCCGGACAGGGCCTCTTCAAGGTTCATGGCCCTGATCAGGTCCCGGCCGTCGGCCTTGATGGTTTCAATCAGGGCCTTTTGGTAATCCTTGACCCTCACCCGGGTATATCCCGGATATCTCCGGCTCTGCCTTGTCTTTGAAATTTTTGAAAGGATGCTTAAAAGAAAGACATTCCGGGTCCGGGTCTTGACATAAAAGGTGGGGATGCTGAGGGCGCTGCAAAAAAAGACCTGGCGCCGCTCGCTTTCCACGTCCGGGGTATCCGGGATCATATGGGGATTTACCTTTCCGGACAGGATATACTGGAAGGAAAGGGCCGTTAAAAGATTTTGAAGGTCTGCGGCCCCTCCGAGATCGGACAGGATGTTTTCAAACATGCTGTAATAGCGGTATTCAAACCCGGTATAGCCCATTTTTGAAAATTCCCGGAGCCGGACCAGTTGGTAAAGAGGCATATCTTCATCAAAGACGCCCATCTGGGCCAGGTCTTTTTTCAATTGGTCCCCGTTGCCCGGTTTCCCGTCCAGGGAGGGGCTTTGGTCCGTACTCATAACCGACACAAAATAGTCGACGAGCCTTGCGTCCGGGATAAAGTCTCCCCTGAGCAAAAACATCCGGCTGATGATCCGGTCCAGCCAGGCCGGGCCAAAGGGCGTCACCGGGCTTCCCAGGACCCGGATGTCGGCCTTTTTTTTCCACCGCCTCCAGATCATGCGCAGATGGGTATAGTCGATTTCATGGGGCAAAAACCCCAGGGCCTTTTCCGGGTGGAAATCCTCAAAATTCAGCCTCAGGGGCGAGGCGCTGTAGGCGCCGGGAAACAGGCACAGAAAATGTTCAATAATTTTTATGGCCAGGTCTCCCAGATATTTTTCATGAAAGGGGGTAAACCCTGACCCGGGGTCGGCCAGGAGCCTGCCGAGTTTTTGCTGCCCAGACTGATATGGGTTCCGTTGTTGGCAAGACTCATATTTGAAGCGTTGGGCAGCACCACCAGGTTGGAGGTGATGATGCCGGCTTCTTTCAGCTTGGATATCCCGTTGATGTGGCTGCGGCTTAAAACCTTGTGGCAGAGCTTCATATACCGGTGTTTTTCCTGTCCCCGGGTCCAGCCGGACAAACAGGGACTCATGAACAGGTCCCGGTAAAAGGAATCGGAAATACAGTCATTGAGTTCTTTTTGCCGCAAAGGGGGGGGATGAGGAAAAAAAAGACTCTGACTTCCTGTCCATGGTCCTTAAGAAGGAATTTTTTCTGGGCGTACTGCACCAGAAGCTGGGTCAGCAAAAACCGGATCAGGGTTTCCCGGGCAATGTTTCTGCCCAGGCTGCCGGAAGCACCGGCAGACTCGGGATAAAAGGAGAAAATTTCAGGAGAGGTATTGTCATTCAGAAAATGGGACATCATCTTTTCCCCGGTTATCCGGATAAAGGCGTGACGGCCCCCCTCAGACCCGACAAGGTCGGCCAGGGCCAGCTTTAACAGGTAGCTCACGGGAATGCGGATGAATTCTTCACCCTCTTTCATCAGGGTGAAATGGTCTGCATCGGTCCGGTTTTCGGAATCCGGGCGGGTCTTGTCGGATTTCAGATCCGCCTTGAACACCAGGTTGGAAAATGAATTCAGGGTTTTCCTGGGAAACCTTACCCAACTGTTTTCCCAGACATTGTCCCGGCCCTGGTTCAGATATTTATCCAGATATGTATTCAGGGCCTCGATTTTTTTCTGGAGATGTCCCCGGATTCGGCCCGGCGCACCATATTTTTATAATAATTGGAATCCTCAATGGTCCGGGCCAGGTCCAGGTCTTCTTTCTTTCCCAGAACCGCTGCCTGGAATTCATTTTCCACACCGGCCGTGGCATCCTCGCCGAAAAAAGGCAGGGACCGGACAAATTCATCCGGCGACTTGGTGTTGATCTCCATGGCCCGGAGAAGGGAATCCATGTCCAGGGAAGCACAGGATATGGCCCCTGCTTCGGTTTTTTTTGCCTGTAGCCCCATCTTTTCCGTCGCCCTCCTGTTTTTTTGTTCACCCTTAACCTGGGTCCCTCAATATCTCAGGAATTTATTTGGAAATGATGATTAACCTGCTAAGAAATGGTTTGAATTTATTTGATTTTAAACTGGATTACGATTTCATGGAGTTTTTCGTACATATGGACCAGTTTCCGGACCTGGTCCTCGATCCGCCTGGTTTCCGCAAAGGTTGCCATACATGCCTCGCCCACATCCACGACATTTTGCCGGGTGTATTGGGTCCGGTCCGCGGCATCCTTGGCGTCCCGGGCAATGCTGCGGGCCGAATGGGAGACCTCGCTGAGCCGTTTTGTAACCTCTTTTTCAAGTTTAACCGTATTCTGCAGGGATATTGATACGGTTTCGGCAAACCGGGAGGTCCCGGAAATGGTTTTGGATATTTCATTCAGGGTGGCAGTCTGTTCCTCCACAGATCCGGAAATGGAGAGCATGATGTCATGGGTTTCCTTAATGACCTCCACAATATCCCGGATGCTCCTGGTGACCAGATCCGTATTGGTCTGCATGGTCTGGATTTTTCCCTTGATGATGCCCACGGCCTCGGTGGTTCGTTTTGAGAGTTCTTTCACCTCGATGGCCACCACGGTAAATCCTTTTCCGGCATCTCCGGCGCCTGCCGCCTCAATGGCCGCGTTCAGGGCCAGAAGGTGGGTCTGGTCGGCGATTCCCCGGATCAGATCCAGAACCTCATGGATTTCCCTCGCGGACCGGGAGAGGTCTTTGACAATGCCGGCGCCGTCATGGGCCTTTTGGCCGGCGGCATGGCTGACATGGGTTCCCCGGCCCGTATGCCGCCACCTCCTTCAAGGAGGCCGACAATTCCTCAATGGAGGAGGCAATGGCGGAGACGGCCGAGGATACGTCGCTCGTGGATCTGCCGATCTGATCGATTTCCGATGAAACATAGACCGAGGACCGGGCCACCTCATCCACCACGGCATGGGTTTTTTCCGCGGAGACTGCCATGGCCTCGATTTTTTCAACCGTATATTCCGTGGATACGGCCGCATCTTTCGATTTCCCGCTCATGACGGAGGCGTTTTTACCCAGGTCCTGTGATGCCAGGGAAATATCCCGGATGGAAAGATTCAGGTTCCCCATCTGAAGGTGAACTTCAGAGATGATGGCCAGAAGTTTTTTCATAAAGGTGTTGAACCAGTGGGCCAGTTCACCGAGTTCATCTTTTGAATGAAGGGGCAGGGTCCCGGTCAAATCCCCTTTTCCCCCGGCAATTTCCTTGAGGCTTTTCACAACGGTTTTAACGGGTTTGGTGATGATGGACCGGGTCAGAAAGACAATGATCAGGATATTAAAAAGAAGGGTCAACCCGCTGATGACGACAACAACGGATTCTCTTCGATGTTTGGCCTTGATGAGGTCTGCCTGGGTAATATCGATGAGTTCCAGCCGGCTCAGGATCAGGGTCCGGCTGTTTTCTGCCCGGAGCAGGTCCTCGGCGATATCCGCCTTCATATGATGAAGCGTCTCCTGCATGTCTTCGGCGGTTTTCCCCTGTGACAGGAGGTTGTTCATACCGGTTTGAATCAGGGCCAGATCTGCTGCCGGGGAAGCACTTTCAATGGCGGTCTCATGAACGGTATCGGTAAAATCACCATCGGCGTCCAGGATGCCCCGGCTGACGATGACCGCGTCCGGGGCTTCCCGTAAGGCATATCCGCCCTTGGCCAGGTCCCTTCTCTGGGTCCGGGTGAAAAGGTGTTGATAATTGTCGTGGCCTTTTAAAATGGTGTCACCTTTGATTTTTTGGGTGTTTTTCAGCCAGAGGCCGATTTTTTTTCCTGAATCGGCTTCAAGAAGGGCAGGCAGTTTTAAGAGCCTGTCCTGAAGGCCGATGACCGATGCCCTCAGGTCAATGTTCAGGTTTTTCTGAATCTGCAAAAGGTCTTCCGCCTTTGAATTCACTTCCCGGTCCCAGTACCGTACCGAATAAAGCAGCATCAGGATACAAAGGTTGGAGGCCAGGGCCACCCCCAGGACCAGTTTTGTTCCGATCCTGATTTGTTTTTTAAAGGCCGGTCCGGCCGCCTTTTCTTTTTTTAATGTCGAAGCAGGTCCTTGGGCCGGTTTATCCGGATCTGTTGATACAGATGTCATGAGTTTACTCCTTATTATAAATTGCCGCGGCATTATGGAGCTTTTCCCGTCCCCGCGTCAATATCAGGGCCAAGGACTTACGGGTTTCAAATGATTTCCTAACCGTTTTCTAATATTTCATTAAACTTACCCTAACAAACCCGGTTTATAATTCGGACAATTGAAACCCATATTTTAATACAGAGGCCTATTTGACACATAGTTACGTCCTGATCACATTGCTTTTGCTCTCCAGTACAGGGTATTACCTGGGAAGGAGAAGGGCGCTGGCGGTTGCCGACAGGACCGGCGGACCCGGGAGCCTTCACTCCCGGCCGGTTTATTATGGGGCGCTGACCGCTCTCTGGTGCGCGGTGCCGGCCCTTTTCATCTTTTGTTTCTGGCTTGTATGCGAATCCACCGTGATTACGGATATGGTGGTTTCCAGGCTTCCGGAGTCACTTCAGAGTCTTCCGGCGGACCGCCTGAACCTGGTCATGAATGATATTAAAAATCTGGTGAGCGGGAATATTGTTTCCGGAGAGGAAAATTCAGACCTGAGGGCGGCCGCGGATTATTACCAATATCTTCGCTCCTTAAGCCACGGAGCCCTTTTTGTTCTGGTGGCGGTGATCTGTATGGCAGCCGTTTCCTTTCTGCAAAGCCGTATCCGGCCGGAACTTAGGGCCAGAAACCATGTGGAGCGTGTCATCTATTATATCCTGATCGCCTGCTCGGTCCTGGCTATTTTTACCACCATCGGTATTGTCCTGTCGGTTTTATACGAGTCCATCCGGTTTTTTAAAATCATTCCGGTCCAGGATTTCCTGTTCGGGCTCAAATGGAGTCCCCAGACCGCCATCCGGGCCGATCAGGTGGGGTCATCCGGGGCCTTCGGGGCCATCCCCGTTTTTATCGGAACCTTGCTGGTCTCCGCCATTGCCATGATCGTGGCTGTTCCCGTAGGGCTCATGTCGGCCATCTACCTGTCCGAGTATGCCAACAGAAAATTCCGGGCCTATGCCAAGCCCCTTCTGGAAATCCTGGCCGGAATCCCCACGGTTGTGTATGGCTTCTTCGCGGCCCTGGTGGTGGCCCCGGTCATCCGGGACAGCGGCGCCCTCATCGGTCTGGACATATCCAGCGAGAGCGCCATGGCCGCCGGGCTGGTCATGGGCGTCATGATCATTCCCTTTGTGTCTTCCCTTTCCGATGATGTTATCAATGCAGTTCCCCAGTCCCTCCGGGACGGGGCCCTGAGCCTCGGGTCCACCCGGTCCGAGACCATCCGCCATATTGTCCTGCCCGCGGCCCTGCCCGGGATTGTGGGCGGGGTTCTGCTGGCCGTGTCAAGGGCCATCGGGGAAACCATGATCGTGGTCATGGCCGCCGGGCTCTCCGCCAACCTGACCCTGAACCCGCTTAAAACCGTGACCACGGTCACGGTTCAGATCGTCACCCTTCTGGTGGGGGACCAGGAGTTTGACAGCCCGAAAACCCTGGCTGCCTTTGCCCTGGGATTGCTCCTTTTTGTGGTCACCCTCATCCTCAACATCATTGCCCTTTATGTGGTGCGAAAATACAGGGAGCAGTATGAATAAAGCGGAAAACATAGCCAACGGTTCCGTCCGGACCGCGGACCTGGTGCAAAAGGGCCTGGCCCGGCGGTACAAGGCGGAAAAACGCTTTCGCCGGATGGGGCTCTGCGCCATCAGCTTCAGCCTCATCTGCCTTGCCGTGCTGTTCGTCAGCATTTTCGGGTCCGGATATTCCGCGTTTCAGCAGACCGTGATCGAGCTGGATATGGTTCTGGACCCTTCGGTGTTGAATCCGAATAACCTGTCCGGCGCAGATTTTAACGGGCTTGTGAAAACCGCTCTGTACAATATGTTCCCCGAAGTCAAAGACCGGGGAGAAAAGAAAAAACTCTTATCTCTGATGAGTTCAGGGGCCGCCTATAAACTGGCGGATTTTGTAAAGGCCCATCCGGACAGGATCGGCCAGACCCTGTCCCTCTGGGTTCCGGCCGATGATGATGTGGACATGCTCGTGAAGGGCCATATTGACCGGAATCTGCCAGAAATGGAGCGGCGGCTTAACGACCGTCAGATTTCCTGGATTGAAACCCTGGAGGAACAGGGAAAAATCAAAAAGAAATTCAATACCACCTTTTTTACGGCCGGGGATTCCAGGGAACCTGAGCTGGCCGGTATTTGGGGAGCCACCTGCGGATCATTTTATACCCTGGTCATCACCCTGGTCCTGTCCTTTCCCATTGGGGTGGCCGCGGCGGTCTATTTGGAAGAATTTGCCCCGAAAAACCGGTTTACGGATATCATCGAGGTCAATATCAACAATCTTGCCGCGGTGCCTTCCATTGTTTTCGGGCTCCTGGGCCTGGCGGTATTCCTGAATTTTTTTGAACTTCCGAGGTCTTCTTCCCTGGTGGGGGGCCTTGTGCTGACCCTCATGACCCTTCCCACCATTATCATTGCCGGCCGGCCGCCCTGAAATCCGTGCCCCCGTCCATCCGGGAGGCGGCCCTGGGCGTGGGCGCCTCCAAACCCAGATGGTGGCCCACCACGTGCTTCCCCTGGCCATGCCCGGCATGCTCACCGGCACCATTATCGGCATGGCCCGGGCCCTGGGGGAAACGGCCCCCCCTCCTGATGATCGGGATGGTGGCCTTTATTGTGGATATCCCGGGCGGATTTACAGACCCCTCCACGGCCCTGCCCGTGCAGATCTTTTTATGGGCCGACAGCCCGGAACGGGGGTTTATGGAAAAACCTCAGCCGCCATCATGGTCCTGCTGGTATTCCTGGTGATTATGAATTCAGCGGCTGTTTACTTAAGAAAAAAATATGAGAAACGATGGTAGTTAACAACAAACAATAGGAGAAACCATGAAAAAACTTTTACTCAATGTATTGGCCCTTGTCTTTATCACAGGCGCCGGCAATGCCTTTGCCGAATCCAGGGATTATATCTCGATTGTCGGATCCTCAACCGTTTATCCTTTTTCCACGGTAGTGGCTGAAAATTTCGGCAAGACCACCAAATTCAAGACCCCGAAAATCGAATCCACCGGGTCCGGCGGAGGACACAAACTCTTTGGCGCGGGCGTGGGGGTCCAGCACCCGGACATCACCAATTCCTCCAGAAGAATCCAGAAGTCTGAAGTCGAGACGGCCATGAAAAACGGGATCAATGAAATCGTTGAAATCAAGATCGGTTACGACGGCATTGTCATTGCCAATTCCAAAAAAGCCAAACAGTTCAACCTGACCCGGAAAGATATCTTCCTGGCCCTGGCCGCCAATGTTCCCAACCCCGACGGCACGCCGACGGTGGTGCCCAATCCTTATAAGACCTGGAAAGACGTGAACCCTGAACTTCCCGCCATGGCCATTGAAGTCCTTGGCCCACCGCCCACCTCCGGAACCCGTGACGCCTTTGTGGAACTGGTCATGGAAACCGGCGGGAAAAAATTCGAGTTCATCAAAGCCATGGAAAAAGCCGATTCAAAGCAGTTTAAATCCATCTGCCATACGGTCCGTGAAGACGGCCCCTATATCGAAGCCGGTGAAAATGACAACCTCATTGTCCAGAAACTGGATGCCAATCCCAATGCCTTGGGCATCTTCGGTTTCAGCTTCCTGGACCAGAATGCCGACAAGCTTCAGGGCTCTGTGGTGGAAGGCGTCACCCCGGTGTTTGAAGCCATTGCCGACGGGTCCTACCCGGTGTCCCGGCCCCTGTTCTTTTATGTGAAAAAGGCCCATGTGGACCAGATTCCCGGCATCCGGGAATACCTGAAGGAATTCACCAGTGAAAAAGCCTGGGGAGATGAAGGCTACCTGACCGACAAAGGGCTCATCCCCATGCCGGCGGCTGAAAGAAAAAAATACAGCGATATTGCCAACAATCTGACACCGCTGAACATCTCGGATTTATAATTTTTTCCCATACCGATGAAATCTTTTCCATCCGGTA
>JAAUSZ010000116.1 GCA_012031875.1 Desulfobacula sp.
GAGTGCCTGCCCATGAGTTTTATCAGCCCGATGCCGTAGGGATAGCTTCGGCTTCATTATGGGCTCCTTTGATGGCAAGGGTGGCAACGTCCACGGCCGTATCAAACCCAAAGGATCTGGATACCAGATGGATATCATTGTCAATGGTTTTTGGAATCCCGATGACGGATATTTTAAGATTTCTTTTTTCAATTTCTTCGGCAATTCTCTTGGATGCCATGAGGGTCCCGTCACCGCCCACCATGAACAGGATACCGATATTCAGCCGTTCAAGGCAATCCACAATGATGCCGATATCCTGGGTCCCCCTGGACGAACCCAGCATGGATCCGCCGGTATTCTGGATGCCGGCGATGGTTTCCGGGTTTAAATCCATGACATCGTGCTCAAAATCGGGAATGAATCCCTGGAGCCCGTGCTTGATGCCGTAAATGGTTTTGACGTTATAGATATGAAACAATTCCAAAACAATGGACCGGATGATATCGTTCAGGCCCGGACACAATCCGCCACAGGTGGCAATGGCGCACTTGAGTTTACTGGGGTCAAAATATATTTTTTCCCTGGGCCCGGCCTGGTCGAAACTGACGATCTCTTTCTTGTTTTGCAGGGTTTCCTCAAGGTGATCCAATTGAACATCCACAATAATTCTTTCCTTATCGGAAACAAAAAGCTTTTCACGCTCTCCCGGTTTGATGCGGCGTTTTAACGGGGAAATGATTTTTGCTTCTCCAAGGGTCGGGATATCCGTACTAAACTCAAGCTCTTTCATTGGCTTCCTCCGTTAAATTGAAATGATCCCTTTCCAAGGATATCATGCAGGTGTAAAAGGCCGTCAAGCCTGTCTTGTTCATCAACCACGGGAAGAACCGTAATCTCATGTTTTTCCATCAGGTTCAATGCCTCATATAAAAATGAATCCGCTTGCACGGAGTGGGGCCTGACCGTCATGACCTGATCCACCGGCCGGGTTGTAAAACCGGTTTGATTTTCGGCAATGCAGTGCCGGATATCCCCGTCCGTAATGATTCCTTTCAGTTTTTTCTCCGTATCCAGAACAAGCACGGCGCCCAATCTGAATTTGTCCATTTCCCGGATAGCCTTGTCCATGAAGGAACCTGTGGGCACCCAGGGTGCGGCCGAAGCATCGAACATAATCTCGCCCACCCTGCAGGATAGACGCTGCCCCAAGGCCCCGCCGGGGTGGGATTTCATGAAATCGCTTTTTCTGAATTTTTTTTGGTGATCAATACCACCGCCAGTGCATCGCCCATGGCCAGTTGGGCCGTGGTGCTGGAAGTAGGCGCCATGTTCAAGGGACAGGCCTCCTTTTCCACGCCGGTATCAATGACCATATCACAGAGCTTGGCCATGGTGGAGTCGGAATTACCGGTAAACCCTGCAAGCCTGCATCCGATATCCCTGATCAGGGCAATAACTGATTGAGTTCTATGGTTTCCCCGCTATTGGAAATGGCAATGAAAACGTCTTCTTTGTTTACCAATCCAAGATCCCCGTGAAGGGCTTCAACCGGATGCAGAAAAATAGAATTGGTTCCCGTACTGATGAGGGTCGCGGCAATTTTTTTTCCAATGAGCCCTGATTTGCCGATACCGGATATGATGACCGGCCGGAAGAATTTATGATGCTGGTTACCAGCTCTTCAAATGAAGCATCAATGGTTCGGGTAAGCCTTAAAATGCTGTCGGCTTCAATTCTCAATACTTCCTTTGCCTGATCGATTATCATGATGGGTCGCTGTCTATCCTATGTCTTGAAAAGGGTTGAATATTGAATCTTTATACATGACTCCATGCCTTTTTCATATAAAAATATTCTATCCCGGCAAAGAACCAAATATTGACAAGGGTCCGATGCTGTGATATTTGAACGAGGTTAATTTCATCGGAAAAATGATGGAATAAAACAATTATAAAGAACCATCAATTTATTGATATTGAATAAATTCAAACAATAGGACGAACAATTATGATTTGTACAACAGTAAGAAAAGGCGACAATTGCGTTTTCATGACCGCTCAAGGATGCAGCTACAATGAGGGCACCTGCCTTCCGATTGCCGAGCAATGCAGCGGCTGCCAGCGAGCCTCACAATTTGAAACAGGGATGTATTGCACGGCCGCTCCCGACCCATCCTTGAAATGGAAAAACGGGATCTGTAATATGGCGACCCATGTCAAAGCCGTTGAAGCCGTTAAAAAGCAAAAGCTGAACCCCATCAAGGCATCAAAAAGACGATAATTCCCGTATTCCGGTTTTATTAAACTCTGTGGTTTTAGAATGATGAAACTGCAGAGTTTTTTTTTTAAATAAACTGTTGTGTATTATTGCATCAGTTCAATCATCAACCCTTATTTGCAGAGTGATGTATGAATCCCATTGCCCAGGAGCTTAATGATATTATCAAGACCTCCAACCCATTTGTTTTTGAAATGCTTTCCGATATGGGAAAAGCCTTATTTTTTCCAAAAGGGATCTTGACCCAGAGCGCCGAAGCAAAACAGAAGGCCGGAAAGATCAATGCCACCATCGGTATTGCAAAAGAAGGGGGCCATGTCTTAAGCCTTCCTTCCATCACCCGATACCTTCAAGGGATAGACCCGGATGAATACCTTCCCTATGCCCCGTCTTACGGGATCCCCGAACTTCGGAAAAAATGGAAGTCGGAGTTATTTAAAAAGAATCCTTCACTGGAAAATAAAACATTAAGTCTTCCGGTGGTGACATCCGGGATCACCCATGGCATCAGCATCCTTTCAGACATGTGGGTGGATAAAAACGACGTCATTATCCTGCCGGACATGTTCTGGGGGAATTACAGCCTGACCTTCTGCGTCAGAAACAGCGCCCGGCTCGTTCATTATAAGGCCTATGACGACAAGCTGACCCGCTTTAACATCGAATCCTTTGAAAAAACGATTCAAGAGCAGGCCGGGCTGAATGATAAAATTATTACGGTCCTGAATTTTCCCCATAACCCGACAGGTTATTCCTTAAGCCTGTCGGAAGCAAAGCAGGTTGCCGATATTCTGATTGCTGTCGCGCAAAAGGGAACAAAGGTGGTGGTCGGATGTGACGACGCCTATTTCGGGCTCTTTTTTGAAAACGAAACCGGCAAGGAATCTATCTTTTCAAGGCTTGCAGGTGCAGACCCGAGAATAGTTGCCGTAAAAATAGACGGCGCCACAAAAGAAGACTATGTCTGGGGATTGAGAATCGGTTTTGTGACCTATGGGGTTCATTGCGATAATGACTTGGTTCTTGAAGCCCTGGAAAAGAAGACTGCCGGGTGTATCCGGGGCAATGTTTCCAATGCCTCTCATTTAGGCCAGACCCTTGTTTTAAAATCCATGGCCGATGAAAACTATGAACGCCATAAAAAAGAAAAATTTGAACTTCTTCAGGCCCGCGCCCAAAAAATTAAAGAGGTTTTGAAAAACCCGAAATATAATGATGCTTTTGAGGTATACCCGTTTAATTCAGGATATTTCATGTGCATCCGGTTAAAGGATGTAAATGCCGAACAGTTGCGGCTTCATCTTCTTGACCGCTACGAGACCGGCTTGATTTCCATGGGCGAAAAAAATATCAGAATCGCCTTTTCCTGCCTTGAGTTAGATGATGTGGAGCCCTTGTTCGATATTGTGCTGAACGGGATCAATGATTTGAGAAGAGGCTAAACCCGATGAATTTCAGGGGTAAAACCGCATCACGGGATATGAAGCTTGCCGGCAAATGGCTGTTCCGGTTTGTATTAATCGGTATTGTGGCCGGTTTGGGAGCCGTTCTTTTTCATTATCTGTGTGGTCTCGGCATGCATTATTTTCTGGACTTGATGGCGGGGTACAGGCCTGATTCCCCAGCCGGAGAACATCTTCTTTTGCCCCATACCCAGACTCCCTTTAACCGATGGATGCTGCTCATCCTGCCGGCCCTGGGAGGCGTCGTCAGCGGCTGGATTGTGTATACCTTTGCCCCTGAGGCCGAAGGCCACGGCACCGATGCCGCCATTGATGCCTATCATAATAAAGAAGGGCGTATCCGGGGACGGATCCCCTTTGTCAAAACCATTGCCTCCACCCTCACCCTGACCACCGGGGGGTCCGGAGGCCGGGAAGGCCCCATCGCCCAGATCGGTGCAGGATTCGGATCTTTTCTGGCGGGCAGATTCAGACTCTCACCCAAAGAAAGAAGGATCATGATGGCCGCCGGAATCGGCGCCGGAGTGGCCAGTATTTTCAGGGCCCCCCTGGCCGGGGCCCTTTTTGCGGCCGAGGTGCTTTACCGGGACCCTGATTTTGAATCCGAGGTCATCATACCGGCAGGCATTTCCTCCGTGGTTGCCTATTGTATTTTCTGCCTGGTATTCGGGTGGGGGGCCTTGTTTGACTCCCCGGCCTTAAAATTTCAAAACCCTTTGGAATTGGGGCCCTATATTGTTCTTTCCGGCGTCCTGGTATTCACGGCGATTTTTTATATTAAAATGTTTTACGGGGTTTCCGGTTTATTTAAAAAATTTAATATCCCCAAATTTTTAAAACCTGCTCTTGGCGGTCTGATCACAGGGATTATCGGGTTTTTCCTTCCCTATACCCTTGCCTTTGGATATGGCTATATCCAGAAGGCCATTTTTAATGAACTGGCTGTTTCAACCCTGATTCTTCTGGCCATTGGAAAAATATTCACCACTTCCTTTTCCATCGGGTCCGGCGGCAGCGGAGGGGTTTTCGGTCCCTCCATCGTTATCGGAGGGGCCATGGGCGGGGCGGTCGGTAAAATTTTCAATCTTTTTCTACCCACCATCGTCACCCATCCCGGCTCTTTTGTGATTGTGGGCATGGCCGGTTTTTTTGCGGCAGTTTCCAATACCCCCATTTCCACCATCATATTTATCAGTGAGATCACCAATTCCTATCATTTATTATTGCCCAGTCTGCTGGTATGCTCTCTTTGTTATTTGTTGAGCCGGAAATGGACGATTTTTAAAAGCCAGGTTAAATCCAGAATTGATTCCCCGGCCCATGCCGGAGAATTTATGATGGATATTCTTGAAACCATAAAACTCAGGGACCTGGAGCCTCTGGTGAAAGATGTCCTGCGCGTCAATGAGGACATGCCGCTCAGTGAATTTAAAAACAAAATATTCACGCATACCAAACAGCATTATTTTCCGGTGATCAATCGGCAAGGAAAATTTTCCGGCATATTTTCTTCTACAGACATCCGGGAAGTCATTTTTACCCATCATATTGAAGACCTGGTGGTGATGAAAGATATCATGGTGTCGGATATGATTTCCACGACCCTGTCGGAAGACCTTAGCACGGTTCTGTTAAAGCTGACTCAAAAAAATATTGATGCCCTTCCTGTTTTGGATGAAGATGATCCCGGTCTTCTGATCGGTTTGATTTACAGGCGGGATATCATTGCCTACTACAACCATTATATTCAAAAAATCAAAAATAATTGACCTGTTTTAAAAACAGACCGTGGGGCGGGGCCGTGGGCCCTGCTTTTGTTCTGTCTTTTGCTGCGAGGATGTCTTTAAACTCCTGGACCGAAATTTTTTTTTTGCCCTGCAAGGACAATCGTGCCCATGAGATTTCTGACCATATATTTGAGAAAACCATTGGCGCGGATGATAAACACAAGCCGGTCCTCTTCCAGTTGACGGATTTCTGAACAACCGACTTCCCTGATGGTGGTGGATCTCGGGCTTCCCGTATTTTCAAATGATCGAAAATCATAAACACCCACAATCGCCTGGCAGCACTGGTTCATTAATTCAATGTCCAGGGACTGCCGTATATGCCACTGAAATAGAGCCCCGATGGCCGAGGGATCTTCCCGGTTCAGCATAAAATAATGGTATTCCTTTGAAACCGCGTCATATTGGGCATGGAACCCATCATCCACCACCTGGCAGTCTCGGATGACAATGGGATCGTTGATCATGCGGTTGACCGCTTTTTTGAGCAGAAGCGGCTCCATATCAGTTTTTGCGTGGAAATTGGCAACCTGGCCAAGGGCGTGTACGCCTGAATCGGTCCTGCCTGATCCCGTGATCCTGATGTCCTGGTTCAAGATCCGGGTGAGGACTTTTTCCAATTCACCCTGAATGGTTTTTTGTCTTTTTGCCTCTGCCAGCCAAAAAAATGAGTCCCGTCATATTCCACAGTGATTTTAAAATTTTTAGTCATTCTGATCTGAGGATTCGGATATTTCCTTATTGGCGGTCAGGATACTAAAAGATAGTTGACGGGTGGCCTGAGCCCCAAGAAGACGGGTATAGTTCAGGACAAATTGTTTATAGGCAAGCGCCACCTCCGCTTTGATCCTCAGACCCTTTTCACTTGGTGATATATGGGTGGATTTTCCATGGGCTTCCCGTTTTAATAATTTCTTCTTTTCAAGCACATCAACAAATCGTGTGATGGTGGACGGGGTCAGGTTGAGAAGCCGGCTCAGGTGTTTGGGGCTGATACCCGGGGTATCATAGACCAGCAGCATTAAGGATGCATGGGCAGGGGATAGTTTCAGGGGTTTAAATTCCTTTTCCGCAAGCTTCAGCAGGGTTCTTGAAAGGGCATTGGTATTAAAAAACAGGCAGCCTTCAAGGAAATTATCATAGGGTTCCATTTTTACCTCGAATTTAAAAATTGCACATACAAGTATTATGGATGGCATCATATGTCAAGATTGAACAGATATGAAATGGTTTGAATCTCAGGCAGGATCCGGCAGTTTTTTTTGTGTAAGTTAATTGGCCGTAACATAAAATATTTACACCCATCAACCGGGAACGTATAATAATCCTTTGTTTTATAAATCTTAACGCGTTGGAGAGAATAATTTATGAAAGGCTTTCAATTTGCCGGTATCCGTGCGGGCATAAAGAAAAAAGACCAAAAGGACCTGGCTCTTATCTATAGTGAGTCACCCGCGGTTGCCGCCGCTCTTTTTACACGGAATAAGGTGGTTGCGGCGCCGGTGATCCTGGGAAAAGAAAAAATTAAAAAGGGACTGTGCCGGGCCATCCTTGTCAACAGCGGAAACGCCAACTGCTTTACAGGGGAAAAAGGCATTGAAGACGCCAAAGCCTGTTCCGGCATGGTCGCAAAAGGCCTTGATATCCCTGAAGACCAGGTTCTGGTGTCTTCGACAGGGGTGATCGGGGCCTATCTGCCCATGGAAAAATTCCATGCCGGAATTCCGGAACTGATTCAAGCCCTTTCTGAAAATCATATGGAGGATTTTGCCGATGCCATTCTGACCACGGATACCCGCCGCAAAATGGTGACGGAAACCGGTTTAATCCAGGGCAAACCTTTTTCCATCACCGGGATCGCCAAAGGCTCAGGCATGATCCGGCCGGATATGGCCACCATGCTGGCCTTTGTCCTGACCGATGCAAAAATTGAAAAAGAAGATTTGAAAACCATTCTGACGGCAGTCAATGAAAAGACCTTTAACCGGATCACCGTGGACGGGGACACCAGCACCAATGATACCCTTCTGGCCCTGGCCAATGGAAGCTCCGGCGCCCTCATCCATGACCCTGAATCCCGGGCTGTTTTTCAGGCCGTACTGGAAAAAGTCTGCCTGAACATTTCAAAAATGATTGTCAGGGACGGGGAGGGCGCTACCAAGCTTGTCCGGATCATTGTAAAAGGGGCTGAAACCAAAGAGGATGCCTTCAGGGCCGGTGAGGCCATTGCCCATTCCAATCTGGTTAAGACAGCCATTTATGGCGAAGATCCCAACTGGGGGCGGATAACGGCTGCGGCCGGAAGGTCCGGCGCCCGGGTGGTCACCGAGAAAATGGACCTGTATTTTGATGATCGGCCCCTGGTTCTGAAGGGGCAATGGCTTGGGCCCGATGCAGAAAAGGAAATCGCCCGGCTCATGAAAAAAGAGGAAATTTTCATTACCCTGGATCTTAATCTTGGGCAGGAAACAGACGGTTTCTGGTTCTGCGACTTCAGTGAAAACTACGTCAAGATCAATGCCGAATACAGGTCCTAGGCATGCGGCTCCAGAAATATCTGGCCCATTCAGGGCTCTGCTCCAGAAGAAAGGCCGAAGAATATATCTTAGCAGGCCGAATCAAAATCAATGGGATAACCATATCCGAACTGGGGACAAAGGTCGATCCATCGGATTCTGTTTTTTTTGACGGCAAACCCGTTCTGCTCAGCCGGGAACAGCCCAAAATCTACCTGGCCTTGAACAAGCCCGAAGGCTATGTCACCTCCTGTTCCCAGAAGAATACAAAAATCGTTATGGACCTGATTGATATGGATGAACGGATCTACCCTGTGGGAAGGCTGGACAAGGACTCAAAGGGCCTGATTCTGCTGACCAATGACGGAGAACTTCACAATAGACTTTCCCATCCTTCCTTTGATCATGAAAAAGAATATATTGTGACCACGGTTGACCCGGTTTCCGATGACGCGTTAAAGCGCATGGCCGCTGGGGTCACGATTGACGAAGTCAGAACCAGGCAGGCCGGGGTCAAACGGATCTCGGGCAAACAGTTTTGTATTGTTTTAAAAGAGGGAAGAAACCGGCAAATCCGGAAAATGGTTCAACAGACCGGCAACGAGGTGGAGACCCTGCTCAGAATCAGGATAGCTAATATCCACCTCGGCAGATTAAAGGAAGGGGCCTGGCGCTACCTGACCCGGGAAGAAATCCGGCAATTAACCCAGTGAACTGATACCGACGGCTTTTCTGATCCGGTCGAGAAAAGGAACTGAAAACTCCCTTGCCTTTTCAGCGCCTTTTTTCAGGACGGCATCAATATCCGACGGTGCCTGGATCAATTCGTCATACCTTTTTCTGGGCTCCTTCAGAATCTCATTGATATATTCGAAAAGTTCATTTTTCATGGTTCCCCAGGCGATCCCCCGGCTGTAGCGGGCAGCCATGGCCTTAGTCTGTTCCGGTGTTGCAAAGGCCTGATAAATGGAAAACAGGGTGCAGGTATCCGGGTCCTTGGGTTCATCGGGCCCCAGCGAATTGGTCTGAATTTTCATGATCATTTTGCGAAGGGCTTTTTCAGTGCCGAACAAGGGGATATAATTATTATAGCTTTTGCTCATTTTGCGTCCGTCCAGACCGGATAAGACGGCAGAGGTTTCATCCACCACCACTTCCGGAAGGACAAACAGATTTTCATAGATGTGGTTGAATCTTGCGGCAATATCCCGGGTCATTTCCAGGTGCTGAACCTGGTCTTTCCCCACGGGCACTTTCTTGGCATTAAACATCAGGATGTCCGCAGCCATGAGGATGGGATAGGAAAAAAGCCCCATGGTAATGCCTTTGTCCGGATCATTGTCCTGCTCATTGTCGGCAACGGCTGCTTTGTAGGCATGGGCCCGGTTCATCAGGCCCTTGGCCGTCAGGCAGGTCAGAATCCAGGTCAGTTCCGGAATTTCCGGAATATCGGATTGCCGGTAAAATACGCAATTGTCGTAATCCAGCCCCAATGCAATCCACGCGGCGGCTATCTCAAGGGCGGATTGCTTTCTCAGCCTCGGGTCATGGTTTTTGATCAGGGAATGATAATCCGCGAGAAAATAATAAGAGTTCAAATTTTTATCCCTGCTGGTTTCAACCGCCGGCCGAATGGCGCCGACATAATTTCCCAGATGGGGGGTTCCGCTGGTGGTGATTCCGGTTAAAAAATCCGCATTTTTCATGGTCATCATTCCTGTTATAAATCATCCGAGTTGAATGAAGGGAATTACCAAAAACTTTGGATTTAATCAATCAGTTTGTTGGTCCTGGCATAATCTGCTGCAAAGGCCAGTTCCTCTTTTTTGGTTTTAAGCCGGCCTTCCAGTTTTTCATTGAGGACCTGGTTGAAGATGACAGTGAAAACCGGGCTGGGCTTCAAACCCAGGGCCATGAGGTCCCTGCCGCGGAGATAGGGCCTGACTGTCTTTTGGTGGGTATAAAAATTGGAGATGGCTTTTTTTGTATCTTCACGGGTTGCAAGGGCCATCATATACAGGAGATATTCTGTTTTGAAATCGATCAGGGCCCAGTAGAGGTCTTGATTTGTAAAAGAAGAAGCCTGTTCAATTGAAATGAGTTGTTTTTCCGCCTTATACCGTTTATCCATAAGGATACTGCGTTCTTTTAAGGGCATATTCAGCCTGTCGCAGATTTGCTCGCAAACCTTATGCGGGGTTCGGTTTAAAAGCGCCATAAAATATACCGACCATCTGGGATATTCCTCATTGGTATACAAAAGATCGTGCCAGACCAGGATTTTATTGACGGATTCGAGCAGGTGATAGGTTTTGGGATCAATATCCAGTTTTTTGTGAAGGACTTTTTCAAGTCCGTATTCCTCCATGGTCCGTATGGCCGGAATCGGGTTTTCCTCTTCAAAGATCTGTTTGATTTCCGACAAGACCCGAAGTCCGCTTAGATTTTTAAAACTATTGATGGTGATGGCGTTTTTGATCAGATTGGAGGTGACTTTTCCAATTTTGAAGCCAAAGCGGTTGGAAAATTTGATGGCCCGGAAAATACGGGTCGGATCTTCAACAAAACTTAAATTGTGGATGGTGCGAATGGTCTTGTCCTTCAGGTCCCGGATTGCACCGAAAAAATCAATGAGCATCCCGAAATTTTCCGGGTTCAGGCTGACGGCAAGGGTATTAATGGTAAAATCTCTTCTGGCAAGGTCCTGTTTGATGGAACTCTTTTCAACAATGGGCAATGCTGCAGGCATTTTATAATATTCGAGCCGGGAGGAAGCCACATCTATTTTAAAATGGTCCGGGAAAATAATAACAGCCGTACCGAATTTTTTGTGGGGATTAACCCTGCATCCTTCTCTTGCTGAAAATACCTTGGCAAATTCAATGCCGTCTCCTTCGACAACAATATCAATATCCTCATTGGGGCGATTCAACAAAAGGTCTCTGACAAAGCCTCCCACCACAAACATATGATAGCCCAGTTCATTGCCTGTTTTTCCGATGTTTTCAAGAAGCCGGATCATCCGTTCGTCGAGGCGCTGGTAGAGGATATTGTCGATCTGCCGGTTTTTTATATTCCGTTTTATGCCGATGTCGGTTTCAGTATTGATGATTTCCCTGTTATGCTGAACCAGGTAATTGAGCAGATTGGTCCGGGTAATCACCCCCCTGATCCATCCGTCATCGATCACAGGCAATATCCTGTGTTTTGCCTCAATGATAATGCTTTCAATCTGGGAGATGTCTGCATCCGAAGAGACAAACCGGATTTCCGAATTCATATATTCTTTGACCGGCTGGCCGGATAATTTGTGGTAAAGTGTTTTTTCAATGACCTGCCGAGTGATATATCCTTCATAGGCATTTTTTTCCTTATCCACCACGAGCAGGGTATTGATATTGTACTGGGTCATGAGATTTCCCGCTTCCTTGCAGGTCACATGGGGCTCAATGGTGATGGCGGGTGAGGTCATCAGGTGTTTTGCAACCTGTGCCCGCCTGACTTCCTTTTGGAGCTGTCTGAGAAGCATCATCTCCACCTGGGCCAGGGTCTGATCGTCGATCTTTGCGGAAGCGGCGTAGGCATGCCCGCCGCCCCCGAATATGGAAAGGATCCTGCCGGCATCCACCTCGGGTAGACGGTTTCGGGCGATGATATTGATTTTGCTGTCCATGAGCGCGATAGCAAAGAAAACATCAAGGTTCTCCATCCTGACGACCTTTTGAACGATGCTTGCCAGGTCTGCGATATAAGAAGGCGAAGAGATGACGGAAATGGACACGTTGACCCCGTTAATGGTATGCACCTTCATTTCGTTTAAAAGCTCATTCAGCCATGTGACCTGTTCGGATTTGATTTCTTTTACCACAAAGCCTGCAATGGTGTTCAGGCTTGCCCCGCATCCCAGAAGAAAAGCCGCCTGTTCAAGATCTTCCCGGGTAGTGGAGGAATAAGTAAAAAACCCGGTGTCTTCATAGATTCCTAAAGCCATGATGGTTGCTTCATCCGGGTTGGGAATGATTTTTTTTTCCTGGATCAGCGAGGTTAAAATCGTTGTTGTGGCGCCGGTCTGCCGAATGACTTCAAAGCTGCCTTTTAAATCCTCTTCCATGGCCGGGTGGTGGTCATATATATGGATTTCAATATCTTTTCTATCAAGTAGAAAAGATATATGGGGCAGTCTGTTTTTTTGCCTTGTATCCACAATAACGAGTTTTTGAATGGCTGAAAAATCCGTTGATTTTGCTTCACCCATATTTAAAAGATAACTCATTGAATTTATGAAAAATCACGTAAATTTTTTTCCTGGGAGCCTGGGAAAATAATGACCGAATCCGGGTAAAGTTTCTGGGCCGACAGCATGGAGGCGATGGCATCAAAATCAGCATTGATATGGCTCGTTATGACCGTGCCGGGCTTTTTTGCTCTGTTTTCTTCGTTCAAAAAATAACTCCTGTTGTATTCAAATAATAAAATTTATATAGTATATCTATCTTAAATTTACAAATGATCCGGCTTTGATATTTGCAAATATTATCCGGGCCGTCTTGATCCGACTGATTATGAAATAAGGATTTGCCATGCCTACAATTTTTGAATGGAAAGGGAAAAATCCCAAAGGTAGAAAAGTTAAGGGTGAAATGGAGGCCGAGACTTCGGATCAGATTAAGCAGAACCTCCTGAGACGGAAAATAACGCCGACCCTTGTCCGGAAAAAGCCGAAGGACCTTTTTGAAAACGTCAAATTTTTGCAGCCCAAGGTCAAAGAAAGCGATGTGATTATTTTTGCAAGGCAGTTTTCAACCATGATCGATGCAGGACTGCCCCTTCTTCAATGTCTCGACATTCTTTATTCCCAGCAGGATAACCCGACCTTTAAGAAGAATCTTAAAAAAATAAAAGAATCTGTTGAGTCCGGTGAAACCTTTGCCGATGCATTAAAAAAATTCCCCAAAATATTCAACGAACTTTTTATCAACATGGTTGCGGCAGGAGAGGCAGGCGGGATTCTGGATGTAATTCTTAGCCGGCTTTCCGCATATATGGAAAAAATGGCCAAGCTGAAACGGCAGGTGAAGGGGGCCATGACCTATCCGATTATTACCATGATCGTTGCCGTCATCGTCGTGGCCATCATCCTTGTCTTTGTTATCCCGGTTTTTTCAGAAATGTTTGCAGACTTCGGTTCTTCTCTGCCGACCCCCACCCTCATTGTGGTGGCCATGAGTAATTTCACCATTCATAATATCGGATATATTCTCGGCGGAATCATTGCCGTTGGCTTTGCCTTGCGAAAAATATATGCAAACCCCAAAGGCCGGATTTTTATGGATGAATTATTCTTAAGGCTTCCGGTTATCGGTCTTCTGATCCGAAAAGTAGCCGTGGCCAAATTCACCCGGACGGCCAGCACCATGCTGTCCAGCGGGGTATCCATCCTTGAGGTTCTGGATATTGTCGCAAAAACGGCCGGCAATAAAATCGTGGAATTTGCCATCCAGGATGTGAGGTCCGGCATCTCGGAAGGACGGTCCATGGCAGATCCGCTTCTTGAAAGCGGGGTCTTCCCCTCCATGGTCTGCTCCATGATTGCCGTTGGCGAATCCACAGGGGCCCTGGATACCATGATGGGCAAGATTGCCGATTTTTACGATGATGAAGTGGACCAGGCCGTGAAAAACCTGACGGACATGATCGAGCCTTTTATGCTGGTTTTTTTGGGAGTGGTGGTCGGCGGCCTGGTCATTTCCATGTACCTACCTATTTTCAAAATGGCCGGCGCGATTTCCTAGCAGATGAAAATCAGTTCTGTGAAAGAATACACTGATTTCTCATCCCAGATCAGATGGCTGATCCTTTCACGGGCTGTTTTTGGGGTGGTTCTTATTATCTCAAGCCTTGTTCTGTCCTTAAAGGAAAACCTCTCGTTTTTTTCTCAGCCTTTTCTGTCTCTTTATAAAATTGCAGCCTGCATCCTGGTTCTTTCCATTGCCTATCTTTTTCATCTGGCGCGGTTTGATAAGAAACTGTTCCTTGCCTATTTTCAGACCATCGCCGATACATTCATCGTCACGGCCATTGTTTTGTGACGGGAAGCTACAACAGCGTTTTTAATTTTCTTTACCTTGTCGTCATCATCTATTCTTCCATGCTCCTTCTTCAAAAAGGAAGCCTGATCATTGCCACCATTTCCTGCCTCCAGTACGGGATCTTGATCGAGCTTGAATTTTATGGATGGATTGATCCTTTTTACAGCCGGTTCGGCTTTTCCGGCAGCCTGGATGAGAGCCATATTATTTACAGAATCATCATTTTTATTGTGGCCTGTTTTGCCGTGGCCATCCTCAGTGGGATACTTTCGCTTCAACTGAAGGCCGCGCAAAAAGATTTGAAGATCACTCAGCAGCATTTGAAACGGGTTGAAAAGATGGCTGCCATGGATGAGGTGATTTCCGGGATCGCCCATGAAATCAAAAACCCCCTGGCCTCCCTTTCCGGATCCATCCAATTGCTGCGGGAGGACACCCGGTCCGGCTCCTATGAAGACAAACTCATGCAGATCATCCTCAGGGAAACAGACCGTCTGAAAAATATCGTGAATGATATCCGGTTGTTTTCAAAACCCCATACCGGCAATGCCGTTGAAATAAAAATGGCAGACATGATTGAGGAAACCGTCCGGCTGTTTTTAAACGACCCGGAATGGAAACCGTCCATTCATCTTCAGATGAACCTTGACAAAGAGGCTACCATCTGTTTGACCCAGCCCATTTTACCCAGATTCTATGGAA
>JAAUSZ010000117.1 GCA_012031875.1 Desulfobacula sp.
GGCTGACCAAGGAACTGATCCGGGATTTCAATGAATATGTGCCCCATCTCATTAAAGCCAATACAAAACAAGACCCAGCAGCTCCGGGTGGTTCCGGTGGCCAAGGCCGTGAACACCGAACTCAATATCATGGATTATGAACAGGTGGAGAATATTATCCGATCCCAGTCCAAAATCCTGGTGGCCCCCTGCATCTGCAGAAAAGAGCACAGTATCATGGGCAAGGGATGTGACAAGCTCAGTGAGACCTGCCTGGTTTTCGGGGGCGGAGCCTATATTTATGAAAGCCGGGGCATCGGCAGGACTATCACCCAGAACGAAGCCCTGGAAATTGTCCGGCAAGGGGTGAAGCAGGGTCTGGTTCCCCAGCCCTCTAATGCCAAAAACCCATGAATATCTGTCTGTGCTGCGACTGCTGCTGCCAGATCCTGAAAAATATCAAGGATTTTGAAGCACCGGCCAAAATCGTCAGCTCCAATTTCCAGGCCCGGGTCAATCCGGATGCCTGCACGGGATGCCAGGCCTGTGAAGAAATCTGCCCCATGGATGCCATCCGGGTGGATGCAAAGGACATCACTGCCCGGGTTAATCTGGACCGATGCATTGGTTGCGGATTATGCGTTACCGTCTGTGAGTTTGATGCCGTGGCATTGAAGGATAAGGAGGCCACAGAGAAAATCGAGCCCCCTGCCAATCTTGTGGAAACCTATATGAAAATAGCCCTGGAAAAAGGGCTGTTCTAAAGACCCCTCTCCTTTTTGATGGCGTCATAGGCCTCCTGGATTTCACCGAATTTGTCATTGGCAAATTTAATGAACTCTTCAGGAAGCCCCTTGGCTTCAATCTTATCCGGATGATATTCCGTTGCCAGCTTTCTGTATTGTTTTTTTATCTCTTCATCAGATGCGGTTTCATCGCATTTTAAAACCGCATAGTATTTATTGGTCTTTTTGACATATCTGGATTTAAACCGGTCATAGTCGGAATCGGAATACCGGAAGATCCTTGCGGCCGACAAAAGGATGGCTTCCTCATTATCGGTGATCTTTCCGTCGGCCGTTGACACCCGTAAAAGGATGTCCATCATCAGGTCAATGATATTGGGCTGGGCCCTGAAGGTGGTATAGAACTGGAGGGCAAAGCCTTCAAAGCTTTCCGGGGAATCCAGGGCCTGTTTAAAAATATGAATGGCAGTGGACTGGCTGTGCGGGTCAAGATGGAGATCTTTTTTCATAAAGGCCTCTATGGCGGAAATTTCCTTTTCCGACACCCTTCCGTCTGTTTTACAGAGTTTGGCCAGCATGGAAAAGACCGCGGTAAAAAATATGAGCTGGGCCTCTTCATTTGAGGAAAGGGTCTCCTGAGTTCCCGGCTGTGAGGACAGATAGAGGTCTTCCTTCTTATCCACAAAGGCATGTCCGAAGGCAGCCCCTGCTATGGCGCCCAGGGGCCCTCCCAGGGCAAATCCAATGGTTCCCCCGATCATTTTCCCGAACCAGCTCATTTCTCTTCCTTTCAAATAAAAAATCGATGTTTCTTGTATCATAAATCAAAATTATATATAAACACAAAAGTCATTTGCGTCAAACGATTAACTGAAACTCCGGGGATGCCATGCTCTTAAGAAAAACCATCGGAATGATCATTATTCTTCTGAATATCGGGGGGATAGGATTCCTTCTCTATATGGCCGGGCTGATGTTGAAAGAAAAATTTTCAAGAAGGAACAACCGCCTGTTGTAGTAGAAAAAGCCCCTGTCGCCGTTAAACCAAAGGAACCCGGAATCCCCGCCGACACCATCACAGAGGATGAAGACGATTTATTAAAGGATATGGACCTTTCAGACCTTGATAATCTGGATCTGGATGATTTTAAATAGGGGGAGACGCTATGAATCGGCAATTTTCGATCTTCGTTTCTTTAATTGTTTCAGCCTTTGTGCTTTCAGGCTGTGGCCCTGCCGTTATCGGGGGCGCTGCCTATGGCGGGTATAAAATTGCCGAAGATGAACGATCCGTGGGAACCATTCTCGACGATTCAATGATTTTAACCTCGGTGAAATCAAAACTGATTTCCGATGAATTTGTGAAAGCACTGTATATTAATGTAGATGTGTTCAACGGAGTGGTCTTCCTGATTGGAACGGTGGAATCCTCTTCCCAGAAGCGAATGGCCTCGGATATTGCCAGAAGTGTAGAAGGGGTCAGAAGGGTTGAAAACAAGCTTATAGTGAGTAAAAACAGGGACGGCAGCTAATTCCCGTTACCGTTTTTTTTATTCTTCCAGTTTTTCCGGGGTTTCTGCTTTTCTTTGACCGGCGCGCAGGTGGTTTCAATTCCGCCTTCACCGACCAGGTCTTCAACCTCCTTATAAAAACATGAAGTCGAAGCCGTTTGATAATCATTGGCCAGTTTCATCATCAGCGGCGGCGTCTGGTCGATTTCAATATTCAGATAGGTGGGGCATTCCCCGGGATATTTTTTCAAAATGGTTTTCAGTTGCTCAAGGGTCGTCAAAGAGCTTTTTTCGGCATCAAGTTTGATAATGACCCCGCTTGCCCATTCTTCCGGGGCCTTTTCAATGGGAATAATCTTTTCTGCAATCAATTTGACCAGGTTTTCTTTTTTTTGAACCAGGGCTTCCAGGATCACGATTTCCTCTGCGGCCAGATGCATGTGAGCCTCGGCATAGAGTTCCGGAAAAACCACGACTTCAATATTTCCGGACTGGTCTTCAATGGAGGCAAAGGCCATCATATCCCCTTTTTTGGTTTTATGTATTTTTAAGGGTTTTATGGTTCCGGCCATGCGGATTGTTTTTCCGTCGGTACGGTCATGGATGCTGACGGAATTGACCGAGGCAAATTTTTGAATAATGGGCTCATATTTATCCATAGGATGCCCGGAGACATAAAACCCAAGGGATTCTTTTTCAAAGGAAAGCCGCAGATGATCCTCCCATTCATCCATATCAGGAAGTGTCGGCGTGCTTACCAGAACCTGGGCGCCCATATTGGAGTCGGCAAAGAGATCAAGCTGGGCATCGGCCTTTTCCTTCTGGATTCTGGAACCATGGTCCAGGGCGTCTTCCAGTATCGCCATCATCTGGCTGCGTCTGTTGCCGGTTGAATCAAAGGCCCCGCATTTGATCAGGGCCTCCACCACTTTTTTATTGACCTTGCCCACATTGACCCGTTCGCAAAAGTCATAGAGATTTTTAAAATCCCCTTCCTTGCCCCGGTTTTCCACAATGGATTCAATGGCAGCCTCCCCGATATTTTTCACCGCGGCCAGGCCGAAGCGGATACAGCCGTCGGAAACCGTAAACTGGGCATTGCTTTTATTGACATCCGGAGGAAGAACCTGAATATGGTGGGTCCGGCATTCCTCCATGTATTTGATCACGGCATCGGAATTGCCTTTTTCACTGGTCATGAGGGCGGCAATGAATTCAAGGGCAAAATTTGCTTTTAAATAGGCGGTTTGATAGGCAATGAGCGCATAGGCCGCGCTGTGGGACTTGTTAAAGCCGTATCCGCCGAATTTTTCCATTAAATCAAACAGCTCAGAGGCTTTTTTAAGATCCCGGTTGTTTTCCCTGGCGCCTTTCAGAAAAAGATTCCGGTGCTCTTCCATCATGGAGGCAATTTTTTTTCCCATGGCTTTTCGAAGGCCGTCGGCATCGGCCATGGAATAATTGGCCAGGACCCCGGCAATCTTCATGACCTGTTCCTGGTAGAGGATGACGCCATAGGTTTCCTTCAGGATGGGTTCAAGCTCGTCAAAGAGGTAAACAACCTCTTCCCGGCCGTGTTTTCTCTCCACATAGGTGTCGGCCATGCCGCTGTCGAGGGGTCCGGGGCGGTAAAGGGCCACCAGGGCCACAATATCTGAAAAGCTACCGGGTTTCAGGCGCAGGATCAGATCCTTCATGCCTGAACTTTCAAGCTGGAACACGCCGGTGGTATCCGCCCGTTGAAGAAGCTCAAAGGTGTTCTCATCCGTATAATCAAGGTTGAGGAAATCCGGCGGGGTTTTGCCCTGGTTCCGGATGAGTTCCATGCAGTTTTTAATGACCGTAAGGTTTCTAAGCCCTAAAAAATCAAATTTAACCAAGCCCAGTTTTTCCACATAATTCATGTCAAACTGGGTCAGGGTTTCCCCGTCTTTTCCTTTATATAAGGGAAGGTATTCATTTAAGGGTTTGTCCGACACCACCACCCCTGCTGCATGGGTGGAGGCATGCCGGGGGAGTCCCTCAAGGAGCATGGAAATCTCCAGCATCTGGGTTTTTTCTGTGGATTCCGAACATTTTTCCCGGATCATGGGAACTTCTTCAATGGCTGCGGCCAGGTTTTTGGCCGTGTCCGGGATCATTTTGGCGATTTCATCCACTTCGGATAAGAGAACGCCGATGGCCCTTCCCACATCCCGGATCACGGCCTTGGCCTTGAGCCTTCCAAAGGTAATGATCTGGCAGACATATTCCGGGCCGCCGTACCGTTCAATGACGTACTGATACACCTTATCCCGGCCTTCAATGCAGAAATCCACATCAATATCCGGCATGCTGATGCGGGAAGGATTTAAAAATCGTTCAAAAATCAGGCCGTGTTCAATGGGGTCAAGGGCGGTAATATCCATGGCATAGGCCACCATGGAGCCCGCGGCCGAACCCCGTCCCGGACCCACGGGAACCCCTATCTTTCTGGAATATTCTATAAAATCGGCCACAATTAAAAAATACCCGGAAAATCCCATGCCGAGAATAACCCCGATTTCGTATTCAATCCGGTCCCGGTAAGCCTTTTCATCCATATGGGGGTCGGAGGCCTTGATCAGTTTTAATTTTTTTTCAAAGCCTTCCATGGCCCGGGTCTTAAACAGGTCATCTTCGGATTCGTCCAAAGACAGGGCATATCGCGGGAATGGTAGGTTTTGGTGTCAAATTCCACATTGCACCGGGATATGATTTCCCTGGTATTCTCAATGGCATTGGGATAATGCCCGAGGGAGGCGATCATTTCATCGGAAGATTTGAAATAAAGCTGGTCAGAATCAAATTTGAAGCGGTCTTTTTTATCAAAGGTATCTCCGGTCTGAATGCAGAGCAGGATTTCATGGGCCTTATCATCGCCCCTGGAAAGATAATGGCAGTCATTGGTGGCCACCATGGGGATGGACAAGCGCCGGCTGATGTCCAGAAGCCCTTCATTGACCCTGTGCTGAACCGGCATCCCGTTTTCCTGGACTTCAAGAAAAAAATTACCTTCACCAAAAATGTCCAGATAGAATCTGGCGGCATCATCTGCGGCATCCATCCGATTTTGAAGGATATTCTTGGGAAGATCTCCCTTAAGACAGGCAGACAGACCGATCAGCCCCTTTGAATGAACGCGGAGAAGTTCTCTGTCTATCCTGGGTTTATAATAAAATCCCTTGAGCTGGGCGATTGAAACCAGTTTGCATAAATTTGCATAGCCTTCCCGGTCCTTTGCCAGCAAGACCAGATGACTCAATCCTTTGGCATCCAGAGGGGTTTTGTCGTTCAAGGTCCGGGGGGCCACATACACTTCACATCCGATGACCGGTTTGATGGATTTTTTTCTTGCTTTTTCATAAAATTCCGCTACACCGAACATGGTGCCGTGGTCTGTCATGGAAACGGCATCCATGCCGTATTCACGGCATTTCTGAAATAAGGAATCCAGCCTTATGGCACCATCAAGGAGCGAATACTCGGTATGAAGGTGAAGGTGATAAAATGGTGATCCGGCCTGATCCATTTATGATGAGCTGCTTTCAACCCTGTAGTTGGGGGCCTCTTTGGTAATAATGACGTCGTGGACGTGGCTTTCCCTGAGCCCGGCTGCACTTATCCGGACAAATTTCGCCTTTTGGTGGAGTTCGGCAATGGTTGCCGCTCCAATATACCCCATACCGGCCTTGAGTCCGCCGATCATCTGAACCAGGTTCTCCCGGATGGTCCCCCGGAAGGGAATCCTGCCCACAATCCCTTCGGGGACCAGCTCGTCATCTTCATCTGTATCTTTCTGGTAATACCGGTCGGAACTGCCCTTGCGCATGGCTTCCACAGATCCCATGCCCCGGTAGGTCTTATAGGAACGGCCCTGAAAAATGACGATTTCACCCGGGCTTTCCGTGGTGCCGGCCAGAAGGCTTCCCAGCATGACGGTATCTGCACCCGCGCCGAGGGCCTTGGCCATATCCCCGGAAAATTTGATCCCGCCGTCGGCAATAATGGGGACCCCGGTTGATTTTGAAATTTTGCGGCAATTCAAAATGGCCGTCAATTGAGGAACCCCCACCCCGGCAATGATCCGGGTGGTGCAGATGGACCCCGGACCGATCCCGATTTTGACGGCATCCACCCCTGCATCAATCAGGGCCTTGGCCCCGGCTTCCGTGGCCACATTCCCGGCCACGAGTTGACAATCCGGAAAGGCTTGCTTGATGGCCAGAATGGCATTGATGACATTTTTCGAATGGCCATGGGAGGTGTCGATAACCAGGGCATCCGTCCCTGCCCGCAATAGGGCCTCGACCCTTGGCATCATATCGGACCCCACTCCGATGGCGGCCCCTACCCTGAGCCTTCCATAGGAATCCTTGCAGGCATTGGGGTATTTTTTGATCTTTTCGATATCCTTGATGGTGATCAGGCCCTTGAGCTTGCCTTCCTTATCGACCACCAGCAGTTTTTCAATCCTGTGCTTGTGCAGCATGACCTTGGATTCCTCAAGGGTGCATTTTTCAGGGACCGTCACCAGGTTTTCACTGGTCATGACCTCCCGGGCGGTTTTCCCCAGTTGGGTTTCAAACCTGAGATCCCTGTTGGTGACAATACCGACAAGCTTATCCCCTTCCGTTACGGGAATCCCGGAAATTCTATACTTGGCCATGATTTTCAGAATGTCTGAAATGGTCACATCCGGGTGAACCGTAATCGGGTCAACGATCATCCCGCTTTCGGATTTTTTGACACGATCCACCTCAACGGCCTGGTCCTCGATGCTCAGGTTTCGATGAATAAACCCCAAACCCCCGGCCCTGGCCATGCTGATGGCGGTTAACGCCTCCGTAACCGTATCCATGGCGGCGCTGACGATGGGGATATTGAGTTCAAGGGCTTTGGTCAACCGGGTGTGGGTCTGCACCTCATCGGGCAGAATGGATGAATATTCGGGTATCAGAAGAACATCATCAATGATAGTCCCTCCTCAAACACTAAATCGGACATAAAGTAACCTCCAGGAAAGGAAAATGTTTACAGATACCGTTTGATTGCCAACCCTGTGTGGGGAAATGTTCGGCCGGGATTGAAACCAAATTGGTATATAAACACGAACTTTTAACAAAAATCACCCTTTTTGGCAAGGTCTATCCAAGGATAATATGAATTCATTGACAGAAATGATTTTTCTCTATAATTTGGCTCGAGTCGACTCGAGTGGACGGCAATCGGGCCTTGGTCAGGATAATGAGAGAAAAAAACCATGCTGTTGGAGATCAATCCGGAAAATCCCGGTGAAAGACAGATTTCGATTGTGGTCGATATCCTCAGAAAAGGCGGGATTATTGCCTATCCTACGGATACCTATTATGGCATCGGCTGTGATATCATGAACAAGAAGTCCATTGAAAAAATTTATACCTTAAAGCAAAGGGATAAAAACAGCCCCTTCAGTTTTATCTGCCCGGATTTAAAGGATATTGCAAAATATGCCAAGGTTTCCAATTTTGCCTATAGAAATATGAAAAGATTGCTGCCCGGGCCCTATACCTTTATCCTGACCGGGTCAAAGATGGTGCCGAAAATCATGCTGACCAAACGAAAAACGGCAGGGATCAGGGTTCCGGACAATAAGATCGCCCTGGCCCTGGCCCATCAACTCGGGAACCCCATTCTTTCGACCAGCGCCTCGGGGCCGGACGGAAGGATTTTTGAAGACCCTTCACTGCTCCATGATCATTTTATTAAAACCGTTGACCTGGTCATTGACGGCGGGCCTGTTCCGGGGTCACCTTCCAGCGTGATTTCCCTAATTGATGATGTACCGGAGATTATCCGTTATGGTGCCGGAAATATTGATATCTTTGAATAAGGTGTCGGCCAGCTTTTTAAAAAAGGTTATTTTGTCTTCTCTCGGATAAACCGGGGTCAGTTCTCCATCAATTCCGGCCAGTTCACCCGCCCATTGAACGGCATCATCCAGATTACCGAGGCGGTCAACCAATTTGAGCGTAACAGCCCTCCGGCCGGTATACACCCTTCCGTCGGCAAGGGACGCAATGGTTTGAACCTCCATTTTCCTGGAATTTGCCACATCGGTGACAAACTGAAGATGAAGATCGTCCACAAGCTCCTGTAAAAGTTTTCTTTCAGATTCTTCAAGGGCCCTCAAGGGAGAGCCCATGTCTTTATATTCACCGCTCTTGATCACAACTGGAGAGATCCCGATTTTTTGGCAATCTCCATAATATTGGCATATTCCATGATGACCCCGATACTGCCGGTGATGGTCCCTGAATTGGCCATGATACCGTCTGTTGCAGAAGCAATATAATATCCGCCGGAAGCTGCAACCGATCCCATGGAGGCAATAACCTTTTTATCCGTCTTAATTTTCATGATCTCACGAAAGATTTCCTGGGAAGGGCCTATTCCTCCTCCGGGAGATTCGATTCTTAAAATGATGGCCTTGATGTCAGGGCTCTCCTGAAAGGTTTTAATGTCCCGGATGACTTCTTTTGAGGACAGGATCATCCCGTTGATTTCAACAATGCCGATATTTCCTTTAGGATCACCATATGGACCGGAAAGTTGGGTTTGGATCATTTTTGTCCCGGAAAACAAAAAAATCAGGATGCTGACAAACATAAGGGTAAAACAGGCGGTCAGGGCCATTATAAAAAACAAAAACGGGTGTCGTCTTGAAAACATATGGAATTCCTAATTATGGATTAAACATTGCAAATGATGCAAAAGGCCGGAATAACATGAAGTTATCCGGCCCTTGCAAATCATTGAAATCAAGAGATGAGCAGCCTTAATTTACAGGCATTCGATCCCCATTTTAAGCCTTATTTCTTGGCGTTCTGAATCCTGTTGGCTTCGATCTGTTCCTTAATATTGGTTCTCAGGATCTCGCCAAAAGATGAGGTTGCAGGTTTCATATTTTTTGCAAATTCTTCAAGATATTTTCCATCATCCTCGTCATCCTGCAAACGTTTGATGGAAAGGCCGATTCGTCTTTCGTCGCTGTTGATATTCATCACTTTTGCGGTGATGGTATCTCCGACTGCATAATGCTCCTTGGGGCTTTTCACATTCTCTTTGCTGATTTCCGAGACATGGACAAGGCCTTCTATACCCTCTTCCAGTTCTACAAACACGCCAAAGTCGGTGAGGTTGGTAATGACGCCGGATATTTCCTTGCCCACTTCATAGCGCTGGCTTACGGTCTCCCAGGGATCTTTCTGGGTCTGTTTGATGCCCAGGGAGAATCTTTCATTGGCCTTGTCGATATCCAGAACAACGGCCTGAATCGTATCATTTTTCTTATAGACTTCAGAAGGATGCTTGATTCTTTTTGTCCATGAAATGTCGGAGATATGGACAAGGCCGTCTATATCATCGTCAATCCCGATAAAGAGGCCGAATTCCGTAATATTCTTAATTTTTCCTTCGATGATGGTACCGACGGGATATTTTTGAGAAATCACTTCCCAGGGATTATCCACGGTCTGTTTAATCCCCAGGGAAATTCTTCTGTTTTCCGGTTTCAGATCCAGCACCACGGCTTCGACTTCCTCACCTACGGTTACCATCTGGGAAGGATGTCGGATCTTCCGGGTCCAGGACATTTCAGAGACATGAATAAGGCCTTCAACCCCTTCTTCAAGTTCAATAAAGGCGCCGTAATCCGTCAGGCTGACCACCTTTCCGGTCACTTTGGAGCCCACCGGGTATTTATGGATAGCCGTTGTCCACGGATCAGGAGTGAGCTGTTTCATGCCCAGGGAAACCCTTTCCTTTTCAAAATCATAGGAAAGGATTTTGACATTGATCTTGTCGCCGACGGAAAAAAGTTCGGACGGGTGTTTTACCCTTCCCCATGAAATGTCGGTAATATGAAGAAGTCCGTCTACGCCGCCAAGATCGACAAAGATCCCGTATTCAGTAATATTTTTGACAATCCCTTCCATGATCTTGCCGTCTTCAATGGCGTCCAGAGTCGTGGTTCGTAATTTATCCCTTTCAGCTTCAAGAAGAACACGTCTGGAAAGGACGATATTGTTTCTTTTTTTATTGTATTTGAGAATTTTGAAGGTATAGGTTCTGTTGACCATTTCATCCATGTTGCGGATGGGCCTCAGGTCTGCCTGGGAACCGGGTAAAAATCCGATCAAGCCGATATCAACGGAGAAACCGCCTTTGACCCGGCTGGTGATAACGCCTTTGATGGTCTGGTCGGCATCGTAAATGTCTTTAATGGCATCCCATACTTTGACTTTTTTGGCTTTTTCATGGGACAAAAGGACGGTTTCCTCTTCTTCATCCCAGAGTTCGATCATCACCTCAACCTGATCACCGACATGGACATTCACATTGCCTTTTTCGTCAATGAATTCATGAATGGAGATCTGTCCCTCAGATTTATATCCGACATCCACAAGAACCGTATCCCTTCCGATGGAAATGACGATTCCGGTAACAACCTGGCCTTCTTCAAATTTTTTAAGGCTTGACTCATAGATGTCTAAGAGTTCTCCCATGGTCTCTTCACCTGTTATTTCAGATAAAGAAACCTCTTTTTTTTCTAATTTTTCTTCGGTTTCAGAATTCATTTTTTGGCTTTGATTTTCTTTAGAATTAGTGTTCATTAATAATAATCCCCCTAAACGTATTTTTGAACCTGTCCATCATCGCATAATTATGAACAGGTGCAATTGACTTTTATACCAAGTAAAATTTAAAAAATCAACAGGATTGTTAAGCTTGTCAAGCTTTTTCGATATATCCCAGCATCTTTTCAACGACTTCTTCGGCAGTCAGAAAAGTAGAATCGATTTCAACGGCATCCTTTGCCGGTTTAAGGGGTGCGGTTATCCTTTTCGAGTCGTTGTTGTCCCTTATTTCCATCTCCTTTTGCACCCGGGACAGATCCTTTGCTTTTTCCGGCATTTCATCAAACCGTCTTTTTGCCCGGATCGCCAAATCTGCATAAAGAAAAAATTTATGGGAGGCATTCGGAAAAACCACGGTCCCCATGTCTCTGCCTTCAAAAACCGCATCCTTTGTCCGGGCGATATGCCTTTGAATATCCAGAAGAGCGGATCTGACCTGGGGTTTTGCAGAAGAAGAAGAGGCCAGCATGGATATTTCAGGGGTCCTGATATATCCTGAGATATCCCTTCCGGATGACATCAGGACAAGATGGTTTGCTTCCATGATAAAATTAAGATCAAGGGTTTTCAAAAATCCTTCAAGAACCGGGTCATCTTCCCAGTTGATTTTCTGCTGCAGGATTTCAAAAGCCACTCCCCTGTAAAGAGCGCCGGTATCCACATAAATGCAGCCCAGTTTTTGTGCCAGAAGCTTGCTGACCGTGGTCTTCCCTGCTCCTGCAGGTCCGTCAATGGTTATGATCCGGGTGTACACGAAAGGATCCTCATCTTTGAATGACTTTTTTAAGGGCATCTATCAATATTGAATTTTCTTCCTCAGTGCCGGAGGTAATTCTTAGAAACGTATCAAACCCGTATGATTTCATGGATCTGACAATAACGCCGAACTTCAGCATTTCCTGGAAAACACGGGTTGCATCGGTCTTCAGATCCACCATTAAAAAATTGGATTGGGTGGGCAGACATCTTAATCCAAGGGCTTTGAATTCGGCAAAAAGATAATCCAGACCATGATGTATGGTGGTGACCGTCTTTTCGACAAAGGCCTCATCTTCCAAGGCGGCGGCGGCGGCTGCCTGGGCAAGCGTGTTAACGTTAAAGGGCTGGCGTATCCGGTTTAAGATCTCGGCTATTTCACTGTCCATGATGCCATACCCCACCCTGAATCCTGCAAGGCCATACACCTTGGAAAAGGTTCTCAGGGTGACAATTCTTGTGTCAGCCAATGGATTTTGAAGGGAATCATATACGGAATCAGCCCTGACAAATTCGATATAGGCCTCATCCATAATGATGATCACATCATCCGGCACCTGGGTTAAAAACCGGTTGAATTCCCGGGAGGAAATTGTGCTGCCCGTGGGGTTAAAAGGGTTGGTGATGAAAATCAGCCGGGTTTTTGGGGAAATTGCCTCAATGATGCCGTTCAGGTTGGTGGAAAAATCCACCAGAGGCACCATGACCGGGTTTCCCTTGGCGGTCTTGACGCTGATTTCATACATTAAAAAAGACGGCAGCGGCATGACTGCCTCATCCCCCGGATTCAAAAACCCATGGCAAAGAAGCGCAATGATATCATCTGATCCGTTTCCAAGGACAATATTTTCAAGGGGAACCTTGAACTTTTGGGAAAGCTTGGTTTTTAACATATATCCGGAGGATTCCGGATAGCGGTTCATATCAATCATATGGGCCTTGACGGCATCATAAACCTTAGGAGAAAATCCCAGGGGGTTTTCATTGGAAGCAAGCTTGATGACACGATTTATTTTATATTCTCTTTCAACTTCGTTAAGAGGCTTTCCCGCTTCATAGGCGTTGATGGTGGATAGTGTTTCACTGATTTTAAATTTCATGTCCGGTTTGCTCCTAGAATAAAAAGATAATCATTAGTTAGGATTTGTAATTTTGTCAATGGTTATGATACTTAGAAGGCTCTGAATCGATAAACCGCAGGGATTTTTATGAAAAATCAAATCATCACCGGGCTTGAAACCCTTATTGCCCATCCGCCGGATGATATGGTCGGAAAACGGTTGGGATTGCTCTCCAACCCCGCATCCATACACGGCAATTTCAGGCATGCAAAGGACCTGATCCAGGACTTTTTCCCAGGCCGGTTAAAGGCCCTATTTTCACCCCAGCACGGATTTTATGCGGAAAAACAGGATAATATGGTGGAATCCCGTCATTTTATGGAGCCGGATTTGAATATTCCCGTATTCAGCCTGTATAATGAGACACGGATTCCAACAAAAAAGATGTTTGACGAGATTGATGTTCTGCTCATTGATATCCAGGATGTGGGGACCCGGGTCTACACCTTTATCTATACCATTTCCTACTGCCTTGAAACAGCCAAAAAATACAAGAAACCGGTCATCATCCTGGACCGCCCCAATCCCATCGGCGGGGTGCAGGTGGAGGGCAATCTTTTGACAAAAGACTGGGCCTCCTTTGTGGGGAGGTTTCCCATCCCCATGCGCCACGGGCTGACCGTTGGAGAGATTTCACAGTTATTTAACCGGGAATTCGGTATTCATGCCGATCTCACCATTATTCCCATGAAAAACTGGAAAAGGCGGATGTACTGGCAGGATACCGGGCTTGTGTGGATTTCCCCTTCGCCGAACCTGCCCACCCCGGAGTCCTGTATGGTTTACCCCGGCCAGGTCATTTTTGAAGGCACCAATATATCCGAAGGCCGCGGGACCACCCTGCCCTTTGAACAATTCGGAGCCCCTTTTCTGGATACGGAAAAAATAAAAACTGAGGCAGAACCACTCATCAAAGGAGCCTTTCTCCGCCCGGTTCACTTTGAACCCACTTCCGGAAAATGGCAGGGACAGGTCTGCAAAGGCTTTCAAATTCATATTACCTCAAAGGAGGAATATAATTCCTATCTCTCTTCCCTGATCCTGATGCAATTGATCCTGAAGCATCACCCCCATGAATTTAAATTTAAGGAACCCCCTTACGAATATGAGTTTGAGCGGCTGCCCATGGATTTGCTTCTGGGAAGCCGGACGCTGCGTGAAAAAATTGTGGCTTTTGAGGACCTGGGCCGTTTATCAGACCAGTGGCAGGATGAACTCAATGGGTTCAAATCTCTTTCAAGAAAGTATCACCTCTATGACTGAACATGATCCGACAGCTTCATGGAAAAGGATGAGTTTTAAGGGAAATAAGGTCTGGGCTGAGATGGGTGCCGACGGAACCCTCAAGATCGAAAACGGAACCGTGAGGGTTAAATACAATCTGCATCAAGACTATGAATATAAAGCCAAGGCAGAAAATTTATTCCCTGAAGACCAGGCCGTCCCGGCCCAAAAAAAATCATCCCTCCCGGCCGGATCTTTCCCGGTGACCTCGAAAAAGACAGGTTCAACCCCGAAAAATGTTCCGGATATCCTGCCGGACCCTTGCATCAAGATCTATACGGATGGGGCATCCTCCGGTAACCCTGGACCCGCCGGCATCGGTATTGTTTTGATATATGGGGATAAAAAAAAAGAAATTTCTTCCTTCATCGGCAGGGCAACCAATAATACCGCCGAGTTGACAGCAATTAAAGCCGGACTTGAAGAACTCAAGCGGTTTGATTTGCCGGTCCGGGTTTTTTCTGATTCCAGTTATGCCATCGGTCTTTTATCAAAGGGATGGAAAGCAAAGGCAAACCAGGAGCTTGTCTTTGAAATCCGGTCTTTGATGAAAAAATTCTTGGATCTTGCCTTTGTCAAAGTAAAGGGCCATTCCGGTATAAAAGAAAACGAGGTCGCGGATTTTCTGGCCACCTCCGCCATAAAAAAGGCCTGTTGTAAAAACAGGCCTGATCGTCATTTATCTATAATACTAAGGTTTTTA
>JAAUSZ010000118.1 GCA_012031875.1 Desulfobacula sp.
CGGGCCGGATACCGGTCAAAAGGGTGGTGGACAAATGGCCCACGGGATAGGAGACCGCGGTATGCCCCACTTTTTTGGGCAGCCCCGTGGTGCCGGAGGTGAAAAAGCAGAACAGAAGATCCTGGGCCTTTGTCCGGGCCGCCCCGGCGGTTTCCGGTTCCCCGTCCAGATCGGCATAACCTGTCCATCCGTTTTGGGCTTGAGTTGGGTCGCCCAGGACGATTTTGATTTTCGGTTTCACCCCGGTGGCGCGAATGGCCTCATCCATTAAATCCGTGAATTTCGCATCGCACAGGATGGCATCCGGAGCATAGGATTCAAACCGGAACTGGAGTTCCCGCAAGGTCATGGTGGTGGCCGTGGGCACGGCCACAAGCCCGCCTTTGATGCAGGCAAGACCGGCAAACCAGGTTTCGGGAAAAATGGGAACCATCATCACCATATTGTCCCCTTTTTCAATCCCGGCCCGGCGAAGGGCATTCAGGCATTTGTTCCCCTGAACCGCCAATTCCCTGTAGGTATAGGTTTTGACCTCCCGGCTCACGATGTCCGTCCAGATGAGGGCCTTATGCTCCCCCCTTTCTTTGACGTGGAGTCCTTCAAAAATTTCCTCGACCCAGTTAAAGTATTCCGGAAGCTTCATGGCATTAAGCCGCTCAAAGAACGCCCTGGCCGCGGATTCTTTGTTTGCATCATCAGCCATCATATTGATGGTGACCGCGTCTTTGTATAAATTTTTCATGGCCGCATCACTCCTCAAAGATATCTTTTTTTCTCCATAGCAAAACAGAATGTATAAAAGACTCCCATCATATTTGTCAAAGATTTTATACATTTTTTTTATTTTTGTATCATTAGATTTTGACAAACCCCGGGCCGGTGTAATATAAATCTTATTTTTTATGAATGTGCGGAGGAAAGATGCAGAATATAAAGGTGAGCCTGAGGATCAGGGCGTTCATGGTAAAACGGCAGATGGATATCCAGGGCCTGGCCGAGGCCTCGGGCCTGGACCCGGAATTTATTGAAACCATGTTGATGGAAGGGGTCTATCCGCCCCTGGGCCCCTGATGAAAATCGCCAGGGCCCTGGGTGTCCGGCTGGGAACCTTCCTGGACGACCAGGAAAGCAGCGATCCCTATATTGTCCGCCAGGCTGAAAGAGCCTCGGAATTCTCCGTCCTGGGCGGGAAAAACAAGGCCGAAGCCTTGAATTTTTATTCCCTGGGAAAAGGAAAAACCGACCGCCACATGGAACCCTTTTTTGTGGAGATCCTGCCTGAATCGGCAAAAGAAAAGACCCTGTCCTCCCACGAGGGGGAAGAATTCATTGCCGTTCTCAAGGGCAGCATCGAGGTGATTTACGGCAACGAGACCCATGTGTTGAATACCGGGGATTCCGTTTATTACAATTCCATTGTTCCCCACTATGTATCCTGCCTGGGGCCGGAAAAAGCGGAAATCCACGCGGTCATCTATATCCCCGAATAAAAGAGCGAAACAAAAATGAATACAGAACACGGATTACGAGACTTGACTCTGGGCCGGATCCTGGAGCGGACCGCGGCAAAATTTCCCGACCACCCGGCCTTGGTCTATGTGGACCGGGATTTCCGGCTGACTTACAGGGAATTTAACCGCATGGTGGATGAGACCGCCCGTGGGCTCATGGCCCTGGGCGTGAAAAAAGGAGAAAAGCTGGCGGTCTGGGCCTCCAATATTCCCTTCTGGGTTGTTTTCCAGTTTGCCACGGCAAAGATCGGGGCTGTTCTTTTGACCGTGAATACCAATTACAAGACGGCCGAGCTGGAATATCTGCTCACCCAGTCGGAAACGGAAAACCTATTTATCATGGACCGCTTCCAGGACACCGATTATGTGAACACGGTCTATGAACTGGTGCCGGAGCTGAAAACCTGTCAGCGGGGCCATCTGTCCAGCCCCAAATTCCCCCGGTTAAAACGGGTGGGCTTCCTGGGACCGGAAAAACACCGGGGCATGTATACCCTGACCGAAATCCGCGCCCTTGCTCCCATGGTGTCTGAAAACGATTATCAGGCAAGGCGGGACAGCCTGGATTGCCATGACGTGGTCAATATGCAGTACACCTCGGGCACCACGGGGTTTCCCAAGGGGGTCATGCTGACCCATTACAATATCGGCAACAACGGATTTTGGATCGGCGCCAACCAAAAGTTTACCGAAAAGGACCGGGTCTGCCTGCCGGTGCCGCTCTTTCATTGTTTCGGATGCGTCCTGGGGGTATTGGCCGCGGTGAACCACGGGGCCTGCATGGTGATCCAGGAAGGCTTTGAACCGCTTATGGTCATGGCCTCGGTGGAGCAGGAAAAATGCACGGCCCTCTACGGGGTGCCCACCATGTTCATCGCCATCCTGGAACATCCTTTGTTCTCCAAATTTGATTTTTCCAGCCTGCGCACCGGCATCATGGCCGGGTCCAACTGCCCGGTCCATGTCATGGAGCAGGTCATCGAAAAGATGCACATGAAGGACATCACCATCTGTTACGGGCTTACGGAAACCTCCCCCGTCATGACCTATACCCGCATCGGCGACGAGATGCGCCTCCGGGTGGAAACCGTGGGCCGGGCCCTGCCCCATATCGAGGTCAAGGTGGTGGACCCGGAAACGGGGGAACCGCTTGCGCCGGGCCTCCAGGGCGAGGTCTGCTGCCGGGGATACAATGTCATGAAAGGCTATTACAATAACCCGGGAGCCACAAAAGAGGCCATTGACGCCGATGGCTGGCTCCACTCCGGCGATCTCGGGATCATGGATGCCGACGGCAACCTCTCCATCACGGGCCGGCAAAAGGACATGATCATCCGGGGAGGGGAAAATATTTATCCCAGGGAGATTGAAGAATATCTCTACCGCATGGAGGACATCCGGGATGTCCAGGTGGCGGCGGTTCCCAGCCCCAAATACGGGGAAGAAGTGGGGGCCTTCATCATCCTGAAGGAAGGCTCCACCCTTGAGCCCAGCGATATCGCGGATTTCTGCCGGGGCAAAATCAGCCGCTACAAGATTCCCAAATATGTGCATTTTCTCACCGGCTACCCCATGACGGCCTCGGGAAAGATCCAGAAATACAAGCTGACGGAAATGTCCCTGGAACTCTGGCCGGACCGCGTCTGAAAAAGCCGGGGAGAGCCTTTCCATCTCCCCTTAATGCAGGTTTGATACGAATTCCAGGAGAAGGATGAGGTTCCTATCCCTGATCCAGAATTTCCCTTAGGGTGGTGGACAGGGCATACCGGGTCACGGGTTTCATTAAAAAACTCCGGATGCCGACGGATCTGAGCTTTTCCCGGGTTATGTTTTTGCTGTACCCGGTGCAAAGGACAATGGGGATATCCCCGCGTATCCCCAATATCTTCTCCGACAGTTCAAGGCCTGTCAGGCCCGGCATATTAAAATCCGTCAGGATCAGATCAAACTCATCCGGATGCTCTGAAAAACAAGCCGCAGCCTCTTGGCCGTCGGTGAAGCCTTTGACTGTATATCCCAGGGAACTCAGGTGTTTTTGCACCATATGGACCAGGGTCTTTTCATCGTCCACCACCATGATACGCTCGGTTCCGGGAGGGAGGGTGAAGACAGGTTCCTGATCCGGTCCGGCATGGGCCTGGACCGCAGGCAGGTAAATCACAAGGGTTGTTCCCTGTCCGGGTTCGCTGTATACACGGATGGTCCCCTTGTATTGCTTGACAATGCCGTGGACAACGGAAAGCCCCATGCCGGTGCCGTGATCCACGGCCTTGGTGGTAAAAAAAGGATCAAAGATTTTTTCGATGATGTCCGGCGTCATGCCATGACCGGTGTCCCCCACGGTCAGGACCACATATTTCCCGGGAACCATGGGCTCACCGGCCTGAATGATCTCCTGGTCCAGCACCGTATCCTCGACCCTCACCTCAATGGTTCCCTTTTCATTTTCCATGGCGTGGTAGGCATTGGTGCAAAGATTCATGACTATTCTGTGCAGCTCTCCCTCGTCTCCCAGGACAAAGGCCGTGCTTTTAATGTCCGTAATAATGTCGATGCCGGCGGGAATGGAAGCCCGGATCAGTTTCAGGGCCTCGGCGACAACCTCGCCCAATTGGACCGGTTCCGTCTTTTGTTCGGCCTGGCGGCTGAAGGTGAGGATCTGCCGGGTCAGATCCTTGGCCCGCATCCCGGCCTTGAAGATTTCTTTGATATTTTCATATTCGCTGGAATGCTTATCCAGGCTTGAAAGGCATAGTTCAGAATACCCGATGACCGCGGCCAGGATATTGTTAAAATCATGGGCAATGCCTCCGGCCAGGGTCCCGATGGATTCCAGCTTGTGTTTCCGGTTCAGCTCCTTTTCGAGTTTGACCCTTGAGGCTTCAGAGCTGATCCGATCCTGAATCTCCTTTTTGAGTTGTTCATTGGCCGTGGAAAGGGCAAGGGTTCTTTCCCTGACCCGTTGATCCAGTTCCCGGTTGATTTGGTTCACCTTGTTTTTCTCCTGTTCCAGCTTAAATCCGGAGAAAAACCGTTTCCGGATGTTCAATTCTATGGAATAGCCTGCCAGCATGCAGAGGATATTGGCTGAAACAAAGAAAAAATTATTATTGATCAGCATGATCCGGGGCGTATCCGCAATCCATATGGCCCCGATTTCATAGCCGGCCACAATCAGCCAGGAGCAGGCCAGAGCCCAGAGAAACCGCATCCGGATAAAGGTATAGATGGTAATGAAAATCAGGATGATTCCGGCGTAATAAGAATAGGTAGCCGGCGGGTCTGCCAGGATGACCATGAGTTCGATTCCGAGCCCGCCGGCCAGGCACATGAAAAACAGGCAGGGCTGGGCATAGATTTCAAACCCCGGCCGGAAGGAAAACCAGAGAACCCAGACGGCAATGGGGCAGATCACTGCATACCGGATGGTCCAGAATATGATTTTCTGATCCGGGACGATCATCGCATCCAGAAATCCGAAGGCGGCATAGAAAAACATGGCAATGAGAATGGCGACCCTTATCCGGGTGAGGGATTCCCTGAAATGCGACTTGATAAATTCAGGTTCCAGGTGCGCCCATTTCCCGGTAAAAGACAGGGTAAACAAATTATAGGTCATTCGCGGGTTTTTCTCCTGCTCTTTTTATTTTTTTCTGATGGACATCACCATAACTGATAAACGATTTGAAATCAATCTGTTGAACTATTGATTCTTGACCGCATCTTTCAGTATGATACATTTAACATTAAACCGAGCACCCATCAATTTTAGAGGTTTTTGCCATGTCTGAACCCGATTTGCAGGTCATTTTGGTGTCAATCATTCTCATGGGGACCCTGATCCTTTTGATAACCGGAAAAATATCCGTGGATAAGACCTCCCTGGGAATTATCGCGGTCTTGTCCCTGACCGGGATACTGACCCCGGCGGAAACAGCGGCAGGATTTGCCAACCCGGCCGTCATTACCGTGGGCGCCATGTTCCTTCTCAGCCACGGACTGATCCGGACCGGCGCCGTGGGCTTTGTGACGGAACTGGTCCTCAAATTTTCAAAGGGAAACAAAACCCGTGCTTTTTTTCTCATCCTTGTCACTGTTGCCTTTTCCTCTGCCTTCATCAACAATACCCCGGTGGTGGTCCTGTTTATTCCCATTGTCATGGGTCTGGGCTGTGACTATGACATTTCCCCGTCAAAACTGCTCATCCCCGTATCCTATGCCTCCATCCTGGCCGGAACCTGCACCCTCATCGGAACCTCCACCAATATCATTGTCAGTGATCTTGCCGCCGCATCGGGCCAAGGCGCCCTTTCCATGTTTGAACTGGGCAAAATCGGAATTCCCCTGGCCCTGGCCGGCATTCTCTTTCTTTTTTTTGTCTCCCCCAAACTCCTGCCCGGACGGGCCGCGCCTGTGTGTCAACTGGAGGAAGGAAAGGAAAAACGATATATTGCCGAATTGATCGTTCCCGCCCAAAGCCCCCTGATCGGCATCGACAATATTGTGGAGCATGCCGGAACCGCCCTGGGGCTGGATGTGATCGAGATCTTTCGCCATGCTAAGATATTGGACCCGGCCCGGACCCGGACAAGACTTAAACCGGAAGATATTCTCCTGGTCAAAGGCTCTGCCGAAGACCTTTTGTCCTGCCTGAAAAAAAAGGGGCTTGAGCCGGCCCATGGAGAGGAAGGCCTGACCTTCGGCAGCGGGATAAAAGATGACGTCATCGTTGAATTGATCGTTCCGCCTTTATCCACCCTCCTGGGAGACCGGCTTTTGTCCACCGATCTGCAGGATGATCCGGACATCCGGATCATTGCCGTCCGAAGCCGCTTCAGCCACTATTCCTACCGGAAGATACAGGAGGTAAGGCTTCAAACCGGGGATATCATCCTGGTCCGCTGTCCTCGGGACAAGCTTTCCAAAATCCGGAACAATACGGATTTCATTGTGATTGAAGATATTCACCACGCCATGGTGGACCGGGAAAAGGCCGGACCCGCCATGGCTATTTTCATTGCCGTGGTTCTGGGGGCCACCTTTGGGCTGGCGGATATCATGATCTGCTCGTTGACCGGGATCCTGGCCATGACCCTCACCGGGTGCGTTCGGCTCAAGGATGCTTACAGGTCTTTGCAGCCCGACGTTCTGCTGCTGATCATCGGAACCATTGCCCTGGGCCAGGCCATGCAGAAAACCGGCACCACCCGGCTCTATGCCGATTTCTTCCTGGGGCTGTTCACAGGCATGGGGCCGGGCATGGTTCTTTTCGGCATCATTCTTCTGACCAGCCTCTGCTCCCATATTTTGAGCAATAATGCCACCGCCGTCCTCTTGCTTCCCATTGCCCTGTCAACGGCGTTTTCCCTCGGCGCAGACCCCAAACCCTTCATCGTCGGCATCTGCCTGGGGGCCGGCGCCTGTTTTGCCTCCCCCATCGGATATCAGACCCAGCTTTTAGTATACGGCCCCGGCGGATACCGGTTTTCAGATTATCTCAAACTGGGGGTGCCCTTGAATATCCTCGTCATCCTGGCCGCTTCTTTTTTCATTCCGGTCATCTGGCCCTTTTAAAGGGGACAATTAAAGATGAAACCGCGCACCAAGATTAAAACCGATTTCCAGGTCTTTGCCAAACCCGCCGGGAATGCCTGAAACCTGGCCTGCCGATACTGCTATTATTCGGCCGAAGGTCCGGCCGGCTCCGGCCCACGAATGACGGATGAGACCCTGGAAACCTATATCCGGCAGCACATCCAGGCCCATCCCGGGCCGGTGGTCCGCTTTTCCTGGCATGGCGGAGAACCCACCCTGGCAGGCCTGGATTTTTAAACGGGCCCTGGGCTTTCAAAAAAATACCGGCCCCAAGGCATCCTGATTCAAAACGGCATCCAGACCAACGGAACCCTGCTGGATGACGCCTGGTGCGCGTTTTTTAAAGAGGCGGAATTTTCCGTGGGGCTGAGCCTGGACGGGCCTCAGCGCCTCCATGACCAGTGCCGCCTCACCCGGTTGGGGCAAGGGACCCATTCCCGGGTGATGCAGGGCCTGGCCCTCCTGAAAACATACCGGATTCCCCATGATATCCTGTGTGTGGTCCACCACCATAATGTGGACCATCCCCTGGAGGTTTACCGTTTTTTCAAAAATATCGGAGCGGCGTATATGGGTTTTCTTCCGGTGGTGAACGCATCGGACAAGGTTGATCCTGAAAAATTCGGGGCCTTTCTCTGCGCCGTCTTTGATGAATGGAAGGCCCATGATATCGGCCGGACCAGGATTCAGATCATCGAAGAAGCCCTGGCAACGGCCACGGGCCGGGATCACAGCCTTTGCGTCTTCCGGAAGGAATGCGGTGAAATCCCGGTGGTGGAGGCCAATGGGGATGTCTATCCCTGCGATCATTTCGTGAGGCCGGCGTTTAAACTGGGAAATCTGAGCGCCCTTTCCCTTGAAACCCTCATCCGGGATTCCCTGCAACGCTTCGGAAGGCAGAAGCATACCGGCCTGCCCCACCCGTGCAAGACCTGTGAAGCCCTGGCCTTCTGCAACGGGGGGTGTCCCAAGGACAGGCTCCGGCCCGGCCCCGGATCAGAACGGACACTCAATCATCTGTGCCCGGCCTACAAAAAATTCTTCACCCATTGCCTGCCCTTTGCGGAACAGGTTCAAAGCCTTTGGCAAGGCCGCAGCAAGGATCAAAAGACGTCCCCGCCGGGACGCAATGCGCCCTGCCCCTGTGGAAGCGGGAAAAAATTCAAACACTGCTGCCTGAAATAATAAAGGCCCCGTCAGGTCTTTAATTTTTCCCTGAGAAATTCAACGGTCCGCTTCCAGGCCAGGTCCGCCGCCTGGGGATGATACCGGGAGGCATTGGTGTCATTGAGAAAGGCATGCTCGGCCCCCTCGTACATATGCAGGGTGTAGTCAATGCGGGAGGCTTTCAGGGCCGCCTCATAGTCGGGGACAGCCTTGTTGATCCGCTCGTCCAGGGCGGCGTAATGCAGCAGCAGGGCCGCCTTGATCTTCGGCACCTCGGCGGGGTCTGGCGGCATTCCGTAAAAAGGAACGGCCGCCTGGATGTCTTGGGTCCGCACCGCCAGTTGGTTGGCCATGGCCCCGCCCCAGCAAAAGCCCACCACCCCCACCCGGCCCGTTGTCTTGGGGTGGGTGGCCAAATACTGAACCGCGGCGATGAAATTGTCCACGGTCTGCCCGCTGTCCAGTTTTCCGATGAGATCCCGGGCCCCATCCGGGTCGGCAGGGGTGCCCCCCAGGGGAGATAAGGCATCCGGGGCCAGGGCGGTAAATCCTTCAAGGGCCATCCTCCGGGTGATGTCTTCGATATGGGGATTCAGCCCCCGGTTTTCATGGATGACAATGACCCCGGGCTTTTTGCCCCCGGCTTTTTCCCCGGCCCAATAGGCCCTGATCTGACCGGTTTTGCCGGGATAGTCCAGATAACCCGCATCCAGGCGGGAATCATTGCGGGATATGGTTTCCGCCCGGACCTGGTCATAGCCCAACAAGGGCAGGAGGCCAGAGGCGGAAGCGGCTCCGCCCGCCAGAAACGCCAGTTTCTTCAAAAACTCCCGGCGGTCCATCCCCTCCTCAGGGTATGGGTCATACAAATGGATAAGGTCCTGGTTCATATCGTCTCCTTTTATTTTAGGAAAATATGAAAATGGTGATTTTTAATTATAAAAGAGGACCCCGTTCCATGGCAAGAAAAAATATGCCCCTGTTGAACTGCCCGGATTTTTAGCCCGCCAATATGATTGACTGGCAAGAATAGCGCAGGGGCAATCAAAAACCGGTATATTTTCCTTTACTCTCTTTTTATCCATATGATATTTATGAGCATTCCCTTTGTCTTCCTGTTGAAAATCTTTCATGCTGATCACCCCTGCCGGGGATTCAACCCCGGCTTTACCTGATCTGATTTCATAGCGGTTCCGGGAAAAATCTCATCCACCTGTTCTAAAACCACCGCATCCCTAAGATGCCTGTTGGATCAACCCGTATCAGGAGGTTAAAAATGAAAAAATGTGTTCCTTTATTTCTTTTTCTCATGGGTATTTTTTCATTGTCCCCGGCCCAGGAATCGCCGGATATAAGCCTTACTCTGATTTTCATGCCGGAAAAATACGCCTGCAACCCGGACGGGTATGCAGACTATGTAAAAGGTGAAACATCAGGCTGCGTCCCGCTGACAATAAATCAGGTCGAGAAATGGAAACGGGCATATGGGTTCATTGAAACAGAGTTCCCTTCTCCGGATTCCAATCTATCCCTGGGAAATCGTCTGTTCGGACTTTTGGATGCCTATCGGACCGCACCCATAACCACGGCCGATGACCGTAAATCCATTGTTGTCATTTTTGATTGGAAATCTGCCCGGACCACAGAGGTTCGATTAACCCGGAAAATAATGAATCCTTCCGGTCAATCCCCTTTTCCGGAGATGTCGTGGGAAGGCCGGTTGCAAGAAGAACGCCGATGGATTCACCATGAAAGAGCAGATGCGTTTCTGCCCATTCACAGGGTGACATGGATTTTAGAATCAGGAGGCAGAACATGGGAATTCGGCACCGCACCCTAAGGGAATGGATGAACGGATTAAATACCACAGACCCCCAGTCCATTAAAGGGAAACTCCTGATCAATCTGATAGATAAACTGGTCCTGGGTGTGCTGGCTGCAATTGTTGTCTTCTGGGTCCAAAACGAATACCTGGAAAATAAAAAATTTAAAGAGATTTCATTTGAAAAAACAAAAATACAGACAGAATTGATTGCCGCCCGTCAAAAAGAACTCACCCAAGCCGTAGACGACTTCATCGGTTTGATTTTTGACAAGGATGTCCTTTCTTCGGGACAATTAAAAGACGAGGCCGATCAGAATAAACTCAGAACATCGCTGAAAAGAATCAGGGTGACCGTGTTTTATTTGCAGACCTTGAACGAAAAATTAAACAAACAGAGTCAGAAATTGGTGAATGATGCAAGCGCTATTTACATCGCCGCAATTTCCGGAGCTGCAAACGATAAAGAAATTGAGGACAAACTAAAAACATTGCAAATTTCATATGGTGATCTGCTTAAAGAGGTCAGACAGACCATCCGGGATGTAATGAAAAGAGAATACGAAGGCAGTGATTCCTGAAATCCTTTTAAACCTCCTCGGCTGTCTTCAAGGGATTTCTTCGGAATTCCCCGGCCGGGCGTCTATATCAGGGTAATCTTATCATCATAGACGGTCAGGGATTCCAGGCCCTGGTCCGTGACCAGCAGGGTGTTTTCAATGCCGACCACGCCTTTGCCCGGCATGACCACCTTGGGTTCCAGGGCGATGACCATGCCCTTTTCCAGGGCCAGGGTCTGGCCCTGGGCGATGAAGGGAAATTCATCCAGTTCCAGGCCGATGCCGTGGCCGGTGAACCGAATTCTTCTGTCCCCGGCGCCCATGAAGGTGTCTGTATAGCCCTTGGCCTGGGCCTCGGCCATCATCATCTGATAAATATCCCCGGCAATGCTTCCGGGAAGGGCCTCCCGTTTGACCCGGGCCTGGATCTCCAGCATGGCGTCGTGGGCCCTCACGAGATCGTCCGGAAGCCTGCCCATGCAGAAGATCCGGGTGTGGTCGCTGACATAGCCGTTCAGCACAAACACATAATCCACAAGAACAGGTTCATTGCGTCGGATGATATTAAACCCCGGCCCCTGGGCAATGCTGGGGTTGACGCCTAGGCCGCCCGTGGGGGAGGCAAAGGAGGAAGGCACGGCGGCCCCGGGTCCGGCCATGATATGGCCGTAGAAAGATCATTGTCCCACATGCGCATCCGGATGAGGCCCTGGTGCCCCAGGCTCCGGGCATAGGCTTCCAGCAGGCCTGCAAATTCGATCTCGGTTAAGCCCTCCCGGAGCAGCTCCGGCACCTTTGCCGCCACCTTGTCGGCCATGCGGGCGCTTTCCCGCATGAGACCGATCTCATAGCCGGATTTGACGGCCCTCTGAAGCCGGATCTCCAGGGAGATGTCCATGAGGGTTGAACCGGGAAAAATCTTCTCAAATAAAAGGTAGTGGTTGGCGGAGATCACATCCAGCTCAAGGCCCAGAACCTTGGGGGCCTTGCAGCCGAATCCGGCTAGGGTGGCGGGAATGTCCCTGGGGCTGACAAGAGAGACCACCTGGTCCAGCCCGGACTCGGCTTTGGCCCGGTCAAAATCCTTGAAGACCATGAGCAAAGGCCTTCCCTCGGCCGGGATATAAAGCCAGCCCTGCTGGGCCGTGCCGGAATAATAGAACATATCGGCTTTTTGCAGGATCAGGGCCCCGTCCACACGGCTGTTCTCCAGCCGTTGCTGAAAGGCCCATATCCTTACCTGCTGCTCTTTCTCAGTCATGCTCCGGTGGTATTGGGTCATCGGTCTCACCCTCTGTTGCGGACATTAAAATAAGCCGGGGCAGGGCATCTCTGTCACCCTGCCCCGGCCTGAATTACAGATGGAAATAGGTTTGGCGGCTATTTATAATCGTAAAACCCTTTTCCGGTTTTTCTTCCCACTCCTGCACTCGGCAATTTATCTGTTTATGCTAGCTGTTCCCCTGAGTGGTTTTTCCTCTCTAACTCCTATCAGAGTGGAAATGTACCTTTCTTCTGGGTGGTGACACTGCCAGATATCTTCCCTGAGAATGCAGCTATTGTAGAGTTGGCAAGGGATTTACACTTCTGGATTGCGTACACATTCTTAGGATTTGTGGTGCTGCACATGATTGATCAGCAAAAGTATGTGCGATCGCTCTGGCGCAGAGCAAGCAAAGCACTCAAAAAGTCACTTATTGACCTTAATCAGGGGTGAGATTCACATGGCGCAACCTGTAACCTGCTCTTCCATTCGACAATACATAGGCTATCTGCAACAGCAAATGATCTATCCTGTTGCAACTTCCGATATGCTTAAGAAGCCTGCTTGTGTTAAACCTTTGAAGCAACGGCGGGATGATTTAGAAATTTTCTTCTCTCGTCAACTCAGGAGGCTGTCATGAGTTCTGTATCTGCTCTGAAGCGATGGCGACAATGGTTCAACAGTACACGTCCTCGAATTTTTGTCTGGTATTTCTTACTCACTGCTTTTTCTGGAGTAGCATCGATTCTGGCAACTCACCATATTCTGTATGAACGAATTCGTGACCAGTCTCAAGACTATGTTTCACGGCAGATCGGTGAGTTTCAGAAAATTGCACGAGAGTACGATCCAGAACCTACCTTATCCGCTGCACAGCAGACTGCTGCAATTTTTGACGCTTTTCTGTCGCAATATCAACCAGTGGACGCAGATGACTATGCGATCGCCCTCCTACAAGGTCAGGTTTATCAATACAGCGACTTGTTTCCAACAGAGTTGCTAACTCAAGATGTAACTTTGGTTCAATATTGGGGACAGTTGGTCAATACCAAACAGGGAAGCGTCAACACTTCAGCAGGTGAGCTGTTTTACATTGCAGAGCCAGTCATCGTTAACAATCAGGTTCAAGGAGTACTGGTGATTGTTCACTGCGCCGACAGCGTGTATCAACTGGTGGATGGAGCAGTACTGCTGATTATTCCAGTCACGCTAGGAGTCATGGGAATTGCAGCGGCACTCGCCTGGACAACCGCAGGACGGGTACTCTCTCCGCTGCGAACGTTAACCGAAACCGCCCAATCCATCACTGAGTCAGATATGACTCAGCGAATTACGGTAGAAGGCACCGATGAAATTGCCAAACTCACAACCACTTTTAATGCAATGTTAGATCGGCTTCAGATCGCATTCGAGAGCCAGCAGGAGTTTTTGAAAGATGCAGGTCACGAGTTGCGAACGCCAATTACCGTTATCCGTGGCTATCTCGAAACGTTGAAGTATCGTCCCGAACGGCAAGAACAAACCGTTACACTGGCGATTGACGAGCTGGATCGCATGAATCGGCTAGTGAATGACTTATTGCTTTTAGCAAAGGCAGAGCGACCCGACTTTCTCACGCTCAAGCTAGAAGAACTGGACTGGTTAACCGAAGAACTGTATCTGAAAGTGCGCCCTCTCGCAGATCGGCAGTGGAAGCTAGAATCAAAGGGACTCAGCCCTATTCGAGTCGATCGCCAGCGAGTCACCCAAGCCGTGATGAATCTGGTGCAAAATGCCATTCGCCATACTCACGAAGGAGATGCGATCGCCCTTGGCTCCTCAGTTCGTGAAAATCAGGCTCACATTTGGGTCAGCGATACCGGGGAAGGCATTGCCCCAGAAGATCAGACGCGTATTTTTGAACGGTTTGTCACCACTGCACCAAAAACTCAGGGCGAAAATCATGGGTTGGGGCTTTCCATCGTGGAGGCGATCGCCCACGCTCACGGCGGTTGGGTCGAGCTTTCTAGCCGTCCTGGTAAAGGTAGCACCTTTACTATTGTGATTCCCCTTGACGCTACTCCAGCCACAATTCATGAGTCGGATTCTAATCATCGAAGACAATCTCCGCATCATCGACTTTCTAGAATCTGGGCTACAGGCACACGGCTTCACGACCATCGCCGTTAACACCGGACGAGAAGCGCTGCAAATCAGCCATGCTGGAGAGTTTGATCTGGTGATTCTAGATTTAGGGTTGCCCGATCAGGATGGGTTAACGGTACTCAAAGCCCTGCGCGGACAGGGACAAACAATTCCAATCGTTGTCCTCACAGCACGGGATGGCGTGGAACACACGGTTGCAGGGCTGGAGGGCGGCGCAGATGACTACATCACCAAACCCTTCAGCTTTGAGGAACTGCTGGCTCGCATTCGGGTACAGCTTCGCAATCATTTGCCCCGCGTTCAGCCAGACACTTCATTGCAGGTAGCTGACATCACGCTTAACCTGTTGACCCGACAGACGTGGGTGGGCGATCGCCCCATTGAACTCTCCGCTCGTGAATTTCTCCTGGCAGAATTTTTTCTGCGCCATCCCATGCAAGTTCTCACCCGCGAACAAATTCTCGATCGCATTTGGGGATATGACTACGACCCTGGCACCAACATTGTCAATGTTTATGTCGGGCACCTGCGAAAGAAGTTGGGGGCGATCGCATTGAAACCGTTCGAGGGGTTGGCTATCGGCTACGAGTATAGGCAACTCCACAGGTATACCCAGAGTCGCCATAAAAGAGTTGTAGGGTGCGGCGTGACGCACCCTACAGATATATTTCCTGACCGTGCAAAAGTGAATGGAGCGATCGCCCCTCACCTAACAATCACAACCCTG
>JAAUSZ010000119.1 GCA_012031875.1 Desulfobacula sp.
TGGGCTTCTATGGCCATGGTATCCATGGCCTTTTTGATTAATTCCAGGAATCTGAAGGGTTTTTTTCTAAAATCAGCATACCGCTTTCCAGCTTGCTGACATCAAGGATATCGCTTATCAGAGCCAGGAGCCCCCGGGCGGAATTGTGGGCAATGGATAACTGCTGCCGGATACTTCCCTTAATGGACGGGTCTTCAAGGATCAGTTCTAAAAATCCCAGCACGGAATTCATGGGGGTGCGGATTTCATGGCTCATATTGGCAAGGAATTTGCCTTTGGCGATATTGGCGGCCTCGGCCTTTTCCTTTGCCAGGGCCAGGGCCTTGTTGGTTTTTCTTAGCTCAGCCGTTTGGCGCTTGATTTCCGATTTCAGTAATTTTGAATATTCAGCGCTCTGTTCCTGATTTCTAATCAGAATCTCTTCATATTTTCTTTCCAGAACCCGTATTTTCCTGTCCCGCTGTTTTTTATGAATCTGTAACAGCTCTTTTCCTTCAGCCAGCAGCCGGTCCTTATCAAATACTTCGGAACACAACCGGACCACGGTGAGGATGTGTTTCCGGGCCGCGGCAATCTCTTCTGTTTCCGGCAGGGTGCAGATCATAAGGCTTTGCCTTTTCTCCAGGTACAGTGAATGAACCCAGGCATTGCCCTTGCCCCGCGAAAGGGACTCCCCCGCCGGTTTTGTTTTTTCCCACAGCGCGGTTTCAAAATCCGGGTCAAGATCCATGGGCTTGTTTAAAGAGACCCGCCCGCCATCCGCGGAGATGATGGTGAAATCGTATTGGGGTAAATATTTCGCCACAACGCGAAGAAAAAGAGGACTCCCGTTCATATCCGGTGCAAGGTCATCAAAAATATCCATCTGCCTAGTCGGTCTCCAGATTATAGATTTCTTTGGCTTTCCGGAGTTCTTCCGGCAAATCCTCGGCAATGGCCCTGTATTCCCTGATATTTCCTTTCATATGAAGAAGCAGGGGGGGGGACAGCGCCATGGTGATCTCCGGGAAGGCAGACACCCTTAACCGGAAAACCAGGTACTCTGAAATCTGCAATATGCCGGAAAGGCTTTCCGGCGCCACATCCGTCATAAAATGGTGATGCCGGCCAATGCTTTGCCGGATATCGTCGGATAAGCGCCAGTCCTCGGCCAGCAAGGCCCCGATGGCCTGGTGGTCCGTGCCCATGATGAAATATTCCTGGTCGGTGATCACCTGCTTTTCAGGGTTACAGGTCCTGCAGAATTCCCGGAACAGGTCCGGCGCCACCTGGTCTTCAACAATTAACCCGATATCATGGAGGATCCCGCATAAAAAGGCATCCTCTCCTTTTTGGGTGAACAACCTTTCAGAGATCATCTGGCAGCAGATGCTGACGGTAGCGCAATGGAGCCATAATCGATTTCTTGAAAAATTTTCATTCCCGGAGGCTTTTGAAAATAAATGCTTGAGCGCATCAATCACAATTAAATTTCTCAGGTTGTCGATCCCGATGAAGGCAACAGCCTCGGAAACGCTTGTGATTTTGGTCCGCAAGGCGTAATAGGCGCTGTTGACAAGCCTCAGCACCCTTAAAACAAGGGTCGGGTCCATTTTTATCACTTCTTCAAATTCCTGAAAGGTGCTGTTCTCATCTTCCAGCATATGGACGAGGCGGGTGGCAATGGAGGGAATGGTTTTCATTTCCGTGAATTTTTTTAAAAGGGATCTGGCCGTATCCAGGCGGTCCGGTGATTTTTTTATTTGATTGGCCATTACTGTTTTATCTGTTGCTCCATTTTTGCAAATTGCGCCAGGGCCCCGTCAAAGTCATAGATACTTGTTTTCTCTTCCAGTTCCATCACCTCTTTTTCATAACCCATTTCACAAAGCGAGTCCCTTATCTCTCCCAGGATATCCATGGCATCCACATCATAATCGGCCAGCCGGACTTTCAGCGCGGACAGTTTCTTTTTCAACCGGTCCATGGGAAGGCTGCCGGGAGCTTCATTTTTATCGGCCCCCGATAGGCTGTTTATTTCCTGAAAGGATATGGCAAGGGCTGTTTTAAGTTTTTTAAATTCGTCCAAGGTTAAAATATCCTTGCCTGCTTTAACCCCCTGTTCCAAAGATACCGCAAGCCTGTGAACTTCCGTTGACTCCAGATTGGCCGCGGTTCCCTTCAGTGCATGGAGTTCCTGAAGAAGGTCCGGTATTTTTCCGGCATTTCCGTATTGATTCATTCTTTTGACGGTATCTTTAAAACTAGTTGCATAGGATTTGAGAATCCGGATATACAGATCCGCGTTTCCGTCCATCCTGGAAAGCCCTTCTCTGACCTTAAAGGATTTTAATTTCGTATAGAGTTCTACTGCGCCGTCCATAGCCTCCGCTCCGGGATGATGTCCTGTTTTTTTGTGAATCAATATCAATCCGAACAGGTTTCCCCTATTCGGAAAAATTATTTTTTATTTCCATTATCCCAGGCAGCGCAGCCATAAAGGCATCCACCCCTTTGGGATCAAAATGACGGCCCTTTTCATTTTTGATGAGGGCTACGGCATCTTCCGTTGTCCAGGCCTCTTTATAGGGTCTTTTACTGGTCAGGGCGTCAAAAACATCGGCAATCGCGGTCAGCCTTGCAAAAAGATGGATTTCTGTTTTTTTCAACTGCTCGGGATACCCCTTGCCGTTCCATTTTTCATGATGCTGTTCGGCAACAATTTTAGCCATGGACAGCAATTCCGTCTTTGACTCGCCGATGATGCGCCCGCCGATCCGTGTATGTTCCGCCATTATCCGCCATTCTTCTTCATTGAGTTTTCCCGGCTTTTTCAACACGGTGTCCGGCACCCCTATTTTACCGATATCATGCATGGGCGAAGCATTCAAAAGCAGGTCCGACAGATGTTCGTTTAACCCGTAAGCCTTGGCAATCAGGTAGGCATACCGGCTCATTCTTTCCACATGAAGCCCGGTGTCATTGTCCTTATACTCGGCGGCCCGCCCGAGTTTCCGGATGATCTCAAGCCGTGTCTCATGGATCTCCTTTGTTTTTTCTGTGACCTGTATTTCAAGGGCCTTTTTCTGATCCGACAGGGCAATATGGGTTTTTATTCTTGCCTTGGTGATGACGGGGTTTATGGGCTTGTTGATATAATCCACCGCACCGGCTTCAAAGCCGCCGACTTCATCAACGACCTGGTCCCTTGCAGTTACAAATATCACGGGAATGGCTTTTGTGACAGGATTTTTTTGCAGGGCCGCACACACTTCATATCCGTCCATTTCCGGCATCATGATGTCCAGAAGGATAAGGTCCGGCAGGGTTTTTTGGGCCACCTTCAATGCTGTTTTCCCGTTTGTTGCGGCTTTGATATGATAGTCTGCCTTTAAAATTCCCGTCAGGACATCTATATTTTCCACAATGTCATCCACCACCAATACCGTGTACATAATTTTTCCTTATACAGAATCCGGGGTTTTCAAAATTTTATTCAAGATTTCAAGGGCCGCATCAAAATTATAAGCCGCGGCCTTTTTTTCCAAATCCAGGATTTCTTTTTCCATGCCTGCCTTTGAGGCAGAATCCGTTATCTGTTCAATGAGGTCGACGGAAGCGGTATCATATCCTTCCAGAAGGTCTCTCAGCACCGCCATTTTTTCTTTCAGGGCCTTAGGCGACAGCAGGGGCTTTGTTTTCCCCGGAGGTGATATCTTTGTCTCTTCGGCGTCAATTCCCGGCGTCCGGCCCGCTCCGGCCGGGTCCCCTTTTTCAAAAGGGATGAAAAAACAAAAACAACTGCCCCTTCCATGTTCACTCTGAACAGAGATGTTGCCGTTCATCAGCTCAATACTGTTTTTCACAATGACCAGACCAAGCCCCATCCCCTCGTATTTCCGCGTGACAGAGGCGTCGGCCTGGGTAAAGGGGCAAAAAAGCCGCCCGGTCTGCGCTTCGGTCATCCCGATGCCGGTGTCTTCAATATAAAACCCCAGGCTCACCTTATTTTTATCCTGTCCTTCACACCGGACCCTTATCCGGATCTCTCCTTTTTCCGTGAATTTGACGGCATTGTCCACAAGATTCAGGATGGCCTGGCCAAGCCTTGTCGGATCTCCCTTAAGAAAAGGCGGGACCGCGGCATCTTTTTCCAGAGTGTATCCTATCCCTTTTTCCCGGGCTTTTTTTTCTGCCGTCCGGGTCGCCTTTTTCAGAACCTCGTCCAGGTTGAAATCTCTTTTTTCAATGACCAGGGTTCTGTCCTGCATCTTGGAAAAATCAAAAAGCCGGTTGATGATCTTAAGCAGGTCATCTGCGGCCCGGTTGATTTTAAGGACATAGCCCTGCTGCTGTTTGTCCAATCCGGTTTTTTCAAGCATGTCCGTAAATCCGATGATGGCGTTCATCGGGGTTCTGATCTCATGGCTCACATTGGCCAGAAATTCGGATTTTGTTTTGCGGGCCGCTTCAGCCAGGGCCAGGGCATTGTCCAACTGGATATTTTTGGTTTCCAGTTCTGCTGAATAGTTCTGCAATGCCTGGTCTGATTTTTGGCGGTTTCGGACATTGACGATCATTTCGGCAAATAACAGGAGCAGGGATCTTTCCTTTTCAGAATAAACATGGTGTGTTTTGACGGAATCAAAGCCGATGAAGCCGGTGCAATGCGTCTTATCCATAATGGGAATGGCGATAAGGCTCTTCACCTGCTGGGGTTCAAGAATTTGCCGGACACCGTCGCCTTCCGGCAGGGCCGATACCTCCGGAATATACATGGTTTTGCCGCCTTTATGGGCATCTGCCCATTGGCGGATGCCGTCCAGCGGGACATCCTGAAGATGTTCGATTTCAGGGCTTGTTCCCTTGCTGCACCATTCATAGGTATTGCTGCAAGTCCCCGCATTCCAGTCATAGTCGAAGATATAAGCCCGGTCAGCCTCAACAAAGGCCGCCATTTCACCCAGGGTCAGACTCAGCGTATCTTCTACTTCGGCCAGCCCGATGTTTATATATTGGGCTGCAATGTTCATCAGGATGGTTTGCAGCCGGGTTTGATCTTCCATACGCCTCCGGGAGTTTCAGAGAATTCGGGGTTTTTTTTCAGGCCGGGATACCGGCCGGTTCAGCACCTTGCGGACCATCCTTGCCAGATCCTGCTGGGAATAGGGCTTCTGGAGAAAATTAATCCCCTGTTCCAGAAGACCGTCGTGGACAATATGGTTATCCGTATACCCGGACACATAGATGATCCTTATCCCCGGGAAACGGGCCAGGGCCTTTTTTGCCAGGGCCTTCCCGCCCAGGTTCGGCATGATCAGGTCCGTGATGATGAGGTCCACGGGCTTTTTCCCTTCATGGAGAAAGGCCAGGGCTTCTTCTCCGTCAAAGGCTTTGTGGACCTCATATCCCAGGGATGAAAGGCAATTGGCGGCAAACCGGCAGACATCCGCGTCATCCTCCGCCACCAGGACGGATTCCTTTCCCGACAGGTTTTCAATGACGGTTTCCGGCCGGGAGGGTTTTGTTTTTCCGGCCCCCCGGAAAGCAGGCCAGTAAATTTTAAACAGGGTTCCCCGGCCCTCTTCCGAATAGACCTGAATCCCGCCCCGGTTCTGTTTGACAATGCCGTAGATCAGGGACAGGCCCAGTCCCGTGCCCTCATGCTTGGCCTTGGTGGTAAAGAAGGGTTCAAATATCCGGGCTAATAATTCCCGGCCCATGCCGATGCCGTTGTCGGAGACGGAAAAAAAGACATAGGGTCCGGGGGCATCCAGGTTGACCCGTTTGATGGTGTCGGCATCAAAGGCGGTTTGGCCGGTTTCAATGGTGATCCGTTTTTTTTGCCCTTCCGGAGATACGGATTTCAGGGCATCCCTGGCATTGATCATGAGATTGGTAAAGATCTGTTCGATCTGGGCCTGGTCCGCGCTGATGGAATCAATCCTGTCCTCAAGCTTCATTTCAACGCTGATGTCCTCCCCGATGAGCCGGCCCAGCATTTTATAAAGAGAGGACAGGGTTCCATTGATGTTCAGAGCCATGGGGCGGTAGATCTGTTTCCGGCTGAATCCCAGCAATTCCCGGGTCAGGATTTCGGCCCGTTTTCCCGCATGCCGGATGGCCGTGATTTTTTTATAAAGCGGGTGGTCCTCGTTCAGGTCTTCCAGGGCCATGTCCGCATACCCGTTGATAATGGTTAAAAGGTTGTTGAAATCGTGGGCAATGCCGCCGGCAAGGATGCCGATGGATTCCATTTTCTGGGCCTGGGTCAGTTGCTCCTGCATCTTTATTTTTTCCTGCTCAGCCGCTTTCCGGGCCGTGATATCCCTGGCAAGGCCTAAGATGAGGGCTTCTTTCCCGGGCGTGTGAAAAAAGACGGAGATCACCACCTCAATCCATTTCAGGCTCCCGTCTTTACCGGCCTGCTGCAGTTCCAATTCCTTTTTCAGCCCTTCGGACGGACCCCTGTCCTTGAAAGCCGGTGCGATTTCGTCCATAAACCGTTTGGCCGAATCCGGGGTCAGGAGCCTGTCCAGGGACCGGCCCGCCAGGTCTTCCGGGGAGAACCCGCTCATTTTCCGGATGGACGGGCTGAGGTATTGAAACCGGCAGTTCAGATCCAGGAGCCAGATGACATCCGTCACATTTTCCGCCAGGAGCCGGTATTGGCGCTCGCTTTTTTCCAGTTCCCGGATTTTTTTCTGAAGCTGGGGAAAATAGCTTTTCTGAAGGGATTTTTCACCCAGGCCGATGAGCCGGGCAAAGGTTTCTTCTTCTGAAGGCGGGGGATCAGAGGGCTTCTTCATAAATGACTTCAATATCCCGTTGGCCGGCTTTTCGCGGATTGGTCAAAAGGCAGGCATCCTTGGACGCGTTCCGGGCCAGATCAGGGATGTCGCAGGATTTGACGCTGACCCGGCCCAGGCTTTTTGAAATTCCCAGGGAATACCTGAGCCCTCGGATATACTCAAACAGAGCCTTTTTAACATCTTTCGGGCCTTTCCCCCGGAGGTCCATGCCAAGGGCTGTTGCGATAACCGCAAACCGTTCGGGCGCGGCATCATGGTTGAAGTTCACCACATGCTCCAGCAAAAGGGAATTGCATTCCCCGTGGGGAAGGTCAAGGAACCCGCCCAGGCTGTGGGCCATGGCGTGGACAGCCCCGAGAACCGCATTGGAAAAAGCAAGTCCTGCCTCCATGCTGGCCAGCATGATATTTTCCCGGACAGCCATATCGCCGGGGGTTTCAACGACCCGGGGCAGGTTGAGGCTTAACAGGCGGAGGGCCTCAAGGGCATGGATATCCGTGATTTTGGAGCTTGCTGTGGATACAAAGGCCTCCACGGCATGAACCATGGCATCCATACCGGTACACGAGGTCAGGTAGGGATCCATGGTCAGGGTGGTTTCCGGGTCGATGAGTGCGATATCCGGGATGACGATTTTGCTGATGATGGCGATCTTGATCCGCTCCTCAATATTATTGATGATGCAGAACTGGGACACATCCGCGGATGTTCCGGCCGTGGTGGGGATAAAGATCATGGGCGGCAGGGGATTGGAAATCAGGTCCACCCCCTCGTAATCCAGAATATGGCCTGGGTTTGAGGTCACGATGCCGATCCCTTTGGCGCAATCCATGGGACTGCCGCCGCCCACGGCAACAATGGCGTCACAGTGTTCCCGGTCATAAATCCGGGCCCCCTTCATCACCTCCGCGGCTCTGGGGTTGGGGCTCACATCGGAAAAGACCACATAATCCAGGTTTTCCATGGCCAGGCGCTCTTCCACCTGGCGGGTCCATCCCGCATCCATGACGCCCTTATCCGTCACAATGACGGGCCTTTGGACATGAAATTTTTTACAATACTGTCCTGCCAGGTGTCTTGAACCGTTTCCGAAAATGATTTCCGGGGCCACGAATTTTCGCAGATGTTGTATGGACGCGGTCATGATTCCCTCTTGTATGGATGTCATATTCAGCAAGAGCGCATGAACTTCTGATCACCATAACAGGCCTTGGCCCAAGATTCAAGGGGAAGTTGCGGTTTTGCTTAGCCCTGAAAATCCTTTAAAACAGCTTCTGCAGCCTCCCTTCCCGCCATCATGACCGGCGTGTATCCGCCGCCGTGGGACCAGGCCGAGGCCAGATAAAGTCCCTTGACCGGCGTTTTCGAGTTCAATTGCGGCAGGTTCCGGTCAAAGCCGTAAACAGCCCCTCCCGGATTTTTAGTGTAGAACAGATTGGTCAGGGGGCTTGCCGTTTCCATGACCTCGATCATGCCGGAAAGGCCGGGGATCAGGGCCTTTTCCACCCGCTGGATAAACCGCCCGGCAATCCTTTCCTTTTCCCTGTGGTAGGCTTCTTTTTGGTTGTTGAAATAACCGGCCTCAAATTTTTTCCAGGGTTCAAAATCCGACAGGCACATCAGGGTGAGGGTGGTTTTTCCGGGAGGGGAATACCCTTGAACAGGTTGTCGTAAATGGTAATGCCGATGGGGGATTCCGCAGGATCAGCTTTCGGGGATAAGAGATCGCCGTAGGGATCATGGGATTCCGTAAGTTCGATTTCATAGTCCCGGACCTGGGGGACTGGTTTATTCAGGCCCAGAAAGACGATAAAGCTGGAAAGGGAGACCTGCCTTTTTTTCACCTCCCGGTCAAATTCCGGGGGGATGACGCCTCCGGGCAGCAGATGATTGAACAGGGCCGGGATGCTGCAATTGGCAATGACGGCCCTGGCCGGGAAGGTCCTGCCGGTTTTATCCGTGACCCCGGAGACATGGCGGTTCTGATCCAGGAGGATTTGTCCGGCCTCGGTGTGATAATATATTTTTCCATGGTTGGCCTCAATGCATCCGGCAAGGGCATTGCTCAGATCCTGGGACCTTGCCTTGTAATACTGCCCGCCGTGGACCAGGTATTCGCCCGTGGCCACGGCATAGAACAGGGCATTGAGACTTTCCGGCCGGAGCCCGTAATAGCCTGAAAAAATACCCAGGCAGTATTTGAGGCCCGGGTCCTTGACATGCCGAGACATCCACTGCTCCAGGGTCAGAGGTTCAAGCCGGGCCATCATGGACGTATCAAAGCGTTTGCCTTCCCAGAGTTCGGCAATGACCTGCTCCATCTCCCCGTAAAAACCATAGATGCCCTTGGTTTCATGGGGGAAAACCCGGGACAGTTCTTTTTTAACCCCCTCCGGATTCTTGGCCGGCAGGGTCACGTCAAATTCGGGCGTGATGATCCGCCGGAGTTCCGGGGTATAGGCCGTCCTGAGCCTGTCCCAGATGCCGAGATCGGACAGGATGGCCTGGGGCATGGCATGTTCGGCAACGGTGGCGTGCAGGGACACGTCAAAGGTAAACCCGCCCCGGTCAAAGGAGGTGGCATACCCGCCCGGAATTGCATGCTGCTCCAGGAGGGTGGCGTCAAAGCCGTGCCGGGCCAGATAGGCGGCCGACACAAGCCCCCCGAGCCCGGCGCCGATCACCACCACCGGAAATTCCGTTTTACCGGGAATGGCCCGGGCCGGTTTTCCAAAGCCGGCCCAGTCTATGGCCGCCGCGCTGGAGGCCATGACCAGGGTCTTCATAAAATCTCGGCGGGATACGGTCTGTTTCATGGAAGTCTCCTTTTTGATCAGGGTTATTGGACATGGATGACGAGTTCTCTTCCCGTGGAATCCAGTTGAAAGGCCGTTTTTTCATATTCAGGCGGCCCCATGGTCCCCCGGGCGTCATTGGAAAATCCGTAGGCTTCCGCGGGAATGCCGAAAACCCGTTTATCCAGTTCGCCATTGCCGTTTTCATCGTGAAAGACCTTGACGGCGTATTCCCCGCAGGGAAGGGTAAGGGTTTCCACGACCGGCCGTTGACGATGGGAAAGATATAGCCCTTAAAGGGCGTGGCCTGGCTGAAATTCTCTTTGGAATTGACCAGGGCCACCCTGGCGGTGCCGTTTGAATTCTCAAAACCCTTGATGATGAGGGTCAGTTCCCCGGTTCCGGGGTCCCCGGCCAAGGCGGCCGGGAAGGGCGCAGCAGCCAGGACCGCGGCCAGAAAGATCAGAAGCGTCAAAGGGTTCATTTTGTTTCTCCTTTCCGTTAAGGGGTTATCATGATCAGGCTATCCTGATGCCTTCTGATTTTAGCAGCATGGCGGCTGAACACAACCCCGTTGAGACCAGGGGTAAAAATGAGGGGATGAAATGCCGGATATAAAGATGAGCGGCAGGCAATGGTCTTTTATTGATTTTTTAAAATAAACTTGATACGTCAAAAGGCGAAATGTTTTTTACTCATTTATGAATCTAGTAAAAAAGGGGCAGGCCTGCAATGAAATCGGTGTTCTGGATCTGTTGTGCGAAGATGCCCGGGGCTCCCTTGCCGGGATGCCCCATGACTATGCCGTGGTCAAGCAATATGCCGGCATCATGCCCCAGGTCGTGAGTGTCTGGTGCAGGAAACTCGGGCATGATGTCTGTTACGCCACCTATTATGGGCAAAAAGACCCTTTAAAGCTGCTTCCCCATGATCTGGATGCGGTTTTCCTTTCCTGTTTTTCCAGGGGCAGCGGTCTCGCCTATGCCCTGGCCAAAGCTTTAAAAATGAGAAGGCCCGGCATTCTGACCGTCCTTGGCGGTCCCCACGCCAAACAGTTTCCGTCCGACGCCCTGGGGTTCTTTGACGTGGTGGTCCGGGACTGCGACGAAACCCTGGTCAGGGAAATTTTAAGGGATTTTCCGAGAAACGCGGTGGTGACCACCCAACGCCGGTTAAGGGAACTGCCCGGCATTGAGGAACGGCTGCCGGAAATCCGGATTGCCAGCTTCTGGAAATCCAGGCCCACGCCCTTTTCCTTCATCCCCATTCTTTCCAGCACCGGCTGTCCCTACGGCTGCGACTTCTGTGTGGACTGGAACAATCCCTACACCCCCCTGCCCCTTGAAAGCGTTGAACAGGACCTGTTGTTTGCGGCCCGGCATTTTCCAGGGGTCAGGATTAATTTTTATGACCCTAATTTCGGGGTGAAATTTGATGAGATCATGACCGTCATTGAAAAGATTCCACATCCCGGAAAGCGATGGTTTCTCACGGAAGGCTCCTTAAATTCTTTGACCGAGGACAGGCTCAAACGCCTTAAAAAGGCGGGATGCCTCTGCGTGATTCCGGGCATCGAGTCCTGGAGCGCCTATTCGAAAAAGGCAGGGATCAAGCCGGCGCTGTCTGCCGGGGAAAAGCTCCATGAGGTGGTAGACCGGTTCAATCTCATCCATCAATATATTCCCGTCATCCAGGCCAATCTCCTGTTCGGGCTGGATACGGACGAAGGGGATGACCCGGTCCGTTTAAACAAGGAATTCATCACCCGGACCCCCTATGTGGCCCATTCCCTGAACATCCCGGCCCCCTTCGGCGGAACCCCGCTGTTTGACAGATATCTGAAAGGGGGGCGGATACTCTCCGCCCTGCCCTTTACCTTTTACTGCAAGCCCTATCTGGCCACCACGGTGAAAAATTATACCCCGGTCCAATTTTATGAAAAACTCATGGAGATTTTCAGCCATATGACCTCCTTCGGTATCCTGGCAGAGGCCGTCAGGACCAGTGAAAACAGGATATTCAAAGCCTATCACCCCCTCCGGAACCTGAGCCTGAGGCTCATGCTCCGGACCATGGGGCGGATACTCTCGCTCCTGAAAACCGACCGGGGATTCAGGGCCTTTCATGAGGGGGAATCAAAGGTCCTGCCGGAATATTACCATCAACGGTATGAGGCCCTGCTGGGGCCTTACAAAGGCCTCGTCTCCCGGGAGGAAAGATATCCGGTTATGCATGAAATTCCACTAAACGGGAAGCAACCGGGTCCGTATAGGTGATTTTTATGGCATAGGTTTTAACATTGATATGGGCGGTGACCGTATGCTTCTTCAGGGTCCATTCCAGATGTAACTCAGTATCCTTGGATTTAAAAAGGGTAAATTCTCCGTTAAACGCAGGATAGCTGTTGCGAAACTCCATGAGCCTTAAAAGCCTTTGAACCACGGGTTTTTTTATGGCTTCCCGGATTTCTTCAATGGTATAATTGTGACGGTTGATGTTTCTGCCCAGCTTTGTCTTTTCCAGCAACTCAATATCATTTTCGCCTGCCAGCAGTCCCACATAATAGACCTGGGGGATGCCCGGTGAAAAGAACTGGATGGTTCTGGCGGCGATATAGGCGTCATCATTGCAGCCCAGGGCTGAATAATAGGTGCAGTTCACCTGGTAGACATCCAGGTTCTGGTAGTCGGGCCCGGAATAGGTCTTCTTTACATTGGAGCCCTGCTCATAGAGCCTTTCAAGGGTCTGCTCTATCTCCTCCGGATTCAGCATATCCACAACATCCACCACACCGATGCCGTCATGGGTATCCAAAGTGGTGATCTGTTTTCTCGGACATTTTTTCAGCCAGGATTTAAGGGACCGGGTCTTGCCCATGTAAAGGGAATGGAGAACCAGCATGGGCATCACAAAATCATAACACCAGTATCCTTTTTCCGCCAGTTTGAGCTGATAGGAATAATGCTCGTGGACTTCAGGCAGGATCTGGGTATCAAAGGCTGAGGTATAATCGTTGAACCATTCCAGGAGTCTCCAGATCCCGGGTTCCAGGAAAAAACAATTGGTTCCCACCTCTACGGTGGTATAGGCAACGGCATCCAGGCGGATCATTTTGGGCCGGTTCCTTGCCAGCCGGATCAGAAATTTGCGCATGACTTCCTGGGTTTTAGGCGAATTATAATCCAGGTCAATCTGCTCATTGTCAAAGGTACACCAGATTTTTTCCAGGCTCCCGTCGGGCCGTTCCAGGGTCTGGTAGGGCGGCCGGGGTTTCCGGGTATAGACCTTTGCCAGGTCTTCGTCCCTTACCCAGCCCTTGGGCGCCAGTTTATTAAAACTGAGGAACATATCAGCGTATTCACTGCCGGCCCCCTTGGCAATATAATCCTGAAAAAAAACAGACTGGCGGGAGATATGATTGACCATGAAATCAATAATCAGGTCAAAGTCCCGGCCGATTTTCTCCACATCGTCCCAGGTGCCGAAGGCCGGGTCCACTTCGTCATAGGTCAGGGGCGCAAACCCTCTGTCTGAAGAGGACGGATAAAAGGGGAGCAGGTGAACCCCGCCGATGGCCTTGGAAAAATATTTACGAAGCACGTAATGCAATTCAGGCAGGTTGATCCCTAAACTGTCAGGATACGTAATCAATTGAATTTTGTTTTTAATTGTCATTGGGCGCCATCCCCTTTGATTTTTGAATGAACTGATAATGGCGGATACCCTCCGTGATTCCGCCGGCATGGGGCTTTTGTGCAAAATAAATGCGTTTAGCGGATTTTAAGGGTTCCAGCTCAGGTTTATAATTGCCCACGACAACTCCCAGAGGCTCACCCTTAATCATTTCCGCATCATTTCCCGAATCACCGCAGACCAGGACATTACGCAACGGGATTTCCCATTTATAGCTCAGGTATCGCACCGCTTTTCCCTTGGAAGCCCGGTAGGGAAGGATGTCAAGGTATTGATCCTGGGAATAGATCAGGGAGTATCGAAACCTGTTTTTGGTCAGGACATGGTGGATTCTTGCCAGCCGGTCTTTTCCAGGCGTCATGAGATAACTCAGCTTGTAAGGTCCTTGAACATTTGGGGGCTGGAGGCGGATAAAATCAATCTCTTTGAGCCGCATGGCAATGAGTTCCGGATCCCAGCTTTTGGAAATATGGGTTTCCCAGCCCTTGTCATGGTCCAGGGAATCGCCGTAGCTGATCCTGCTGCCCACGCCGGAGACAATGATATCCGGTATTCTCACCCCCTGGGTCTTGAGAATATCCAGGGCCGATTCAAATACCCTTCCGGTGGCCACGGCAAAGCCTATATGCGCTGCATTTTTTTCCAGCAGGGCCATCAGGTCCCTGAGATCTTCCGGATCTCCCCCCAAAAGGGTGTCGTCAATATCGGTGACCACCATATAGTCCAGTTTGGCCAACCGTTTGCCGATGCGATGCCGGGGTTCAATGGCGGTTATAAATGATTTTTCATATTGGCGGCAGATCTCTTTCACCTCGCCGCAATAGGTTCTGGCATGATTTTCCCAGGAATAGAAATTCCGGGTGTTTAAGATGCCGTTTTTTGAAAATAAATTCCACTTGTCCGGATGGACAATAATATCCTTTACGGCGGAGGCAATGGCCGCGGTATCCGTTGGATCCACCAGGGTTCCGGTCTGGCAGTTGTGAACAATATCCCTTGGGCCGCCGTCATGGGTGGCCACGATGGGCAGGCCGCAGGCAAGGGCTTCCAGCAGGGTCAGGCCAAAGGGCTCCGTCAGGGCCGGGTTGACAAAGACCCCCCGTTTTTCCGCCGCAATCCGGTAGAGTTCCGGAACCTCATGCTCAAAATCATGTTGCTTGGGAATGGCCATTTTCCCGTAGAGATTGTATTTATCCATCAACAGCAGCATCTGTGTCAGGACATCCCGCTCTGTTTCCTCCTTTTCGGAAATATCCTTCCGGATACCGGCAAAGACGGCAAGATTGGCCATGGCCTGGAGTTCTGCATCTTCACCATAGGCCTTTACCAGGCCCTGGATATTCTTTCGCTTATCCGGGCGGCAAAGGACCAGGATCAGGGGCTTGTCCGGGTGCGTGAAAACCGGTTTAATTCCTGGTTTACCGAGGCTTTGGCAAAAAGGGCCTCTTCTTTTTCCCGGCTGTCCGGCAAAGGCTATCATGGT
>JAAUSZ010000014.1 GCA_012031875.1 Desulfobacula sp.
CCAGGACGAGGCCGTGGGTCAGATGAAAACCCTTCAAAAAACCTTCCAGGACCTTTCCCTGGCCCTGGATCAGCAAAAAAACATCCTGGAAAAAAAGACCCGGGGACTTTACCCTGTTTTCTTTCCTGGACACCCAGGCGGAAAAAAGCGGGGTTAAAAAAAATGTGGCTTATATGAAGCCCTCCACCCAGGATATGGAAAAAACCGGTTATACCATTTCCAGGGTCAAGGTCAAGATAGAGGAAGTCCACCTGAAAGGCCTGATGGATTTTCTTTACCGGATTGAAACCTCGCCGGACGGGGTGTTGATCACCTCCCTGTCCCTGTCCAAAACCGGAAAAAAAGGGGACCGGCTGGATGCGGTCTTTGATGCCGAAACCCTGATCTTAAAGGGGGCCTCGTGAAAATGACGCCCAAACCGGTTCTCCTCTACGGCCTGTATTTCCTGTCGGCCCTGGTGTTTTTCGCCCTTGTCCTTTTCCGGAAAAGAAGCGGCCAGGGGGATAACTAATTTTACGGCACGGGCCCTGGGCGGGGTTCGCCTGGATCTGGACGCGGCCGGGCCGGTCTTTCCCGCCGGTCTTGACCTTTCCGGCGGCAGATGGACCCTTTTCCAATTTCCCCCGGTCAAACCGGAAACCATGAGGATAGACCTCTCCCTGACCTCGCTTTTCAGCCCCCTGAAGGATCTGACCTTCAAGGCGGAGATCAACCAGGGACAGGTCAGGGGGAATCTCCGGCAGGTGTTCTTTTCCCGGAAGGAATTCGCCTCCCTGGACATGGATTTGTCCCATATCCGGGTCAGGGAGTTTCCCTATCAGACGGACCCATATCAGATGAAGCTCTCCTTTGACGCCGGAGGCCGGTATGAATATCTGAAAGCTCAGAATTCATCCAGGGCCGGCCTGGTATTGCTGAATTTTACAGCCGATTTGCCGGGGAATCCCGAGGCTGAAAAACTGGGCCTGTCCAAATTGGAATTTACCCGGGTGGAGCTGGAATTCACCCTGGAAAACAAACAGATGACCCTTACCAAATGCTCGGCCCGGGGGCCCTCATGAGCCTGGACCTGGAAGGCGAGGTATCCACGGCGGAACCCTTGGATATCCGGCTGAAAGGCCAATTGAATCCCGGTCCTTCCTTTGTTTCAAAACTCAGCACCCTGGCCTCGGTGAAGGATCTTTTCCGGGATACGCCGGGCAAGGGGATTCCCATCAGCATATCCGGCACACTCCGCCATCCCGAGATAGGATTCAGATAAGCCATGAAATATCTGTTCATCCTCCTTCATCTCATCCTCCTGACCCTGGCTGCGGCCCTGGTGGTGGAGACCGCCTATCAGCGGATCGGTATGGAGACCGCCCCGCCGTCACAGGAGGCGGCCGGAACACCCCCGGCCCTTGAGGCAGGCAATAAAAAGAAACCCGCTGATTCTTTTAAACGGCAGTATAGCGTCATCGGCTCCAGAAACCTGTTTCGTGTCCTGACGGACGATGCGGCGACCAAAGGGCCTTCCGTAAAAAACCCGGCCAAAACACCGGAAACGATGAAGCTCACCTCTCTTCAACTCACGCTGAGGGGGACGGTGACGGGCCTTCCCCAGGTCCATGCCGTGATTGAGGATAAAAAAACCAAAAAACAGGAATTTTACACCGTTGGCGATGCCGTCCAGGGCGCCCTGCTCAAGGCGGTGTCCAAGGACCATGTCATCCTGGAATACAATGGAGAGGAGCAGCGCCTGGACATGACGGTCGAAACCGCCCTTCCGGCGGGCAGGGCTCCGGCAAGGCCGGCGGTTCAGCCCCGGGCCCCAGAGCCCACCCCGCAGGAGGCTCCTTCGCCGGAGGAGGAAACGCCGGGGGATGACGCATTGGACGAGGAAGCACCGGAGGCCCCGGCAGAAGCGGCCCCGGCAAAAAAGGCCTCAAAAGCAGAGGCCCCTGAACTCACCGGACAGGCAGGACCTGGTAAAGATAAGGACAAAGATGAATAAGCAAAAAATATCAAGGATGGAGCCGGAGAACCGGACATGGATGAAATGGATACAGGCCTGTTTGAGCCTGGGGACGGCCCTCGTGCTGTTTGCATCGGTCTGTCTGGCTGATCCGGTTTTGGAATCCACCGGGGACAAGCCCGAATACGTCTCCTTTGATTTCAACAATGTGGATATCAACCTCTTTATTAAATTCGTCAGCAAGCTGACCCAGAAAAATTTTGTCGTGGACAGCAGGGTCAAGGGAAACGTCACCATTATTTCACCGACCAAAATTTCCATCCCGGATGCCTATAAGGTGTTCCAGTCCGTGCTGGATATCCATGGGTTCGCCGCCGTGGAATCGGGCAGCGTCATCAAGATTGTCCCGGCCGCCAACGCCCTGTCGGATAATGTGGACACCCGGCTTTCGGAGGGCCTGGAAAGCACGGCGGACAAGCTGGTCACCCGGATCATCCCCCTGCAATACGCCAATTCCGACGAGCTGAAAACCCTTTTGGCCCCCATGGTGCCCAAGGGCCATATCCTGTTGTCCTATGGGGACACCAATATGCTGATTGTGACGGCCACCCTGTCCAGCATCGACCGCCTGTTGAAAATCATCGAAACCATTGATATCGAAAGCGTTGGCCGGAAAATCGCCGTATTGCCCTTAAAACATGCCGATGCGGTCAAACTCGTTAAAAACCTTTCCGATATTTATAATGCCCGGGAAAAAGACACCAAAAATAAAAAGAATGCTGAATTTATGGTCAGATTTGTGGCCGACGAGAGAACCAATTCCGTGATTCTCCTGGCCGGGGAACTGGAAACCCGGCGGATCAGCCAATTAGTGGATATCCTGGACAAGAAGGTGCCTGCGGGAGAGGAGCGGGTCCGGGTCTATCCCCTGGAGCATGCCACGGCCGAAGATCTGGCCAAGGTCCTCCAGGAGATGCCTGCCAAGGGCGAGAAAAAAACCGAGGGCGAGAAAAAGGCCCCCCTCTTTTCCGATGAGATCAAAATCACGGCCGACAAGGCCACCAACAGCCTTCTCATCATTGCGGACAAGGAGGATTACCCCATCCTTGAAGAGGTCATCAAAAAACTGGATACCCCCAGGGCCATGGTCTATATCGAATGCCTCATCATGGAGGTGAATGCCGACAAGGGCCTCAGTTTCGGAACGGAATGGCGGGTATCGGAAGGCTATAACGGCAATACCGGCGTGATCCTGGGCGGGTTCGGGGCCACCGGGGACTCCGGCTTCACCGATTCCTCTTCCGCTGCCGAGGGAAATTTGCCCAAGGGCTTTTCCGTGGGGGTCCTGGGCAAAAGCCTGAGCATCGGCGGGGTCACCTTCCCCTCCCTCCAGGCCGTGATCAAGGCCTACCAGAGTGATAAAACCGTACAAATCCTGTCCACCCCCCAGATCCTGACCACGGAAAACCAGGTGGCCACCATTACCGTGGGCAAGAATGTGCCCTTCCAGACCCGGTCGGCGGCCGAATCCGGGACGGCCACCTATAATTCCTTTGAATACAAGGATGTGGGCATCACCCTGAAAATCACCCCGTCCATCAGCAAAGAAAAGCTGGTCCGGCTGGCCGTGTTCCAGGAGGTCACCAAACTGGATTCGGCAAACCAGACCAGCGCGGACCGCCCCACCACCCTGAAACGCCTCATTGAAACCAATATCATTGTTGAAGACGCCAACACCGTGGTCATCGGCGGGCTCATCGATGAAAGCCTGACCCAGTCCGTGGGCAAGATGCCCTGCCTGGGGGATATCCCCCTCCTGGGATATGCATTTAAGGATCAGTCCAGGGGCAGTGAAAAGACCAATCTCTATGTGTTTTTGACCCCCACCGTGGTGAAAAGCCCCCTGGATGCCAAAGCCATTTATGAGGAAAAGAGCGAGGACATCCGGCAGCTCAAAAAAGAAGAAATCAAATTATATCAGGACAAAGCGCCGGCCCAGGGCCTGCCGCCGGAAACGGGAGAGGTGAGGCCATGATTGAGCCCTTCCTGGACCTGCTTTCAAAAGAGGTGCCGCTGACCGGCGAGAATAAAGACCGGATCAGGGCCGTCTGCGCCAAAGACAGGAAAAAATTCCTGGAACCGGTCTGCGACACCCGGCTGGTGTCCGAATCCCAGGCCCTCAGGGCCCTGGGCCTTCTCTACGGACTTCCCTTCATGGAAGAACTGCCCCTGGACCATCTGAATCATGATTTTACCCGGATCATTTCCAGGAAATTCCTAAAAACCTATTCCGTGGCGCCCCTGATCCGGGACGGCCGGAAAGGCATCATCGCCGTGAATGACCCGTCGGATTTAAGCGTGGCGGATGAGACGGCAAGGCTGGCGGGCATCAAGGCCCATTCCCCGGTACTGGCGCCGAAAAACCAGATCCTCCTGGCCATCAATATGCTCTACGACCATACCGACGGCAATGTCCAGCAACTGGCGGATAATATGGGAGAGGATGATTCCCTGGTCATCGAGGATATGGAGGAGACGGCGGATCTCCTGGATGACTCCGGGGACGACGCCCCGGTCATCCGCCTGGTCAACCAGATGATTTCCAAGGCGGCCAAGGCCGGGGCCAGCGATATCCATATCGAGCCCTTCCAGGAGGTGCTCAAGGTCAGGTACCGCATCGACGGCATTGTCTACGAGATGATGACCCCCCCCAAGCTGTTTCAGTCGGCCCTGGTCTCCCGCATCAAGGTCATGGCCAAGATGAATATTGCTGAAAAAAGGGTGCCCCAGGACGGCCGGGCCCAGGTCCGGCTCGGGAACCAGGAAATTGATCTCCGGATTTCGACGGTGCCGACCACCTACGGAGAGCGTCTGGTCATGCGGCTCTTAAACAAATCCGGGTCCTTTATGAGCATTGCCGAATTCGGGTTTTCACAGGAAAACGAGGCCCTGTTCCGCCGGATCATCCGCCAGAACCACGGGATCGTCCTGGTCACCGGCCCCACGGGAAGCGGCAAACCACCACCCTCTACGCCGGACTTTCGGAAATCAATACCCCGGACAAAACCATTATCACCATTGAAGACCCGGTGGAATATAATCTGCAGGGCATAGGCCAGATCCAGGTGAATCCGAAAACCGGAGTGACCTTTGCAAAAGGCCTGCGGTCCATTGTCCGGCAGGACCCGGACGTGATCCTCATCGGTGAGATCCGGGATGTGGAGACGGCGGAAATCGCCATCCAGTCGGCCCTGACCGGGCATCTGGTGTTTTCCACCCTGCACACCAACGATGCCCCGGGAGCGGTCACCCGGCTGGTGGACCTGGGAGTGGAGCCCTATCTGATTTCCTCTTCGGTCAACCATGTCATCGCCCAGAGGCTGGTCCGGGTTCTCTGCCCCCACTGCAAGGAGGAATATCTCCTGGGCGAACCGGATATCAAAGGCCTGAACGGCATGGGGGAGGAGATGATGGGCCGGCGGGTGTTCAAGCCAGGGGGGTGCGCCAGGTGCTTTGACACCGGGTATTCGGGGCGCCAGGCCATTGTGGAAATCCTGGCCCTGGACGATGAATTGAAAACCCTGGTCCTCCAGACCTCCGACGCCAACCGGATCAGGGAGGCCGCCATAGCAAAGGGCATGGTCACCCTCCGGCGGGACGGCATGAAAAAGGTCATGGACGGGATCACCTCCATCCGGGAGGTGCTGCGTGTCACCCAGGAATAGAAAATGGGTCTTCCCGGTCCTGGTCCTCATGGGGACGCTTTTTCCCGGACCGGGACCGGCAGAGGAAACGGCCCATCCCCTGATTCAATTTTACCAGGACCATATTTCAGCCGTTGACGGGGACCGATGCCCCATGACCCCTTCCTGCTCCGCCTATGCGGCCGAGGCCGTCAAAAAACACGGCCCGGTCATCGGGTGGATCATGGCCTGCGACCGCATTGTGCGGTGCGGCCGGGATATCAAAAAAATCGCTCCCGTGGTCACGGTCCATGGGGAAAATCTATATCACGACCCGGTGGAAGCCAATGATTTCTGGTGGTTTGAAAAACCGGAAACAAAACAGGAATAAGCGTGTGACCCAAATAAAAAACCTCTGCCTGATCCTGATCCTTGCGCTGTCGCTGCCGGCCTCCGGCCCCAATGCCTTTGGCAAGGATCTGGTCATCAGCCCGGACATGCAGTTCGACTATGCCCTCCAGTGCTATCAGAAAAAAGACTATGAAACCGCTGTCGTAGAATTCAAGCGCTTTGCCCATTTTCCCCGGGACAGGCGGGCCGGGGAGGCCGGATTCATGGGCGCCATGGGCCTGTATCAGTTGAAACGGTTCCGCGAAGCCGCCGGGGCCTTCAATGAGATCCTCCTGGCGGAAGGGGACCCGGTTTTCAAGGAAGAAAGCTATTTCATGCAGAGCAAGGCCTTCATGGGCATGGGCAACCTCGGCTATGCCCGGATCGTCTTGCAGAATTATCTGAAATTGACCGAAGACGCGGCGGCCCGGGACCGGGCCCATTCCATGCTGGCGGACCTGGAGGTCCAGTCCTCCCGGGGCATGGACCTGAAGGACCTTGAGGATGCAAGGGAAAATCTTTCGAAAATCTCCCCGGAGGGGTCAGCGCAGTATCTGGCGGCGGACCGGGCAGACATCCTTGATAAAGCCCTGGCCGCCCCCCGGAAAAACCCTTCCCTGGCCGGCCTTCTGGCCGCGGTTCCCGGCGCCGGCTTTCTCTATTGCGAACGGTACCAGGATGCCCTGACGGCCTTTTTATTGAATACCGGCCTCATGGTGGCCGCCTATGAGGCCTTTGACCAGGGAAACGAGGCCCTGGGAGGGGTGATCGGCCTTGTGGAAACCGGCTTTTACGCCGGGAATATTTACGGGTCCATGACCGCGGCCCACCGTTACAACCAGAATGCCGTCCTGAACATCCTGGGCGCCCAATTCAACCTGACCTCGGGCCTGGATATGGAAAACAAGGCCTGGTCCATCGGCCTGAAATACGATTTTTAGCGGGGTCTGTTCCGGGAAGGGGTCCCTCAATGCCGGAAGAATTCGCAGCAATGGCATTGAGGGAGGGGAAAAGCTTGAGTGGCTATTCGTGCTGTTTTCTCCGGGCCAGGGAAAGCCCCAGCAGGGCCGAAGCAAAGAGAAGCCCGGCCGAGGGGGCCGGAACCGGAGCCGAAGCGCTTATGCTGGTCCTGTCCCAGGTCAGTTGCACCGTATCTTCAATAAAATCATGGGTGGCCGCAAACCAGGAAAAATTGCTGCCGATTTCATCAACACCGATGATCCATTCCAGCGTATACCCTGATCCATTGGCCGTCTGCTGAGTGACCGGGGTACCGAGATTTTGCATCAATCCGTTGTTCCATTGATGAAAATCATGCTGAAAAAAGCCCTGGTCATCTTGCGCCATATTGGGATTGTAATGGCTGTCCAGCGCATAATCAATCCCTGCCTGGTTCGGCAAATAGGAATAGGAAGCCGGGCTGCCCCCGATGAAAGCGTCAATATAAATCCCATAGATCCCGGCATAATCCGAGGTCCCCGGAGCCTGGGCCAGATCCATCCGGAAATAATGAAACTCCCCATCCGTGGCGTGCCGGGCGCCTAAGATATCCCTGGCATTGCCCCAATCCTGGGGATCGGTCACAGACACCACGGAAAGCCCGGCTGGATTATCCCAATCCGGAAAGGAAACCGCCATGGCGGACGCGCTCCCCGATAAGACCGCCGCTTGAATCACGGCGGCCAGAACCATAACCAATAACTTGTTTTTCAACCCACACCTCCTTTTTTTAATTGTTTTGATCCAACGGATTTCTCCATCCTGCTTTCCATGGGTACACCTTTTTTGTTTGTTTCAGATTACGGTTTTCTGATGATTTGATTAAGAAATGATGAAGCCTAGTGGATCAGCTCATTGATTTCAAAGATGGGCAGGCAGACTGCCAGGATGATGAAGCCGATGACCACCCCCATGATCAAAATGATGACCGGTTCCACAATGGAGGTGGCGGCGGCCACGGCGTTTTGAACCTCCCGCTCAAAGAGTTCCGCCGATTTTTCAAGCATTTTTTTCATCTCGCCGCTTTTTTCACCGACCTTGATCATCTGGGTGGCAAGGTTTGGAAAGGCCGTACTCTTTTCAAGGACCCCGCCCAGGGTGCCGCCCTGTTCAACCGCGTCCGCGGCCTTTTGTATGAGGTCGGAAACCACCCGGTTTCCGGAAATGCTCCGGGTGATTCCAAGGGCCGTGAGCATGGGCACCCCGTTTTCAATCAATGACCCAAGGGTCCTGGAAAATCTTGCTGCGATGAGCTTTTTGGTCAGGTTCCCGGCAATGGGAATGGAAATAATGATTTTATCAATGACGGCCCCGCCCGGTCTGTTTTCCGGATGAAATGAAAACAGAAAAATCCGAGTACCGGCAGGAGCATCACCAGCCACCAGAAGGATTTCAAAAAGGCGCTCACCGACAGGAGAACCTGGGTGGGAGCAGGAAGGCTATGGTTCATGTCCGTAAAGATCTTCGTGATGCCCGGTACGATATAGGTCAGCAGGAACAAGAGCACCAGAAAGCCGATCACCGCCATAAGCACGGGATAGGCCAGGGCCGCCTGAATCTGTTTCTTGGTGTCTTCCCGTTTTTCGGAAAAATCGGCCAGCCGCTCCAGCACGATTTCAAGTGTGCCCGAAGACTCTCCGGCCCGGACCATATTGACATACACCGGAGAAAAGGCCTGGGGATGGGCGGAAAGCGCATCGGCAAAGCTGCTGCCTTCTTCAAGGGCATCCTTCACCCGGGACAGAATCCGCTGAAAGGTCTTGGAGCCGGTCTGGGGAACAAGGGTGGCAATGGCCTTGACAAGGGGAAACCCGGCAGACAGAAGGGTGGACATCTGCCGGGTGATCATGGTGACCTCCGATGATTTGATGGAGGATAAAAAATCAAGGCCGGGCCCCTTTTTCCAGAAGGCCCGGGCCGGGTCCTGAACCCCGCCGGAAGCCGGTGCATCAAGCCGGTTCAGTGAAATAGGGAAAATATCCCGGGCCTTAAGCTTTTGCTGCCCTGCAGAAAGGCTTTCCGCATCAACCATGCCGGAAATTTTTTTACCTTTGGCATTCAGGGCCGTATATTCAAAAACAGCCATTATTCCATGATCCTTTTCCTTAGTTGTAAAACAGGCTCCTGCCTGAAAAATGGGTATTATAGCATCCCCCCGGGCCAGGTCTGGTTAGGATATGGTTAAACTTTGATAAGAAGAGCGGAGCCATTATTGACAGGCTTTTTGGGCCAATTTATGATTAGGTGCGTGAGTTATGCGCATTTTTAACAGTTACCTTAATTTAAGAAGGCGGTACCCGATGTTTGCAAAAAAAATGTTTAAAACCCTTATGGCTTCCATCTTCTGTCTCACGGCAGTATCTGCGGCAGAAGCCCAGTTGGCATCACCAACCCTTTATTTCAACGGATACCTGGACTATGACGCTGATGCCCGGGTCTTTTCCGTCAACGCAACCATTACCGGACTTGAGGGTGTCACCGGGTTGACCCCGGGCCAAGGGATACAGTTTTCAGACACTGCTTCATCCCTTGACATCTCCGGCGTTCAGAATACTCCTCGAATCATGCTTTCCGGCAGTCTCAGCGGTCTTTCCTGGCTCCCGGGCTCAGATTTTTCCTCATCGGCCGATATCCTGGGGCTTGCCCTGCTCAGCAGCGGTATTGTGCTTACGGACAGCCTGCTGTCAACGGATTTTACGGCACGGATCAACGGCCGGATGGTTTCAACTTCCCCCCCGTCACCGGTCCCTGTTCCCGCGGCCTGGCTGCTCCTGGGGTCCGGCCTTGTCCTGACGGCAGGAATCAGAAAACAGGCCAAAACCTCCAAAAAGCTCTTTGCATCTCTGATCCTGGGGCTGATGCTCCTGTTGCCCATAAACGCCATGGCCTCCCTGTTTCTGTCTCCCTATCTGGATGTCCAGACCCTGGCTTCAGATGCGGGGGTATGGTTATCCGGAGACGAACTTACACTTACAATGGACGCCACGGCCATTGCCCTTGGGGACCCCTATGGGCCGATTGATCCGGCCGATTTCATTTTAACGGCCACAAAAATTTCCGGCAATGATTATTATTCCGGGACCCTGTCTGTCGGACCCGGCGGATCCTTGCTCTTCGCATCGTTCACAGACCTTTCCATCACGGTATACAGTTTTGGACTTTTATCCGGTTATGATATCTACGCTGGCCTAACCTATACCGGCGGCCTGCTGGCCCAGGGCCTCAGTTCCGGCTTCCTTTTCGGATACACCGACAGCCTGTCCCAGGGTGACCTGTTTTCCCAGATTCACGAAATAACCCCGTTGTCGACAACCCCGGTTCCCCTGCCGTCGGCGCTGGTCTTCGTCTTTTCCGGCCTGGCAGGCCTTGCCGCCCTGAAAAAAGGGCCGGCCGGCCTAATCGAATCCTTATATCCGGTTAATCCTTTCAACACATTAAAGTAGTAATTTAGGGGCTGGTTTTTATATCAGCCCCTTTTCTTTGTCGAGCAGAGCGGCTGAGAATTTTAATAACGGCCGTATTCAATGAATGTTCTATTACATGATGAATCAAAACTTCGCCGCTTTATTACGGGATATATTCTTGTCGGTTTCGGGCTGTTCCTTTTCATGTATGTAAACCAGCAGAATCTGATTTCCAGGCCCGTGAACAGCTTCACGGCCCATAGCGTCAAGGTCCTGGCCGAAATATTCAATTACCCGGCAAGTGTGGATCAGGTCACCTATACCCGGGAAAGGGGAAACGATAAAATCTTGGTGCCCACCACCCTTTTGATGGTGGGCCGGTACAAGGCCCGGGTCATCTTGGAATGTTCCGCCGTTCACGCAGGGATTCTGCTGGTCACCTTCATTCTGGCCTATCCTGCCCCCGGGTCCCGGAAAATCTATGGGATGCTTTTTCTGGTTCCCTGCCTGGTGGCGTTCAACTCCATCCGGATTTTCATCCTGATGCTGCTGGGCCATTATTTCGGCCAGTCCAGCACCGTCTTTCATATATTCCATATCTATGTCATGCAGGTATTGATCATCGCCCTGGTTCTGGTTCTGGCCCTGGTATGGCTGCGCAGGTGCGAACTTGGTAAGGCCGATTACCCTGTATGGTTTTTTTTGAAGTTCCTGGTCGTTTCCGCAGGGCTGGTGGTGTTGTGGTTTGGCCTGAGAAACAGGTGGGGTCCCTATTCAGAAATCATGGAGCGCTTTATTTTTCCGTTTTTGACCTTTGGCGCGCTGGTGCTGTCCGGTTCAACATTCACTCTCCGCAACAGCCGCAGGGACATTGTCATGGGGTTCGGGGTGATGCTCGGGTTTCTGATCCTCGGCCAGGCCGCCAGTTTCACATATGAGCATTTTCATTCTTCATCGGCAGAGCTTTTGTTTGTCATGATGAATTCAGCACTCAAATATATCCTTCCCTTTGGGTTGTTTTTTTTCCTGATACGGAAAAGCCTCTTTGTCCGGACCGACCCTTCCGGGAAACAGGTCTTTGGCTGTCCTCTCTGCGGCAAGCAAGATATTCGGAATCTGAGAGCCCATGCCCAGGCAAGGCATAATACGGAGCTTCTACAAGAAAATGAGAGGCTTATGAGTGCCATCAAACTGATTGAAGACAGCCTGAAGGTGAAATAACCATGCTTTGTGTGCAACAAATGCTCAAGTCCTTCACCGCCCTGATTCTGTTGTTTTTTCTATTCACCGGACCCGGCATGGCCGGCTCGGATTTGCCTGTTTTTGACCCTCGCCCGAAAGACCCGTCCGGACCTGATGCTGCTAAAACCGGCCGGTATATCATTCACCTGAAAACACCTTCCGGTGAGCGTGAGCTGAAAGCCTTCGGCACCCAGGCCCTTCGAAAGGCACAGAAAGAAGCGGTCCGGACCCTCCAGGACCGGTTCATCGAAAAAATCAGCCCGAACAAGGTCATCATCAAGCGCCGGTTTGACTATACCCGGTCCCTTGCCGTGGAAGCCTCGGCCGAAGCCGTTAAGACCCTGGAAAAAATGAATGAAGTGGATTTTGTGGAGCCGGACTATCCCTTCCAGATTCATACGGCCCAGGGCATCCCCCTGATGAATGCCCCGGCGGTCCGTTCCGTGTATGCGGGACAGGGGGTATCCATTGCCGTCCTGGACACGGGCATTGATTATACCCATGCTGCCCTGGGAGGGTCGGGATTTCCCAATGCCAAGGTCATCGGCGGATATGATTTCGGCGACGATGACGCCGATCCCATGGATACCCAGGGCCACGGCACGAGCTGCGCCGGCATTGCTGCCGGGGATGCGGCCGGAACCGGGAATTATATGGGCGGGGTGGCAAAAGACGCCCGGCTCTATGCCCTGAAGGTGACTCAGGGCAGCACCGGCACCGCCTACAATTCAGATATTATTGGCGGCATGGAATGGTGTATCGACCATGCAGAGGATAACCCGGCCTATCCCATCAAAATCATCAGCATCAGTCTGGGCGGCGGCAAATACAGCACGGTCTGCGATTCGGCATTTTCATCCTTTGCCCGGACCGCAGCCATAGCCTTATCCGCCGGAATTACCCTCTTCGCCTCCTCGGGCAATGACGGATACTGCGGCAGCCTTGCCTCTCCTGCCTGTGTCTCCCCTATTATCTCCGTTGGAGCAGTGTTTGACGCCAATATCGGCGGCGTCGGATTCTGTGTGTCCCCGGATTCCTGCGCCCCGAACCAGGGAACCCACGCATCCTGCGGCACCGACCCGGTGGCCTGGGTCTATAGCCCCGCAGCCGATATGGTGGCCCCCTATACCAATATTGCAACCTTCCTGGACATCCTGGCGCCCAGCCATAATGCCACAGCTCCCCATGCGGGAGGGGGCTATGTCGCCGCCTTCGGCGGAACATCTGCGGCCTGCCCCTATGCCGCCGGGGCCGCCGCATGCCTCCAGAGCGCCGTCCACACCGCCCATGGCTATTTTCTAACCCCCGAACAGGTCAGGGAGGAAATGACGGTCTCCGGCACAATGATCCAATACACCGGGACTGGTTTTTCAATGGATAAGCCCCGGATCAATCTGGGTGAAATGGACATGGATTCCGACGGGCTGCCCTCGGCCTGGGAGATTCAGTATTACGGCTCCATTGAAACACCGGTGGACACCGACACGGATGCCGACGGCCTCACGGCGCTCGAAGAATATCAGAACCATACCGACCCCACGGATGGGGATACGGATAATGACGGCATGCCGGACGGATGGGAAGTCGCCCATGGCCTTGATCCCCTGACCCATGATGCCGACGGTGATCCGGACGGGGACAATTACACCAATATACAAGAATATCTGGCGATGACGGACCCCGGGGAAAAGAACTCCTATCCCCTGCCGGTTCCCGCGGGCCGGCCTTTTTTAACGGGCCTGGCCTTTCTGGCCTTGGCCGGTCTCGGAATGAGAGCCATCCGGAAGGCAAAAGGCAGAACAAAGGATCGCCCAGCCTAATCGAATCCTCATATCCGGTTAATCATTTCAACACATAAAAGTAATAATTCAGGAGCTGTTGTCGAAAAGCATGGGCATGGAAGGCTTGACAAAAAGATGAAAATATCGCATTTTGATGTGTATAAGGAGGTGTATGATGAGAACCAATATAGTGCTTGATGATTCCCTTGTAAATGAAGCAATATTATTAAGTGGTGTAAAAACCAAAAAAGATGTTATCTCTCTTGCATTACAGGAATTTGTTATGTCCAGAAAGCGACTCAATCTGCTTAAATTGGCCGGTAAAATTAAATTCCGGGAAGATTATGATTACAAATCCTGCCGGGAAGGCAAATGATTCTTGTTGACACATCGATCTTGGTAGATTTTTTTAAGGGCACTAAAAATGACCCTGTTTCCTGTTTTTTAGACATTCTCAAAAAGAAAATCCCCTTTGGAATAACATCTGTAATTTATCAGGAACTTCTTCAGGGAGCGAAAACCAAAAAAGAGTACCTGCTTTTAAATGAATATCTCAGTTGCCAACTTTTTTTCATCCCAAAGATACAGTGGCTTCTTACGAAAAGGCGGCCATGATCTATTTTGTCTGTCGAAAAAAGGGAATTACCATTCGAAGTACAATCGATTGCCTAATCGCTCAGATAGCGATTGAACATAATTTATATCTTCTTCATAATGACAAAGATTTTGAACAGATGGCTCCTATTGTCGGGCTTGAGTTATATCCTCTTGGATGAAATCCGGAATCTTACCTGGAAAGAGCAGACTAAAGGGGCTTAAATAAAAAAAACCTCCATGAAATACTGCAACCTGATCCCGGGAGGTCCTAATCTAATCCTCATATCCGGTTAATCATTTCAACATATTAAAGTAATAATTTAGGGGCTGGTTTTGATATCAGCCCCTTTTCTTTGTCGAGCAGAACGGCTGTGAAGCTAAGTTGCGCTCCCCACGGTAACCCATGTAACCGACAGGGCGGAGCTGTCTTTATTGCCTGAAACCGCAGCACCTATGAATTCGACCCCCCTAATAAATCTCCTGGTATCCGAAGAACGGCAGGCCCTGCTCAAAAGCCTGGCCCCAGCCATGCCGGATATCATCCTGAACGACCGGCAGCTCTGTGATTTCGAACTCCTGGCAACGGGGGTGTTTTCACCGTTAAAAGGATTCATGAAACAGATGGATTATGAATCGGTCCTGGACCGCATGCGCCTTGAATCCGGTGAACTCTGGCCCCTTCCCGTCTGCCTCGATATCCCGGAAAACCTGGCCTCAACCCTTGAAACGGGCCAGTCGGTCACCCTGAGGGACCCGGAAGGCTTTCTGCTGGGCATTATGGCCATCGAAGACATCTGGCCCCTGGACAGGGAAAAGGAGGCCCGGGCCGCCTATAACACCCTGGACCCGCTGCATCCGGGCGTGGACTATCTTTACAACAAATCCGGCCGGTTCTATATCGGCGGAGACATCCAGGCCTTAAGCCTTCCCATCCATTCTGATTTCAAGCAGATCCGCAACACCCCGGCCGAGGTCCGGAAAACCTTTGAGAAACTCGGCTGGAAACGCGTTGTCGGGTTCCAGACCCGCCAGCCCATCCACCGGCCCCAGTTTGAAATGACCCTCTTGGCCATGCAGCAGGCAAAGGCCAACCTGCTCCTGCTCCCCGTGGCCGGGTCACCAAACCCGGAGACTTTGACCATTTCACCCGCATGAGATGTTACCAGAAGGTCGCGGCCCATTACCCGCCGGACTCCCATGTCCTCAACCTCCTGCCCCTGGCCATGAGGATGGCGGGCCCCAGGGAGGCGGTCCTCCACATGATCATCGGGAAAAATTTCGGCTGCACCCATTTTGTCATCGGCCATGACCATGCCTCCCCCGGAAACGACAGCAAAAACAAACCCTTCTATCCCTATGATGAGGCCACCCGCCTGGCCCAAACCGCTGCGGAAGAGCTGGGAATCGGCGTCATCACCTTTGAAGAAATGGTTTACCTCCCCTTTGAAGGCGAATACAGAATCGCCGGCGAAGCGCCAGAAGGCACCACCACCATCTCTTTTAACGGCAGTGATATCCAGAAAAGGATCAGGGCCGGAAAGAAGGTGCCGGACTGGGCCACCTTCCCGGAAGTGGTGGAAGAACTGCCGGAAATCCTGCCCCCCCGCCCCCCAAAACAGGGATTTACCGTTTTCTGCACCGGACTGTCCGGAGCCGGTAAATCCACCATTGCCAAAATCCTGTACGCCAAATTTCTGGAGCTGGGCACAAGGCCCGTATCCCTCCTGGACGGGGATATCGTCAGGCGGAACCTGTCTTCTGAACTGAATTTTTCTAAGGAACACCGGGATATCAATGTCAAGCGCATCGGATTTGTGGCCTCGGAAATCACAAAAACCGGGGCATAGCCATCTGCGCCCCCATTGCCCCCTATGAAAAACCAGGACCGCCATCCGCAGATCCATCGAAGCCTACGGCGGCTTTTTCGAAATCCATGTCTCCACCCCCCTTGCCGAATGTGAAAAACGGGACAGAAAAGGCATGTATGCAAAGGCCCGGGCCGGCCTCCTGAAAGGCTTCACCGGCGTGGACGACCCCTATGAAGCCCCCTCAAACCCGGAACTGAGAATCGACACCACAGCCCTGACCCCAGACGAAGCAGCCCAGGAAGTCCTGGTCCTGCTCAGCCGGAAGGGGTATATATAAATTGGCCTGTTTATTGCCCCTAACCACGCTGAACCATTAATTCCCGGTTGAAATTCTCGGAAGCTGTGTTAAACTTCATTTTACAGACAATTCGGAAAAAACTTGTGCAAATAAACATAAGGATGGAGATTTATAATGGAAACACAATTTGTGACAGATGAAAAAGGTATCAAAACAGCCGCAATTGTCCCTCTTGAAGAATGGGAACGAATGGAGAAAGCAAAAGGTCTTCTTGAGCATGTCTACCTTGCCGGTATTATTGAAGACCGTAAAACAACCACACAAAGTATTAGCCTTGATGAATTGCTGAACGAAGAAGGGCTAACCCGTGCCGATCTGGAAAATTGAGTTAATACCAGAAGCCCGTGCCGACTTTAAAGAGCTGGACGGTAGTGTTAAAAAACAAGTCTTGAAGCAGCTTATCAAGTTGGAACGAAATCCAAACTGCGGTTCTGCCCTTGGCAACAAGGCCGGCATCAACCTTGAAGGATATTTCAAACTGTATGCGGTCAGGAAGCAAATCAGAATTGTTTATCATAGAAAAGGTCAACTCATTAAAATTATTGCCATTGATAAACGAGAAGATATGGAAGTCTATCGCATAGCGTTGAAGAGAATTTCGGCAATAAAATGTTAAAAGCAACCATGACAACCTCATATCAAAAAGGCAAAACCCCGGCATCGGCCCGGCATCCCGTTAGCGTCTAAAGGGGCATAAATAAAAAAATACGTTCTGATCGTCGCGGTCCTGGCGGCCGGCCTTATGGCTCTCTACCCGGCAGCCGCAGCCTGGCTGGAGTATACTGAACCGCCGGCGCCCTCCGATGCCGTTGTCCTGTTCGTGGGCCCGGATTACACCGAGCGGAAAAAAGAAGCCTTCCAGCTCCTGGAAGAAGGGTATGCGGCCCGGATTCTCATCCCGGCCCGGAACATCATCCTCACCAAAGCCGACCCCAAAACACAGGACACGGAATTTTACCTCCCGGTCCAACCGGGCTGGAGCCGGTACCCGGACTACTATGAAAACACCCACGTGGAACTCCTGGAAGCCAAAAAAATGATGGATGCCGCAGGCCACACCGCTGCCCTCCTGGTCAGCTCACCCTTTCACATGAGGCGGATCAGCCTGATTTCAAAAACGGTTTTCCCGGACGAAAAATACCAACTGACCTTCCGGGGCAGCCGCTATGTCCGGACCGTCGGCTTTTTCTCCCTTTTCCAGCCGCTAAAGACGCAACAGGTTTTCAAAGAATATCTCAAGATCTCCGGCTTTTGCCTGTACCGCCTCTATGAACGGGCAAAGCCCTCTGCAATGGAAACATAAATCCAACAAATGGAACCGTTATGATGAAAAAAGCATTGATCACAGGGATAACCGGCCAGGACGGGGCCTATCTGGCTGAGCTGCTGCTCTCCAAAGGCTACGAAGTTCACGGCGTCAAGCGGCGGGCCTCTCTTTTTAATACGGACCGCATTGACCACCTCTACCAGGACCCCCATGAAAAAAACCGCCACATGGTCCTGCATTACGGGGACCTGACCGACGCCACCAACCTGATCCGCATTCTAAAAGAGATACAGCCCGACGAGGTCTATAACCTAGCGGCCCAGAGCCATGTCCAGGTCTCCTTTGAATCCCCGGAATACACGGCCGACACCGACGCCCTCGGCACCCTCCGGCTCCTGGAAGGCATAAGACTCCTGGGCCTGGAAAACAAAACAAAATTTTACCAGGCGTCCACCTCGGAACTCTACGGCATGGTCCAGGAAATCCCCCAGACGGAAAAACCCCGTTTACCCCCGGTCCCCCTATGCCTGCGCCAAACTTTATGCCTACTGGATCGTGGTCAATTACAGGGAAGCCTACGGCATCTACGCCTGTAACGGCATCCTCTTTAACCATGAATCCCCCCTGAGGGGCGAAACCTTTGTCACCCGGAAGATCACCCGGGCCCTCTGCCGGATCTACCTCGGCATGCAGGACTGCCTCTACCTCGGCAATCTGAACGCCCTGCGCGACTGGGGACACGCCAAAGACTATGTGGAAATGCAATGGCTCATGCTTCAGCAGGACAGGCCCGATGATTACGTCATCGCTACAGGGGAACAGCATTCCGTCCGTGAATTTGTGGACTTCTGCGCCGGAGAGCTGGGCATGACAATCCAATGGGAAGGGCAAGGCATCAATGAAAAAGGCATCAACCCGGCCAACGGCAAGACCATTGTGGCGGTGGACCCGAGATATTTCCGACCCACGGAAGTGGAAACCCTCCTCGGCGACCCTTCCAAGGCAAAGCAAAACCTGGGCTGGGAACCCAAAATCACCTTTGAAAGCCTGGTCCGGGAGATGACCCGGTCAGACCTGGAGGAAGCCAAAAAAGACGAACTCTGCCAAAGGGCAGGATTTCAGGTATTTAATCACAATGAATAAAACAGACAAAATCTTTATCGCCGGTGCTTCCGGCATGGTGGGCAGCGCCATTATCCGGAACCTGGTGAAAAAAGGCCATACAAACCTCATCGGCAGTGTTCATTCAAAAACCCTTGCCGAACAGAAAGATTTCCCCCTAAAGCGGGTGAGACTGGACCTTAAAGACCAGGCCGCCGTAAACCAGTTCTTTAAAACCGAAAAACCGGATTATGTCTTTCTGGCGGCTGCAAAAGTCGGGGGCATCCATGCCAATAGCACATATCCGGCTGAATTCATCCAAGACAACCTATTGGTCCAGACCCTGGTGATCCATGCAAGCCGTGAAAACAAGGTCAAACGCCTGCTGTTCCTGGGTTCGTCCTGCATTTACCCCAAGCATGCGCCCCAGCCCATGAAGGAAGAGCATCTCCTGACCGGCCTGCTTGAACCCACCAATGAGCCCTACGCCGTTGCCAAAATAGCGGGCATCAAAATGTGTGAAGCTTACAACCGGCAATACGGCACCCGTTTTCTGGCCGTCATGCCCACCAACCTCTACGGCCCCAATGACAATTTCGACCTTGAAACCTCCCACGTCCTGCCGGCCCTGATCCGCAAATTTCACGAAGCCCGGATCAGCCATGCGGAAAAAGTCGTGGTCTGGGGAACCGGCGCCCCGCGAAGGGAACTTCTCCATGTGGATGACATGGCCGACGCCTCGGTCCATATCATGTCCCTGCCGGATACCGTCGTGGACGCCCACTTCACAAACACCCCGGCGCCCTGCTTTGCCAATGTCGGAACCGGCCGGGACTGCACCATCAAAGAACTGGCCCTGCTGGTCAAAGAAACGACAGGCTTTGAAGGCCGCCTTGAATTTGATACCTCCAAACCCGACGGCACCCCCTTGAAACTCCTAAATGTCTCCCGGCTTCAAGACCTTGGCTGGCAGGCAAAAATAACCCTGGAAACCGGAGTCAGGGAAACCTATGACTGGTTTGTCCGTTCCATATGAAACAGACCGGCATGAGTTCGTCCGCCATTTACCATGAAAGCCTTTAAAAAACCGATCTTTTTAGGCCTCCTGCTGCTTTATCCGACAATTGCCTTCTGCCGGGATTATTATATAGACCCAATGAATGGCAGAAATTCTAACAAAGGGACATCGTCCTCTTCGCCATGGAAAACCTTATCCGCCGTAAAAAAATGGGGGGAAGAAAAAGGGTTTAGAGGCGGCGACCATATTCTTCTGAAAAAAGACGGCGTCTGGGATGAAAAGCTATATGCCTATGGCACGGGGGCAGAAAAGGAACCGGTCGTATATGGGGCCTATGGTTCAGGAGAAAACCCTTTGATCAGGAAGGGAATTTACCACCGCGACTACATGCATCGCTCAACCCCATTAAAAAAAAATGAATGGATCCGGTTTGAAAACCTTGTCATTGACGGTGCTGAAAACGGGGTTGATGCAAGGACGATTAATCATATCGATCTGAAAAATATCCGCATCACCCGTTGTGAAAACGGGATCATCCTGGCGTCAGAAACAGGCCTGCTTGAGCATTGGACCATGGAGGACGTTTTCATTTATGAAAATAGAGGGCATGGTGTTTTTTGCTACACGGACATCAATGAGATGAGGGTCAAACGTCTATCCACCTATCATAACGGCAAGGATGGCGCTTCTTTCAGAACAGGAGAAAACAACACGGTTGAGGATTCCGTTGCCTACGGCAATGGCGAGGATGGGTTTGATGTCGGAGGCTTCACAGGGGCTTTATCCTATAACCGCTGTATTTCCAGGAACAACAAATCCGCAGGCTTCAGCATCAAGGCGAAAGGTGGCGGCAAGGCCGCCGGCCATATCCTTTACTGTCTTTCTCACGGCAATTTTCAAGGACTGGAAGTCGGCAATGAAAGCAACTCAACCGCTTATAACAGCATTTTTTTCAATAACAGCTTCATCGGAATAGACCTGATCAGCAGCTTTCAGCATTCGATTAAAAACTGTATCATTTATAAAAATGGAGAAAATCCGGCTGAAAGAGGCTTCCAGGTATCTTACCGCAATCCGGGACAGCGTCTTGAACTATCCTCAAACTGCTATGGCAGGCATTCCAAAGACAGGAATATCTACCTGAAGCAGGAGAGACGGTTTGTCACCCTTGAGGAATGGCAGGGCCTATCCTTAAATGATCCCCAGGATCCGAACAGCTTTACAGCAGATCCTGAATTTACAGACGCCTTTTCAGAGAATTTTACCCTGAAACCTTCATCCCCATGTATTGATACCGGCGAAAACATAAACCGGGCGCTAAGATTCGGCATCCACCCCGATTCTTCCTGGGTTCACTCGGTCAGGGTTCTGGATCAGAATCTCCATGGATCAGGATGGGAAATAGGCCCCTTTGTCTTCAGAAAATAACAAAAATCAACCGCTTCGACCCAAACCAGCCATAAGGACCAATCCGTCCCATGCAGAATGATCAGTTTCTGGACAGCAGCCATCTGAAAAAAGATTTATATAAACGATCCGCCAGGGGAGGTATCACAACTCTTGGGTCACAAGCCTTTATCATTCTTTTTGACCTGGGCAGAGGGGCTGTTCTTGCAAGACTTCTTTCCCCTGAGGATTACGGGCTTCAGGGAATGCTGATCGGAATCATCAGTATTGCGCTGATATTCAAGGATCTGGGTCTTGGAACCGCCACGGTCCAGGAATCCAAAATCAGCCAGGCTCAGATCAGCAACCTGTTCTGGGCCAACAGCCTGATCGGGTTTGTGTCCATGCTGATTGTGATGGCCTGCGGCCCCCTGCTCTCATGGTTTTTCAATGAACCCCGGTTACCGGGCATGGCCTTTGTCGTATCCATAGGCTATTTTTTTGGCGGGCTGTCTGTCCAGCACCATGCGCTTCTGCGCAGGCAAATGCTTTTTGGGCGTATTGCCGTTGTAAACATATCTGCAAATGTATTGAGTTCTTTAGTGGGAATTGGGCTGGGGTATTTGGGTTTCGGATACTGGGCGCTGGTTTGGATGCTGTCGTCCATGAATATTTTTTTAGCGGTTGGATTTGCCGCTGCAACAGGATGGATTCCGGATCACCCTTCAAAACAAACAAGCATCAGAGGCCTCCTCAAAGTGGGAACCGATGTGGCTGCCTTGAACATTTTCGCCACCCTGGCAAAACATATGGATAAAATATTATTGGGCAAATTTACCAGCGCTTACAGCCTGGGGATTTACAACCGGGCCTTTACCTTTCTGAATCAAAGCAGCGGCAATATAAGGCTTCCACTGTTCAATGTCGCATTGCCGGCCATGTCTTCGCTTCAATCCAACCCGGACCAGTTCAGATCCTATTACCTGAAATTCGTTTCCATCCTGGCATTCCTCACAATGCCCTTTGCGGCATTCTGCTTTTGTTTTTCCGATGAAATTGTAAGGATTTATCTTGGACCGAAATGGATGGAATCCGCCCTGTTTCTGAAAGTCCTTTCTGCCGGCGCTTTTATCACGCCGGTTGTAACCGCCCTGGACCAGATTCCGCTGGCCCTGGGTCATTCAGCGCAATATCGGAATTCAGGGATCTTCCAGAATACATTTACAGTAATATCCATCTTTCTGGGAGTAACTGGTTTTGGGGCCATCGGCGCAGCCACAGCCATTTCCGCATCAAGCTATCTTTGCCTCCCGGTTTTCCTGCCCTGGACAACCCACGGCAGCCCGGTCAAACCAGTCATGTATCTGAGAACCCTCCTGGCGCCGGTTGCAGTGACGGGGATTCCGGTCCTCATCACTGAAATTTACCGGTATGCATTTTCTGCCTCTTACAGGGCGGATATCGGCCTGGCTCTGTTTTCCGTCCTTTTCCTTTCTGTCTTTTTTATTACGGATTATTTCTCAATCGGAACAGACCTCAGCATTACCCACAAAGCCTTTAGGGCCATCCGGACGAGGCTTTCCAGGCAAAATTAAAAAATGGAACACGAAATGCACATTTTATGGTTTACCAATGCCCCGCTTGAGCCGTTGAAAAAAGAAATCGGAATGCCGGCAGGTGGGTCGGGATACTGGATGACTGCTATGCTGGAGCAATTTCAGGCCCAGAAAAAATTCAAAATCTCAGTTGCCACCCTAGCGCCTTATGCAGCCGTGCATAAACGGATCGGAGGAATTGAATACTACCTGATCCCCCAGAAGCAACACAGGTTTTTCCCCCCTTCCGACAGCCATTATCTTCAAAAATGCATGGCGCTGATTCAACAGATCAAACCGGATATCATTCATGTCCACGGGACCGAGAAATTTTTTGGCCTTCTCAAAGAGTTTTTTCCCGGCATCCCCTTCCTGATCTCCTTTCAGGGACTTATCGGTCCGACATCCGAATGGAGCGCTTACTATGGCGGGATCAACTTGAAAATGGTTTTAATGATGGAAACCCTCAGAAGCTTTTTAAACGGCAGCTCTCCTTTAAGGGGGTATTTCCAGCTAAAGCGGCAGGTCAGGCCCGAACAGAAAACCCTCAAGCTCAACTCGTATTTTGAAGGAAGAACCGACTGGGACAGGGCATACCTGGAAACCCACAACCCAAAAGCGGTTTATTATTCCATTCCTAATATCCTCCGGGACTCTTTTTTTAACTGCCGATGGGACCCGGGCAGGATCGAGCGCCACCGGATCTTTGTTTCCAACTGCCGGACGGCCAGAAGCGGCGCTGACTTGATGCTCAAGGCGTTTAAAACGATCAAGGGCCTATATCCCGGCTCAACCCTGTATATTGCCGGCACAAACCCGAAACTCAAAAGAGGATATCAAAAATATCTGTCGGATCTGGCAGGCCCGTTTGGCGGAGATTGTTTTTTTACAGGGTATTTAAGCGCCGACGAATTGGCTGAGCAGCTCTGCAAGGCCCATGTGTTTGTGCATCCCACATATATTGATAACAGCCCCAACAGCCTGGCCGAAGCCCTGGTGGTCGGAACGCCCTGTGTGGCTAGTTGCGTAGGGGGGAAAATGTCCATGATCCGTCACAATCATACCGGTCTCCTATTTCCAAATCATGATAAATATCTTTTGGCAGAGAGGATCAGGCAGATTTTTGATTCCGATGAACTTGCCGGGGCCTTAAGTCAAAACGGATGCGAGGAGACAAGAAAGAAGCATAATCGGCATTCAATTTTTGATCAGTACAAAACCATGTATGAAAAACTTGGCCAATAGCTTATAGCGTTCTTAATAATGAGTCCTGCCGAAATAAAAGAAAAACTGCCTGTTAAATTTTTCTGGATTAAAAAAAAATAAGAATAAAATTCTACACTTTTTTCTCGATGCTGAACTCTTTCTGGTGGGGGATCCGTTTGGGAAAAAAATGTCAATTTGATGGCCGAACGATATTTTACAAACACCCGGGAAGCACCATCGTAGTAGGAGACCATTGCCGTTTCAACAGCCTGACGGTTTCAACCCAGGCAGGAATCAATAGGCCCTGCAGCCTCTGGACGAGCAGCCCCGAAGCCCGGATAATAATAGAAGAAGGTTGCGGTTTCAGCGGTACGGCAATCGCCTGTCATAAAAGCATTATCATCAAAAAAAATGTCAAAATCGGCAGCAATACGCTTATCATGGATTCAGACCAGCACCTGGATGACCCCAGGGCTGGAATGGCAAAACCCATCGTAATCTCTGAAAATGTCTGGATAGGTTCCAACGCTATCATCCTAAAGGGAGTGGTGATTGGAAAAAACTCCTTAATCGCCGCCGGCAGCCTTGTTAACAAAGACATCCCGGAAAATACCGTTGCAGCCGGAGTTCCAGCCAAAGAAATCAAACGCCTATGAATTCCTGGAAATTTGTGTCGGCCATCCTTACGCTCAGCCTTGGATTTTTCGTCTTTGGGCAGAGCTGCCTGACTTTGCGGCCCACAGGAATTTTATTCCTTCCGGATATTATTGTTTTTCCCCCGTTTGTCCTTGCCATTGCAGGACTCCTGCTGGCGGCCGTTATCTCAATCGCTATCGGCGGCCGGCAAAAAAGGTGGGTCAAGCTGGGGTATCTGTTTCTGGGATTTTTAACGCTGCTTTCTCTTTTACAGGGCCATTTATTTTCCCTATATGCCATTCGCGAAGCCGTTTTCAGCCAGTACGGCATCGGTGTCTGGATGGCCTTTCTTTTGGCCATCCCGGCTTCGAACGAAAAATTCTGGGTCTATTTCCAGAGGCATTTTCTCTGGCTGTTCAATCTTTTATTATGCGTCCAAATTTTTGCCATCCTCCTGCTGATGAAGGGCAACGAAGGGCTGACGCGCCTCAATTTTTCAACTTCCGTTTCCCTTTTTATCCTTGCCGCCGGAATACTGCGTTCCGATAAAGCCTATTTCTGGTCCGGCCTGATTGGCCTGGGGCTGTTTGAAATGCACAGTTTCATTCACGACCAGCGGGAATCCTTTTTGCTCCCGTTTGAATTTATGGCCCTTTTCCTGCCGGTCTATCTTTTCAGGTCCTTTCATAGCCAGAAAGAAAAAAGATTTAACCGGGCCATGAAAATTATCTCACTGTTATACGTAATGATCATCGTTGCCGGCGGAATCTTTTTTATGATGTCGGCCAAATACAAGAAAGCAGCGGAAATGTCTATGCTCACCAGAGATACCCGGTCATACGTTGTGGAGGACTACCTGGCAAGCGAGATGCTCGAACCCCGGAATCTTCTGCTGGGCAAGGGGGTAAACGGTTATTATAAATCATCGAGACGGACAATGCTCGGAGGGGCCGGGACTTCGGATGTCATTGAAATGGGCTATCTGCAAATGATTTTAAATGTCGGCCTCTTGTATGTCCTGACCATGTTTTTGCTGGGGTTTTTCCCCTCCTTAAAGGCGATCTTCAAATCCAGGAACCCTTTGGCCGCCGTTGCCGGGCTTTGGATCCTTATCCGGCTGGCCAATATGGTTTATATGGCAAAACCCTCCACCAGCCTGGACTGGTTCCTGTTCTGGATCTGTATCGGCATTGTTCATTCAACCGGCTTTCCCGATATCGCCAATCGTCGGAGAGTACAGGCAAGACGCGGACCCCTTAAGTCCTCTTCGGTTTCCAGCAAATGAACCTCATCATCATAGGAGAGACCATCGGATTCCCCATTGGGCTGGCTGCAACGGCAAGGGTTCGATGCCTTGCGAAAGCCCTGAAACGGGAAGGGCATCATATAACCATACTCAATACCATCGGACTTTCAGAAGCATATACCACGGCCCGGGCCAAAACGTCCGGGGTCTGTCAGGAGATCCCTTATCTTTTTTGCGGAGGCTATTCGGTCAGGCCTAGCACAAAAATCCAAAGACTGGTCGAAATGGCCATCGGCTACGCAAGGAGCCTTTTCATCATCGTCACACTGAAGATAACCGGAAAGCTCGACTGTGTCCTTCTCTACTCCCGAAGCCGGTTAATGGTTCGCTATTTCGGGGTGCTGTGCAGGATGCTGAAGCTTCCATTTGTGATTGAACTGTGTGAATGGCCCGAGGCAATCGGCGCAACCAGAGGCGACCATGGCCCCAAACCCAAACAATACAGCAGGGCAGTGGCAAAAAATGCCACCGCCGTTATTCCGATTTCACACTATATTGCCGACCAGGTAAAACAACTGAGCCAAAACAAGCCCATTCCCTTTCAGATTATCCCCATTCTCTTCGATTCGGATCCCCTGCCGGGCAAAGGCACAGATAAATACATCCTTTATACCGGCTCCGCAGATTACGGGGATATCTGGAGGATTGTTCTTGACAGCCTGGCGCTGCTGCATGAGCGGGGTCTTGTTTTAGAAATGGTTATGACCTGTTCGGGAAAACCGGCTGCCGTTGAAAATTTAAGGCAATATATTACGAGAAAAAATCTGGGAAACCAGGTCCGGCATTTGGGATATGTCGATGATGATGCCTTCCAGGACCTGATCAACAGCGCCGCCGTTCTCATTGCCCCCCTTCCGGATAACCTCCAGTCCATTGCGCGGTTTCCGACCAAACTCGCTTTTTTCCTGGCCAGCGGAAGGCCCGTGGTGACAAGTGACGTGGGGGAAATCCGGTATTATCTGACCGATGGAAAGAACGCATTTGTCACATCAAGTGGTTGCCGGCCGACGGAATTTGCCGAAAAAATATCTACCATCATGATTAACGGCGAAAATGCTGAAAAAATAGGCCTGCAGGGAAGAAAAACAGCCTTTGAAAATTTTTATTACAAATCCCAGAGCAGATGCCTATCGGATTTTCTCGAAAATACAGTTTCCGCCTTTAAAAAGAGCGCCCGGTAATTTCCATCTTTTGCTTCGTCAAGTGCATATTAACTCCTTATATATTTTTCTCTCTCACAGAATCAAAAAAACTGGGGGATAGAGATCCCCAGGTGAACCAGAATCGGAGAAGGTTTTTGTATCGGCCAGCTTGGTGGAATCATTATTTCATCCAATGCAGTTGTCTATAAAGATGTCCCTGATAATTCCCTTGTTGTTTTATCGCCCGGCCATACAATCATCCCCCGTAAATGATCCAATACTGAAATCATAATTTTAATCAGAGAAATATGAAAAAAAAGATATGCAGAATCACTGATAATTTCCCGCCCCCATGGACCGGCGTGTCACCGGCGGCATATGAGCTTAGCGCAGCCCAAAGCAGACAAGGGGTGGATGTCCATGTCATAACCAAATGCTGCAAAGGAAGTGGGGAAACAGATGCTGAAGCGCCATTTTCAATATACCGAGTTCACGGCAGATTGATATTTTTTGAAATTATGGCTTTTGTAAAACTGATTTGTTTACACCATAAATATAAATTTGATGCCATCCATTCCCATGGAAGCAGCTTTTTCTTCTTTCATTTGCTTAGAAAGATCTTTCCTAAAGTCGGTGTTTTTAAAATACCGGTTGTTGTTTCAATTCATAATATTAGAGACTATCAGGACCAAACATATAAAAAAGCGGACTTTTTTTTATTGGCAGAAAGCATCCTGGGAAGAAGATTAGATGATCTGCGGGAAAAGAAAAATAAAATGCTCAGAACCCACAACTGGCAGAAAGTTAAACAGAAGGTTTCTTATACGGATGCAGATTGTTTGGTTACCGTCAGTAAGGCTTTAGAAAATGCTTTGATTTCCCGGTATCGAATCCCCCAAAAAAAAATTAAGACCATATATAACGGCGTAAGCACCCGATTACTAGCAAAAGGCAAAGAAACGGCGGAACAAAAAAGAGAGCCGAGTGCAAAAACTCTTTTATTTGTGGGCCGAACGATCGGAACGAAAAATGAGGCTGCTCTTTTAAAAGCAATGCCCATTATCTTGGAAAAATATCCGGAAACCCGGTTGGTCATTATCGGAAATGGCTATTGGCAAAAAACACTTAAGGAGATTTCGTTCAAGCTATGCATTAAGGACAGGGTCAGCTTTATCAACTATGTAGAACACAAAAAAATATTTGAATACTATATGTCCTCGGATGTGTTTGTTTTCCCCTCTTTTTCAGAGGGCCTGCCAAAAGTATTGATTGAAGCCATGGCTGCCGGCTTGCCTGTCGTGGCGTCCAATGTGGACGGCAACAATGAGCTGGTCATGGAAGGGAAAACCGGTTTTTTAGTGGCGCCCAATGATTTTCAAACTTTTGCTGAAAAAATTATGCTGATATTAGGAGACAGAGAAAAAGCCGTTAAACTGGGGAGAACGGCTCAACTCTCCATTTCTCAAAAGCTCACATGGGACAGTGTTGCAAGAAGTTGTAATGATTTTGTTTTTAATAACACAGGCTGGTTATGAAAATAGCCCTGGTATGGCCCCTGATTACGTCAGGCGAGTCATCCGAATACTATAATGTTCAGGCTTTCGGCCTGGCCGGGGCCCTGGCGGACAGGGGGGCCGAAGTGGCCATATTCACAGCGGCCCGCGGACAAAAAGACAAAGCCCGACACGCTGAAAGATGTGAAAAGATACTCAATTTCCATGTCCATTATCTTCCTGCCCGGCCGACATCGTTAAGGTATCCGGTGATGCCGTCGCTTTTCAGGTCCCTGCGCAGGTTTTCCCCGGACTTGATCCAATGCGCCGAGATATTGTCACCAAGTACCTATATGGGGTTTCTTGCCGCCGGAATCCTGAAAAAGCCCTTCTTCATCTATCAGGGAACCTATCAATGGCCGACGCGCTTGACTCAAGCCATGGGCCTGCTGGGCCCGCTCCTGGTAAGGCCTGTTTTAAAACACTGTGCCGGCGTATTTACCAAATCCGACCAGGCCAAAGCCTTTGTCGTGAGGAGCGGCGGAAGGACCGAGATAGTGCATACCGTTCATCTGGGCTTTGACAGTCGCCCGTTTTATCCCTCGACGTCCACCTTCCTAAACGACATCGGCTGCATTCCAAAGGACCGGGCCATACTGCTCTGTGTGGGACGGCTGGTCCCTGCAAAAACCATGCGGCCATCATCAGGGCCGTTGAAAAAATCAGGATGATAAGGCCCGATGTGCTGCTTGTGATATTTGGAAGCGGTCCACTGAAAGAAGAACTGGACGCCTGTATCAAAGCCGCAGATCTGGAAAATCATGTAAAAATTATCGATAAAAAAACAAAACAGGCCGACATGCACCTGGTTTATTCCTCGACCCGCCTGTTTCTCTCCCCTTCCCGGTATGAAATCTTCGGCATGACGGTTCTTGAGGCCATGGCCTGCGGCCTGCCGGTGATCGGTTCAAGTGTCGGAGGCATGAAAGATATCATCAGCCATGGAAAAAACGGATTGCTTATCGATCCTGAAAGTGAGGATGAAATATCAGAAGCCGTGCTCCTGCTTTTGAATACCCCTTCTCTATACCATTCCATATCCGGAAACGGGATTCAGACAAGCCGTGGCTTTTCCTGGGACAGAGTTGCAGAAAAAATGGAACTCGCTTATAAGGCAGCGATGAAATGCACCGAAACAAATTGAAACCTAATAAAATCCGGTTGGAGAAAAAATGAAGCTAAAGCATCTTATCCTGGGTATCATTACATTTTTACCTGGCTTAAATAAATTCAAAGCAAAGGGAACGGGAGGGACGGGCTCCGCAAGATACTGCTATTCTGTATGGCTGCGGCATATGGTCCTGGCCAAAAAGAATGGATTAAATCCGTACCCCGAGGTCGTGGCAGAACTCGGACCGGGAGATTCATTGGGAATCGGCATGGCCGCCTTAATCTCAGGCTGTAAACGATACTTTGCCTTTGATGTAATTGAACACTCAAATACGGAAAAAAATCTTCAAATATTTGATGAACTGGTATCTCTCTTTCAAAACAGAGCTGCTATTCCCGGAGAAGAAGAATTCCCGGAAGTCAAACCATATCTGGATGACTACAATTTTCCAGCAGACATATATGATGAAGGCAGATTAAGCCATGCCCTGGGAAAATCACGGCTTAGAAAAATCAGAACAGCGGTCGGTCTTCCACCGGGTGCAGAATCGTTATTATCCTGTAAAACCTCTTGGTATGATGAGCATGCTCTTGAAAAAGAATCCGTGGATATGATTTATTCTCAAGCAGTTCTTGAGCATATTGATGATTTGCGGAATGCATATAGAGCCATGAGGCTCTGGCTTAAACCAGAGGGCTATATATCCCATCAGATTGATTTTAAGAGCCACGGAACGGCCGACGAATGGAACGGCCATTGGATGTACTCGGATTTGATGTGGAAACTGATGAGGGGAAAACGGCCTTATTTAATTAACAGGGAACCCCATTCAGCCCATTTGGCCATTCTTAAAGAACAAGGATTCAAACTCCTCTGCGACAAAAAAATCCAATCAAAATCAAATTATACCTTGGATGACCTATCCCAAAGATTCAAATCCATTACCAGCGAAGATCTGATTACAAGCGGCGCCTTTATTCAGGCCATTAGAATTGGTTAAAATCCATATGCTTGAAAACCACAAAAACCCAAAATGGAAATCCCATAGAAAATGGGGGGCAGAAAGGCTTTATTATCTCAGCCATAATTTATTTAACATGAAGTTTAAAAAAATTTCATATGTTATCAAATACTTGAATATGATGATATTTCGAAACTTTATTCCGCCGGAGGTCAAAATTGGCAGACAGTTAGACCTGCCGCACGGCGGATTTGGTGTTGTCATGCATAAAGATACGGTAATCGGTGACGATGCCATCATCTTTCATAATGTTACCTTTGCAAACGGTGGAGCGAGGATAGGAGACAGGGTATATATTGGAACCGGAACCGTGATTGTTGGGGAGGTCAAAATCGGCAACGATGTCGTGATTGGAGCCAATACAGTAATCAATTTTGACATTCCGGACGGCGCCACTGTGGTAGGCCAAACCGGAAGAATCATAAAAACAAAAGCCCTCTATTAATGAATGATCCCTTTTTTATTGTCGGTAATTCCCGGAGCGGCACAACTCTGGTGTCAAGAATACTCAAAAACCACCCGGACATCCATGTCCTGAACGAAACTCATGTTTTTGATGAGTTTGCCGCTGAAAAGCATAGATTTCAAGACTTCAATGAGTCTGAGATATTCAGAATGATCAATTCCATGCTGACCATTCAGCGGAAAGACTATTACCGAAAATCAGAATATGAAGAGTATCCTGAAGAGGCCGGCGCCATCCTTGCAGCTTTCAGACAGCACCAGGATCAGACTTTCGGAGCCCTGAACAAATTGTTCTTTGATCATGAAGCTGCAAAAAAGGCAAATCAAGGTCAGGAGACCAGACCCCCAGGCATGTTTTTAATATTGACGAGATATTCTTATTGTATCCCGAAGCCAAAATCATCCACATGGTCAGGGACCCGAGGGCTGTTCTCTTTTCCCAGAAAAAAAAATGGACGTGGCCTTAGGCGGAAACAACCTCTTTTTGAGGTCATCAGAACTTTTATCAACTACCATCCCATCACGATGTCCATTCTATGGGGCAGGGCCGTTAATGCCGGATTAAAAGCCGAGAGCCGGTACGGGCCGGAACGAGTCAAAACAATATTCTTTGAAGCATTCGTCATGACCCCTGAGGACCATACCCGAAGCCTGTGTGCGTTTATCGGGGAATCGTTTTATCCGGGAATGACAGAGGTCGATGTTGAGCTTTCAGCCTCTTCCGAAAACGAAGGCAAAAAGGGGGTTGCAAGCGCCATCGCAGACCAGTGGAAAAACAAGCTTTCGGGGACCGAGACCTTTTTCTGTGAAAAATACGCCGGTGAGACGATGCTAAAGACCGGGTATACACTGACCGGGGCAAATCCAAACAGGCTCCTTTGGGCGGGCTATTTGGCCTGGCTGCCGCTTCACCTCGGAATCTCTTTTTTAATGAATCTCACCCGGATGGGCAATCCAGTCCAGTATATTGCCAAACGTTTCTTTTAATTTAAACCATGAATCTGTTGTTTCTCAATAACTACAATTATCTTCGCGGCGGGTCGGAACAGGTCTATTTTGGAGAAATGGATCTGTTGACATCCCAGGGGCATGAAGTCAGGGCCTTTGCACGGAAAACGCCCATGGACCTGCCCTCGGAACTATCCGGATTTTTCCCGGAGGATATGAAAACAGACCGTTTGAATCTCGGTTTCGGAGCTTTCCGGACTTTAAAGGAAATCATTTATTCCTCCGAGGCAAAGAGATGCCTTGGGCGCGCACTGGAGACCTTTACCCCGGATATCGCCCACGCCCATAATATTTATGGCAGACTCACCACATCCGTCCTTGACCTCTTGAGCAGAAACGGAATTCCTGCCGTGATGACGCTTCATGACTACAAACTGGTCTGCCCAAGTTACAAACTCATGGCAGGCGGCAAGGTCTGTGAGGACTGCAAGGGAAGAAACTATTCCGCCGCCGTGCGGAACCGTTGCCACAAAAACAGCAGAGCTGCCTCTGCCGTTTATTCGTTTGAATCCTGGTTCAATGATGTTTTCAAAAAATATGATAAAAATATCGCGTTCTTTATTTCTCCAAGCCGGTTTCTGAAATCCAAACTGATGGAATTCGGCTATCCGGAAGACAAAATTGTTTATATTCCCAACTATATTGAATCGGAAAAATTTCTGCCCAGGTATGAGGGCGAAGACTACCTTGTTTATATCGGGAGGCTCTCTGCGGAAAAAGGCATCTCCACCCTGCTCAAAGCCTTTAAAACCCTTAAGGCCGAAAGCACAAAGCTGGTGATTGCCGGAGACGGTCCCATGAGGGCGGAGCTTGAGGCCATGGCCGGTCAGGACGGCCGGATCCGGTTCTTGGGGTATCTTTCCGGCCAGGCCCTTTCAGATGTGACAAGAAACGCGAGGGCCGTGGTGATCCCTTCGGAATGGTATGAAAATGCACCCATCTCCGTACTTGAAGCCTTTGCCTTTGGAAAGCCGGTAATCGGCGCCCGGATCGGGGGGATTCCGGAGATGGTGGATGAATACAAAAACGGCCTTTTGTTTGAATCCGGAGAGGACGAAGCCCTTGCTGAAAAATTGAACGAGTTTTTATGTTATCCAGAGAAAACGGTTGCTGAAATGGGGCGGGCGGGCCGAAAAAAAGCAGAAACAGAATACAGCCGGGCGCTGCATTACGAAAAGCTGGTTCAGGTCTATGCGCATGCGATGCGGGTGAATGGCTGAATCCGGGATGAAAATCGCATTTTTGGCCGTAAAAGGCATTCCCATTGGCGGGGGCATTGAAAAGCTCACCGAGGAAATCGGGATCCGGCTGGTGAAAAAAGGCCATGAGGTGGTGGTCTATGCCAGCCGGGACTATGGGACAACAGACTGCACTTACAACGGCATGCAGATCCGGACGGTGCCCTCCGTTAACACCAAGAGCTTTCATAAGCTGTCCATCTGCTTTAACGCCACCCTGGATGTGCTGAAAAAAAGGGATGCAGATATTGTTCATGTCCATGCCATCGGGCCTTCCCTGTTTTCCATATTTCCGAGAATGGTGGGCATACCCACCGTGGTTCAGACCCACGGCATTGAATGGCAGCGGGACAAATGGGGGTTTGCGGGAAGAACCTTTTTAAAGCTCAGTGATTATACGGCGGTTTATTTTCCCAATGCAACGACTGCGGTGTCAAAGGTTCAGAAACAGTATTTTGAAGAAAAATACGGCTGCACGGTTGGGTATATCCCCACGGGCGTAAACCGGGTGGAGTACCGAAGCCCGGATAAAATTCGTAAACTGGGTTTGGAAAAGGACCGGTATATCCTTTTGCGGCAAGGCTGGTGGCTGAAAAAGGACCCCATTTTCTGATCAGGGCCTTCCGGGATCTGGATACGGATATGAAGCTGGTAATTGCCGGGGATGCGGCCCATGCAGAAAACTTCAAGGCCGAACTCCGGGACCTGGCCGGAGATGACGGCCGGATTCTCTTTCCCGGCTTTGTGACGGGCCGGCTTTTGGAGGAGCTGTTCAGCAATGCCTATGTGTTCTGCCTGCCGTCCACCCTGGAAGGGCTGCCCATTGCCCTGCTGGAAGCCATGAGTTACGGGAACTGCTGTCTGGCCAGTGATATCCCGGAAAACCGGGAGGCGGTTGAAGATTTCGGATTTACCTTCAGAAACAGGGATGTGGAGGATTTACGGGAAAAGCTGCTCAATTTGATTGAACAGCCGGAACAGGTGGAAGAAAAAAAGAAAACCGCAAGACACCATGTCCTGAAGCATTATTCCTGGGACACGATCACAGACCGGATGGAAGCCTTATATCTTTCCATCCTCGGGAGATAAAATGGAAGCCTCTGTTATTACGACTTTTCGCTGCCCCATGCGGTGCAGCATGTGCGATATCTGGAACAATCCCACAGACCCTCAAAAGGAGATCACGGCCAGGGATCTTGAACGCATGCCCCTGGTGAATGTTACAAACATTACCGGAGGCGAACCCTTGATCCGGGAGGATCTGGCCGAGCTGGTGGAGGTGATTTTCAAAAAATCCAAGCGGGTGTGCATTTCCACCAGCGGGTTCTATACGGAACGAATTTTTTCACTGGCGGAAAGATTCCCGGCCCTGGGGTTCCGGGTGTCCCTGGAAGGGTTGTCTGAGAAAAATGATGAGCTGAGGGGACGGCCGGGGGGGTTTGACCGGGGGCTCCGGACCCTGCTGGGGCTCCGGGAAATGGGCAGAAAGGATGTGGGATTCGGGATCACGGTGTCCAATAATAATTCCAACGATATGATCTGGCTCTATGAATTGTCCCGGCAGCTCGGAATGGAATTTGCCACGGCAGCCTTTCACAATTCATTTTATTTCCACAAGGAGGATAATAGCATTACCAATAAGGAAGAAGTCATCGGGAATTTCCAGGTTCTCATTGAAAAGCTGCTGAAAGAGAACAAGCCCAAATCCTGGTTCCGGGCTTTTTTTAATCTCGGGCTCATCAATTATATCCGGGGCAACCGGCGGATGCTGCCCTGCGAGGCCGGAACCGAAAATTTTTTATTGACCCCTACGGCGAAATCCTGCCCTGCAACGGCATGGAAAAAAAATACTGGTTTGAGAGTTTCGGGAATATCCGGGAAAAAAGCTTTGAAGAGGCCTGGCAGGGGCCCCAGGCCCAAAGGGTGAGGGCCTTGGTGTCCAAATGTCCGAAAAACTGCTGGATGATCGGCTCGGCCTCGCCGGTCATGAAAAAATATATCCGTCACCCTTTGAAATGGGTGATCATGAATAAAATCAAGAGTCTGTCCGGCGGCGGGGTTAATATTAACGATATCCCCTGGTATGATGTGGGGCAAGACCCGGAACAGGGCAAATTAAGGGAGAGTGTATCCATATGAAAGGTTTGAATCCTGCGGTCCAGGCTGTTATCCTGGCCCTTGCCTTTGTGGGGGCCTATTATGTGCCCTTCAGTTCCCTTTATCATACCTGGATGACCAATGACGATTATTCCTACGGCCTGCTCATCCCCCTGATCTCCCTTTATTTTTTGTGGGAAAAGAAAAAGAGTCTGATGGCCGTCCCCATCCGGCCTTACTGGCCGGCCCTGCCGGTGCTGATCCTGTTTGTGATGGTCTCCATCTACGGCATCCTGGGGTCCAGCGGCCATATATCAAGACCGGCTCTGCCGGTTCTGATTGTTTTATTTGCCCTGTTCTGCTTTGGGTGGAATCTGTTTAAGAAAGCGGCTCTTCCCCTGTGCTTCCTGGTATTCATGATTCCATTGCCGACAGTTCTGGACAGGACCATCGGCGTTTACCTGAAAAGCATCTCGTCTGAACTGGGCGGGCTTTTTTTGAGAATTCTGGGCTATTCGGTTCATGTCAGCGGCAATGTGATCGATCTCGGCGTGACCCAGCTTCAGGTGGTGGATGCATGCAGCGGGCTCAGGTTCTTATTTCCCCTGGTTGCCCTGGGTGTGGTGTACGGTTATTTTTTTGAGCGGGTTTTGTGGAAACGGGTGGCCTGTGTTCTGATCACCGTACCCATTGCCATCCTGACCAATGTCCTGAGAATCGGGATTGCGGGCATCCTGACCTATAATTTCGGTTCCGGCATGGCTGAAGGCTTTTTCCACGATTTCCAGGGCTGGGCCATTTTCATGGCCTCCCTGGTTTTTCTCTTCATTTTCAGCTTGTTTTTGCGTCTTTTTTCAGCCAAGCCAAAGGATTTCCGGAAAGAGTCGGGCTTTTCAGGACTGGGCATAAAGAATAAAAACAATACCCTTGCGTTTGGTGTGTCAATGCTCCTTCTACTGGCTGTGGCCGTACTGACCTTTAATACAAAGGCCCTGCCGCCGGTGAAGATCAAAGGCGGCGTGGAAAGTTTTCCCGTCGCCTTCAGCGGATGGACCGGTAAATCAAGCCTGGTGAGCCCTGAAATCATCGAAGCATCCGGGGCTGAAGAATCATTTAATGCCGTATATCAGGATAATGCCGGGCAGGCCATTTCCCTTTATATGGGATACCGGAGTACGGCCTTTCTGGAGAATGAGAATTTTTTTCACAGCCCCACGGTCTGCCTGCCGTCTTCGGGCTGGAAAACCATCAGCAATTCCAAATATATCATTAACGCCGTACCCGTGTTCGGCAGCCTGGCGGTAACGGAAATGGTGATGGAATCCATGGGCGAAAAACAACTGGTGTATTTCTGGTTCCAGACCAAGGACAAGGCCACCCATGACAAGAACATCAACCGGTTCCACCTGGCTTTGCATGCCATTCAAAAAGACAATACCCATGATCTTTTCATCCGGCCCATTACCATGATTGGAAAACAGGAGTCCATTGAAATTGCAAGACAGCGGATGGATGGATTTGTAAGAGAAATGATGGCCACCCTGGACACCTTTTTAAAGGAAAACCAGTTCGAGGAACCGGGTTAACGTCTGAAAAGAAATAACCATGCAACTGTTTACGGTTTTCATTCTTTCTTTGTTTCTGACCCTTGCCCTGGTGCCGGTATTCCGGCGCCTGGCCTTCAGGATGAATATCGTGGATGTGCCGGACGAGCGAAAGGTCCATGTGCTTCCCATGCCCAAGACCGGGGGGATTTCCATGGCCGTGGGCGCCTTTATTCCCTTTTTCCTCTGGGTTCCCAAAGATGATTTTGTCAGTGCGGTTTTCATCGGGTCCATGATTATTGTCTTTTCCGGACTGGCCGACGATATCCGGCCCCTGGCGTCCTGGCAGAAGCTGCTTCCCCAGGTTGCGGCGGCCCTTCTGGTCATTTTCTGGGGAGGGGTCAGGATACGGTATACCGGCCTTTACGGAGTTGAGGAGACGGCTTTGCCGGAAGCGGTTTCCGTTGTTCTGACGCTTTTTGTCATCATCGGCGTGACCAATGCCATCAATCTTTCCGACGGCCTGGACGGGCTGGCCGGGGGGATTTCCATGCTCAGCTTTGTGATGATGGCCTTCCTGGCCTTCCAGTGCGAAACCATGTCCGTGGCCCTGGTGTCCATTGCCATGGTGGGCGCCATTGCCGGGTTTCTGCGGTTTAACACCCATCCGGCGGTCCTGTTCATGGGGGATGCCGGAAGCCAGCTTCTGGGGTTTCTGGCCGTGGTCTTTGCCCTGGTCCTGACCCAGGGCAACACCCCCTATTCCAGGGTATTGTCCCTGACCCTCATCGGTTTTCCCATCCTGGACACCCTCATGGTGATGGTGGAGCGCATGGCCAAGGGCCGCTCCCCCTTTAAGGCCGATAAAAACCATTTTCACCACCGGCTGCTCCGGCTGGGGTTTTCCCATGCCGAAGCCGTGCTGATCATCTATCTTCTCCAGGCCTGTTTTCTGTCCCTGGCCTTTATCTTCCGGTTTTACGAGGGCTGGGTCCATGTCCTGATCTTCGGGTTTTTCTCGGTCACCATTCTTTCCCTGTTCTTCTATGCCCATCAAACCGGGTGGCGGGTGACCCCGGACCCCGGGGCCCTGTCGGTCCGGAAAAAATGGGTCAAGGCTGTAAAAGACCGTAAAATTTTTATCCGGACCTGTTTTGGTGCAGCCAGATACGGCCTGCCGGTCCTTTTGGCGGCCCAGTGCGCCATTCCTGAATCCATTCCCAGGTCCATGGCTGCTGCGGCCCTGGTGCCGGCCGGCCTGCTGGGGTTCCTGCCCCTTATCCCCCAGCGGTTTCAGAAGGCCGTGCTCAGATCGGTCATCTGCCTGATGATCCCCCTGATTCTGTATCTGACGGAGATGAACCCGGGACCCTGGTTCACCCGGAATTTTTACCACCTGAATATCCTGGCCCATGTGGGACTGGTGATATCGGTGCTGCTGACCATGAGGCTGACCCGGCGGCGGAAGGGCTTCAAGCTGACCACCATGGACATCCTGGTCTTCATCGTGATCCTGGTCTTTCCCAATCTGCCGACCACTCATTTTGAGGCCTTTGGGGCCGGGGCCGCTTTGGCCAGGGCCCTGGTTCTTTTCTTCAGCTTTGATGTGCTCCTCGGAGAATTCAGGGAGGAAACGGGGTTCATGGCCCGGTCCTGCATGGCGGTCCTGTCGGTGTTCATCCTCAGGGGTTTTTTCGGATAAAACAATAAACAGACAAGAATAAAAAAAGGAGTCCTGTATGAATAAACGGATGAATCTGTCATCTATTGCCCTGTTCCTGGTTTGCCTGATGGTCCTGGGATGCGGCAGCCCGGAAGATAAAAAAAAGGCTTTTGTGGCCAAGGGCAAGACCCTGTTTGAACAGGGGGATTTTGTCAAGGCCAAGCTGGAGTTTAAAAACGCCATCCAGATCGATCCTGAATTTGCCGAGGCCTATTTCATGCTGGGCCAGACGGCCCTGAAGGAAGAAGATTTCCAGGCCGCCTACCAGATGCTGAATAAGACCGTGGCCCTGGACCCGGAAAACCTGGCGGCCCGGGTTGACCTGGGCCGGCTTTTTCTGAGCGCCAGAGCCGGGGACAAGGCCGAAGAACAGGCCGCCTATGTTCTGGCCAAGGACCCGAAAAACGTGAAGGCCCGGCTGCTCATGACCTCGGTCTATTTTTTAAACAAGGCCCTGGACCAGGCGAGGCCCTGTTGCAGGAACTGCTGGCGGAAAAGGAAACCCTGCCTGAAATCTATCTGATGATGGCCTCTCTGTCCGAGCAGAAAAAAGATCCGGCCGGGCCAGACAATACCTGGAAACCGGCCTGGAAAAAAACCCGGACCACCGTTCCCCTGTTGATGGGCCTGGCCCAGTCTGCGGCCAGAGAGAAAAACGATGATAAGGCGGAAGG
>JAAUSZ010000120.1 GCA_012031875.1 Desulfobacula sp.
TTTCCCTTTCTGGTGGCGGTCATTATCGGAACCCTTTTGATGATCGTTTTCCCGAAAATCGTTCTCTTTCTGCCCAATCTTCTGTATAAATAGGCCTGAATTTGCAAAGGCTGAAACCCTGACGGTTTCAGCCTTTGCCATCTTCTGCCGCCGCCTGCATGAAAACTATTGCGGCGAAGCTATTTATTGCTCCCTCCTCAACCTGAAGCAATCATTGAAAATCCAGGTTTTTCCAATTTAACCGCATAAATAATATTGCGCTCCTCCCATACATTAAAAAGCCTGGGCCCCACAGCTTTCGGAGAAAGAAAAAAAAGATTGGGGCCGGCGCCTGCCCTGGAAGGCCCAAAGGTGCCTTGGCCCTGTTTTTATAGGTGTTCCTGGCACAGGGATTGCTATAAACACCTCCTAGAATTTGGAATGGAAAGCAGCAGAAAAAAATGAATGACAATTTTATGGAGGTGTAGGGTGACAAAACAGTACAGAATCATTTTATTCATGGGTTTATTGGTTCTCGCAGCCGGGATATGGATGGAGCCGGCCTTTGCCGGTAAACTCCAGGAGGCCATTACTTCGGCCCCGGCAGGAACGGGAAAAGGCCAGATTGATGCCAGCAAGCCGGCCGGGTTTCTCGGCATTCCCGGCGGCCCCCAGGTCAACCTGGTGGTGGCCTTTTTCTGGGCCTTGTGGGTGGGCTGGATCTTCTCCACCGTGGGCGCCTTTGGTGGGGTTATGGCCGGGGTCGGGCATATGACGGTATTCGGGCTCGGGGGATATGCCAAATCCTTTAAGGAAACCGCTCCTTCCCTGAACAAAGCCATTACCGATTCCATCCGGGGTTCCAACCAGTATCTCGTAGGTCTGTCCGCCCTTATTTCATCCTTTAATTATTATAAGATGGGGCGGCTGGTGGTTCCCCTGGCCATTGCCCTGGGCATCGGCTCCATCCTGGGCGCCTGGGGGTCCGTGACCCTGACGGCGGGCAAACTTTCATTTTCCCAGTACCAGGGCTATTTCGGACTCTTTGTGCTGGCCCTGGGCGTTTATCTGTCCTATGAAACCTCGTCCAAGGGCCAGGCCAGCAAGAAAAAAGCCAAGGCTGCCGCAGACGCCTTTGAACAGGTCGTCAAAAAACAGAAGAGCGGCGAAAAGGTGGATGTTGCTTCTTTGGGCGTCAAGGTGACCCAATTTTCCTTAACCCAGGTAAAATTTACCTTTTACGGGGTTGAGTTCAAATTCAATCCCCTGATTCCGCTCCTGGGCGGGGTGGTGATTTCCGCGGTGGCGGCTTTTCTCGGAGTCGGCGGCGGCTTCCTTCTGGTGCCCTTTCTGACCAGCGTGGCCGAGCTGCCCATGTACCTGGCCGCCGGAACCTCGGCCCTGGCCGTTCTCATCAGCATGATCACCAGCATTGTGACCCTGATTTCAAAAGGGGTCCAATTTGACTGGGCCTTGATCGGCCTTGAAATGATCGGTATTGCAGTGGGTTCCGTGGTGGGACCCAGAACCTCGAAGTATTTTTCCGACCTCTGGCTCAAGAGACTTTTCATTGTTCTCTCCTTATATGTGGGTATTGATTATGTACTAAGGGGTTTCTTTAATATCAAAATGTTCGGATAACGGCCTTATGGCCTGCACGGAGGGCTCCGGGCCTAACGCCCGGAGCTTTTATATGAATTCATTCAGCACGTTGATTCTTTTTTTAGATCCTTTTTTCATCGCCCCTTTCCGGATGGTCTCCTCTCCGGCCCTTGGCTATCTCCTTGGAACGGCGGCCCTGACCCTTCTATGCTTTATCCTGGGAGACATCTCCGCCATGGGCGTTAAATTCTTAAACCGGAAATACTTAAAAAAAATCCAGAACGACATGGACCGTCATCACCATCTTTCCGAAAAGGCTCTCATGATGGGGGACAAAGAAAGTTATAAAGCCGTCAACCGCCAGGCCCTGGATGCCTTCGGCCATTCCTTTTCCCTGGGCGGAGCGGTTTTCTGTGTTTCCATCTGGCCCCTGCCCTTTGCCCTGGCCTGGATGGACTCACGCTTTGCCCACGCTCCCCTGGAACTGCCCTTCGGCCTTCCCTTCCTTGGCAGCAGCATCCATTATTTCGCCTCTTTCATCCTGATCTATATTGCCGTCCGGATCATGGGCTCGACCCTGGTCCATCGCCTGCCCTGGCCTAGACGGAACTGAACTGTTTCAGGCCCTTTCCCGCAAAAAGCACCTTACCGCCCTGATTTTTTTCATTTGACAAAACATTACAAATCCTTAATGTTAGCCATATTTTATTTTTATTTTTAAAGGAGACCATTATGCCTGAATTAACCGCCACCATTGAAACCAGCAAGGGGCCCATCAACATAAAGCTGTTTGCCGATCAAACCCCTCTCACCTGCGGAAGCTTTGCCAATCTTGCCAAACGGGAATTTTATAACGGCCTGAAATTCCACCGTGTCATCGCCGACTTCATGATCCAGGGCGGATGCCCCTATGGAAACGGAATGGGCGGACCGGGCTACCAGTTCAAGGATGAATTCCATAAGGACCTGAAACATGACAAGGCCGGGATCCTTTCCATGGCCAATGCCGGGCCCACCACCAACGGCAGCCAGTTCTTCATTACCCATGGCCCCACCCCCCACCTGGACGGGCGGCACACGGTTTTTGGGGTTGTGGCCGGCGAAGAGGATCAAAAAGTGGTGGACAGTATTGCCCAGGGCGATACCATCGAAAAAATAACGGTCAAGGGGAATGTGGGGTCCCTGTTTAAGAAAGTCAAACCCCAGTTGGATGACTGGAACAAAGTCATCACCAAGCAGTTTCCCAAACTGCCCAAGGCTTAACGCGGATATGATATGAACCGCCCGGACCGGTAACCCCGGACCGGGCGGTTAAAATTTTTTACAGGTTTATTCCAGGTTCAGGAAAAAAGGAATGGTATGAAGAGAATTACTCTGCTCTTCCGTCTCCCCTATCCTCCAATCTTTGATCCGGATGCCGCTTTCCTCAATCTTTTTGACCATGCCTTTAATATTGATGAGAGGATGCCGGGAAAACACATTGGGTAATCCGTAGGTCAGGCTGCAAACCAGGCATTTGCCCGGCCGCCGGACAAGATTAAAGGCCAGCACGATTCTTTTCTCGCCCGCGGAAATGAATTCAAGCCCGATGTCATAGGCGCCGTCTTCCGCATCCCCGTAAAGGGCTTCAAAAAATTTATCGCTTGTTTCCGGCGGTAAAAGGGAGTCCAGATAGTCCTGAGTAAACAAACAATCCGATACGGCATGACCCATGATAAATCCCATCCTTTCCAAATAAGTTCCCTGAAACACAAAGCTTTCCTTTAATAAACTTCAAACGGAAAATCAAGGGTATTCTTGCGATTTCATACAGCAAAAGGTTGAAGCCCAAAATCATTTGTGGTAGTCTTGGCGATGCAGGAACTCAACACAACAATTCATGGGGATCCGTCATGTATGGAAAATATTAAGCTTTTAAAAGGATTTATCCCCGCCCTCCTGGGCGGCAAACCGGACCAGAGCGTGATTTACCTCCCGGACCCGGAAACCGTGGGGGTGCCGGTCATGGATATCCCCTATATCCGGCCGAAGGTTCTGGTAAAGGAAAACGACCCGGTCAAAACCGGAACCCCGCTTTTCTGTGACAAGCGCAACCCGCGCATCCAATATGTATCGCCGGCCACCGGTATTGTTGAGGCCATCGTTTTTGGAGAGCGGCGGCGCTTAAAGGAGATCGTGATCCGGCTCCGGGGAGAAGAGGATTTTATCCGTTTCGAAACCCTTACCCGGGAGACCGTGGATACGATCCAAAAACCGGATCTCATCCGGCGGCTCCAGGAAGGGGGACTCTGGCCCTGTTTCCGCCAATTTCCCTTTAAGGACGCCGCCGACCCGGACCTTGAACCGCCCATGATCATTGTTTCCCTGAACGGGAATGACCCCTTTTCCCCCCATCCTGAGTCTGTGACGGCAAATGAATCCCCTGCCTTTGAATTCGGCCTCCGGGTCCTGGGCCGGTTGACTCCGCGCACTGTCGTTTCTTCACGGCAAAGCAGCCTGGACCGGTTGAACGGGGTGAAAAATCATGTCACCCATCAGGTGCCGGATCTTTATCCGGCCTGGGACCCCGGTGTGGTCCTTTACCGGCTGAAAACAACCGTTGAAGAAAACCGCTCCTGGTGCATATCGGCAGAACACCTCATCCTGGTGGGAAAATTTCTTCTGACCGGCGCCTATCCGGTGAAACGGGTTTTCACCGTGACCCGGTCCGGAGACCAGAAACCCCATATCATCGCCCGGCAGGGCTCACCGGTCAGAGCCCTGGCCGGACGCTTCCCGGACAAGAGCCTCATCACCACGGGGCGGTTCAACGGAAGGCCGGTTGACCCCGGCTCCCACCTGGGATTTTTCGACACCACCCTCAATATCCTCCGGGACAATCCCGAAGAGGAACTGCTCGGGTTTATCCGTCCTGGAATTTCAAAGCCTTCCGTTTCCCAAACCTTTTTGTCCTCTCTTTTGAAAACCCCTAAGGAACCGGACTGCAATCTTCACGGTGAGGAGCGGGCCTGCGTCAACTGCGGCTACTGCGCCCGGATCTGCCCTGTGGACCTGGAACCCAGTTTCATCATGAAGGCCCTGTTAAGCGATGATATTGAAGATGCCTTGAGTTTCGGCCTTCTCGACTGCTGCCGGTGCGGGCTGTGCAGCTATGCCTGCCCTTCGAAAATCGAACTGACCCATCTTCTGGATAGTGGAATCACTGCGTATTATAAGGATAAACAATAGAATATGGACCCCTTAAAAAAATTATTTGAGTCAACAGAGACGCTTTTCTCCGGTTCAGGAAAATTCAAGGCCCTGGCGCCCCTGTTTGAGGCCATCAAAACAGTTTTCTTTTTGCCCTCCCCCAGGACCCGGCACAAGCCCTTTGTCCGGGACAGTCTCGACCTGAAACGGTTCATGACCTTTGTCATCCTTTCTCTGCTGCCCGTTCTTTTCTTCGGCATTTACAATACCGGGCTCCAGGCCGGCTTGGCGGGAGGTAAGGCCTATACCGTTTCCCAGGCCTTTTTGACCGGTCTGACCCATGTCCTGCCCATCCTTATCGTCACCTATGCGGTGGGGCTTTTCTGGGAGATTCTCTTTGCCTCCATCCGGGGACATCACATCAGCGAGGGTTTTCTGGTCACCGGGCTTTTATTTCCCCTGACCCTTCCGCCCACCATCCCCCTGTGGCAGGTGGCCCTAGGGATTTCCTTCGGCGTTGTCATCGGAAAAGAACTCTTTGGCGGAACCGGCAGAAATGTATTGAACCCGGCTTTGACCGGCAGGGCCTTTCTTTTCTTTTCCTATCCCCTGTCCATGTCCGGGAATGTCTGGGTGGCGGGAAAAACCGCGGTGGACGGGGTCAGCGGGGCAACGGCCCTGGCCGTCACGGCCCCGCAAGGACAAACCATCACCGCTGCCCTGGCCGATTCAGGCTTCCCCCTGTCCAAACTTTTTTTCGGATTCGTCCCCGGCAGCATCGGCGAAACCTCGGCCCTGTGCTGTCTTCTTGGGGCCGCCTTCCTGATCCTGACCCGGGTGGCCAATTTCAGGGTCATCCTCGGCGGCATGGCCGGACTGGTCCTGACCTCCCTTGTCTTCTATTTCATTCCCGGCGACGGCGGCTCCTGGATGAAGGCCGGTCCCCTCTACCATCTGTGCGCGGGCGGATTCCTGTTCGGCATCAGCTTCATGGCCACCGACCCCGTCAGCGGACCGGGGACTGACCCGGCAAGGTGGATCTTCGGCTTTCTCATCGGTTTTCTCACCGTGACCATCCGGGTGGCCAACCCGGCCTTTGTGGAGGGCGCCATGCTGTCCATCCTTTTTATGAATGTGTTTGCCCCGCTCCTGGATCATATGGTGATGAAATATAAAGTCTCAAAAAGGATACCCAATGTCTGACAAAGAAACAAAACCCGGCAAAACAAAGGTCATCCTGTTCGCCCTCCTGCTCTCCGGCATATGCAGCCTCCTGATCACGGCTTCCGCGGTCGGGCTTAAGGGGTTTCAGGCGGCCAATATGGCCCTGGACAAAAAAATCAATATTCTCAAAGCCGCGGACCTGATCAAAAACGGGACCCCGGCCAAAAAAGAAATCAATGCCCTTTATGATGCCCATATCCGGGAAGTCCTGGTGGACAGCCGGGGAAATATCATCGAGGCCTATGCCCCCGATGCCTTGACCCTGTATTTCATCCAAGAGAAGGAGGCCATCAAAGGTTATATCATTCCCATCAATACCCGGGGGCTCTGGGGGAAAATCCAGGGATATCTGGCCTTTGAAAACGACGGCCGGACCGTGTCCGGATTCTCCGTCTTCAGCCATTCGGAAACCCCGGGCCTGGGCGGGGAAATCGAAAGCGCCTGGTTCCAAAAGAATTTCAAAGGCAAAAAAATCTTAAATTCCCAGGATAAATTCGTTTCCGTGGGCATTGCCAAGGGAAAGGCTGAAAATCTCCCCAAAGAGCTTCAGACCAATCATGTGGACGGCATTTCCGGGGCCACCCTGACCGGAAAATACCTTTCCGAGGGCATCAAGGAAAACCTGATGAAATATGATCCCGTATCCGTTACCTTCCGGCAGAAAGACCTTAAACCCTATAAGCGACCATGAGGATACCATCCATGTCAGAAGAAAAAGAAAGATATATAGACATCGTCACCCGAGGCATCTGGAAGGAAAATCCCGTGGCCTACCAGATATTGGGCATCTGCTCTGCTTTGGCCGTCACCGTCAAAATGTCCACGGCCCTGGTCATGGGCATTGCCCTGACCGTGGTCACGGCTTTTTCCAGCCTGCTCATCTCCTCCATGAGAAAAATGATCCCCTCCAATATCCGGATCATTGCAGAGCTTGCCGTTATCGCCTCCCTGGTCATTGTTACGGACCAGGTCTTGAAAGCCTTTTTCTACGATATTTCCAAGCAATTGTCCATTTTTGTGGGACTCATCATTACCAACTGCATTGTTCTGGGAAGGGCTGAGGCCTTTGCCATGGCCAACAAGCCCCTGGATTCCTTTTTCGACGGTATTGGAAACGGACTCGGATATTCCCTGGTCCTCATCATTGTGGCGTTTTTCCGGGAGCTTCTGGGATCGGGAAAATTTCTCGGCTTCACGGTCATCCCCCAATTTGTCTTTGATGCCGGCTACCAGAATATGGGCCTCATGGTTCTGGCTCCCGGGGCCTTTTTCATCATCGGACTCCTGGTCTGGCTGAAAAACAGCCTGCCCGGAATATCAAAGGAAGAAAGGTAGAATTTCATCATGGGCGATCTTTTCAGTCTGTTCATCAATTCGGTCTTTATCGGCAATATCCTCCTGGCCTATTTTTTGGGCATGTGTTCGTTTATTGCCGTATCAAAAAATGTTGAAACCGCAACGGGCTTAGGCTTTGCCGTCATCTTTGTCCTGACGGTGACAAGCCCTGTCAACTGGTTCATCTACCACGGGCTCCTGGCCCCGGGAGCTTTGGCCTGGGCCGGTTTGCCCGACCTGGACCTGAGTTTTTTAAAATTCATCACCTTTATTGCCGTCATTGCCGCCATTGTCCAGGCCGTTGAAATGATCATCGACAAATACTCCCCCCTGCTCTACACCACCCTGGGCGTGTTCCTGCCCCTGATCGCCGTCAATTGCGCCATTTTAGGGACAGCCCTCTTCATGGTGGAAAGAAATTATACCCTCATGGAATCCATTGTTTTCGGGGCAGGCTCTGGAACGGGCTGGATGCTGGCCATCGTGTCCATGGCCGCCATCCGGAACAAGATCAAATATTCGGATGTGCCCAAAGGGCTCCAGGGCTTCGGCATTACCATGATCGTGGCCGGACTCATGGCCATGACCTTTATGATGTTTTCAGGCATTACGCTTTAATCGGGGAGAATAAAACGTGCTATATCTGCTCAGCATATTGGTTTTTTCGGGTGTGATTCTTATCCTGGTCATGGTCCTGCTTTTTGTTGAATCAAAGGTCACCACCAAGGGTAATTTTGAGGTTCTCATCAATGACGATAAGGATAAATCCCTTAAAATATCGGGGAATCCGACGCTCCTGTCGGCCCTTTCCCGGAATGATATTTTTCTTCCCTCGGCCTGCGGCGGCTCAGGCTCCTGCGGCATGTGCAAATGTGTGGTCACTGAGGGCGGGGGCAGCATCCTGCCCACGGAACTGGCCCACCTGTCCCGGAAGGACAAACTGGCGGGCAAACGGCTGTCCTGCCAGCTCAAGGTCAAGGATAACCTCCGAATCGAAGTCCCGGAATCCATCTTCGGCATTAAAAAAGTCAATGCCGAGGTCGTTTCCAACCAGAATGTCGCCACCTTTATCAAGGAACTAGTCCTGAGGCCGGAAACCCCCATTGACTTCAAGGCCGGGGCCTATATCCAGATTGACGTGCCGGAATATGACCTGGCGTTTAAGGATTTCCATATTGACAGCAAATTCGTCAGCGAATGGAAAAAATACAATTTTCTGGAACTGACGGCAAGGGGGATCAAACCGGGTTTCCGGGCCTATTCCCTGGCCAACCCGCCCCATGACAATGATGTCATGATGATGAATGTCCGGATCGCCACCCCGCCGCCGGGGACCGAGGGCATCCCGCCCGGATTCGGCTCTTCCTATATTTTCAACCTGAAACCGGGGGACAGGGTCACGGTCAGTGGGCCCTACGGCGATTTCATGGCAAAGGACTCGGGCCGGGAAATGTGTTTTGTCGGCGGCGGAGCGGGCATGGCGCCCTTACGAAGCCATATCCTGCACCAGCTCGACGGAATTCATACCAAACGTAAAATCTCTTTCTGGTATGGGGCAAGATCCAAAAAGGAAATGTTTTATGACGATATTTTCAAGGACCTTGAAGCCCGCCACCCGAATTTTTCCTATTATATCGCCCTTTCCAGCCCGGACCCTGAAGACAACTGGGAAGGTCTCACCGGGTTTATTCACAACCATCTCTGCGATTCCTATCTTTGCGCCCATGAAGATCCCACGGAAATCGAATATTATCTGTGCGGTCCGCCGCCCATGATCAATGCCATTATCAATGCCCTTTACAACCTCGGGGTAGAGGACGACATGATCTTTTTTGATAAATTCTAGGGGCGGTCCAGGATCCTGTCGGCATCCTCCATTGTTTCTGCAAGGCCGACCGTATACCCGTATTTTTCCCTTGTCTCCCGGTATTCCACCTTTTGGCCCGTGACCCGGACGGCCCGGGTCATGCCTGCATCGGCCAGGCTTTTTAGCGCCTGGTCCGCCCACACGGCTTCCCTGGGATCAAGGACCGCGAACCGGGTAATATCCGATACGCAGGCAAATCCGGGTGTCAGAGCGGCGGTTTCAGCCTTGATCCCGGCCACAAGCTTTTCCCCCTCGCCGGTTTCTATGGCGCCCAGGGTAATATAAATTCTGTTTTTTAATTTGTCTGTTCTGATGACATACATATTCATTTCTTCCTTGTTGGATTTATACTTTTCCGGTCCGATGGTTTTTCCTCTCCCAATGAAATACCCCTATAATTCAAAATTGGGGGATTTAAAAGAATAAATCGATGCTTTTAATGATTTGTGTTATAACCGCCTGAGAACCTGGAACACTCCGGCATATGGCATGAAGCCTCTCAAACAGGAAAAATCACTCAAAGGCGGTATCCAGGCCAAACATCCAGAGCCGCATGGGTTCATCGCTACCTGCTTAAAATCCCGGCTAAATGATGTCTATTGCAATTGCCCTGGTGTTGCCGGACGGTTTTGTTGACTTTTTTCATCCTTTTGGTGTAACATCGTTTCCAGTCACATCCGTTAATGTTGACCGCACCCGGAATAATCAGCCCGGAAACACAGAAAGGAGACCCCCATGAAAAGATCAATTCTTTTGCCCGCGGCGGTTTTTATTACCGCATCCGTGATGATGCTTTCAGCCAATGCCGAAGAAAACAAACCACTGACCGGGAAAGCGGCCTTTGTCGCTTCCAGATGCACCGTCTGCCATAAAATTGAAAGGGTCTGCGGCCAGGTGGATGAAAAAAATGCAGCCCAATGGGCGGTCACGGTGAAACGCATGGCTTCCAAGGGAACAGGCATCAGTGAACCCGATCAGAAACAGATTGTGGATTTTCTGTCCAGTCCCGCGGAACGCACGGCCCTCTGCCCTGATTAACCCTGATCTTTATGGGAGGATGCATTGATGCGGATCCACTATTTACAACACGTGCCCTTTGAGGGCATCGGCAGCATGGCCGCCTATTTTAAAAACAAGGGCACTGCCCCGACCTCGACAAAATTGTATGAGGATCAGGCCCTGCCCGATCCCCGTGACCTTGATTTTCTCATCGTCATGGGCGGACCCATGGGGGTTCACGATGATCTCCAATACCCCTGGATGAAAAAGGAAAAAGCCTTTATCCGGGCCTGCATGGACCAGGGAAAAATTGTTCTCGGGATCTGCCTGGGGGCCCAGTTGATGGCCCATGTCCTGGGGGCAGGGGTTTATCAAAACAAGGTCCGGGAAATCGGCTGGTTTCCCCTGGCCGTCACCCCTGAAGCCGGGGACACGATTTTCAGGGATGTTTTCCCTCCCGGCCTGGAGGTCTTTCACTGGCACGGCGACACCTTTGATATCCCGGCCTCGGCCATACGGATTGCCTCAAGCCCGGCCTGCCCCAACCAGGGCTTTGTCATCAATGACCGGATTGTGGGGTTCCAGTTTCATCTGGAAACCACACCTGAATCGGCCCGGGCCCTCATTGACAACTGCGGCCATGAGCTGGACGGCTCCGCCTTTGTCCAGACCGAAAAGGAGCTGACGGCCCATGAAAAAAATTTATCCGGATCAACGAGGTCATGGCGGCCGTCCTTGAGAGGCTGGCAAAGGCCTGATACTGCCGTAAACAAGCCCCTCACCCAGGGGGCCCTCATCTATGTTTTATCTTTTCCGGTTCCGGTGATGGATCTCTTTCCCTTTGCCCGTTATACCGGTAAAGCAATCCAGCCACGGCTACCGTAACCGGTGCGACTGCTATGACGCCAAAACTGCCCACAAGGATATTCAGAACCTCGGCAGCCACAAAAGGCGCGTTCAGAAGATTCGCAGCGGGAAGCCCTTTGGCCAGAAAGATCATGAACATGGTGATATGGCTGCCCGAATAAGCCAGCAGCAGCGTAGGCGTCATGGTGCCGGTGACGGCGCGTCCGACGCGCAGGCCCGAGCGCATATGCTCGAAAATACCGATGTCCGGGTGTCTGAGCTTGATCTCATCCATGGTCGCGGCAATGTCCATGGCCAGATCCATCACGGCACCTGAACACGCAATGAACACGCTCGCAACAAAGATGTCCGTCAGGCGGAGATCGTTGTATCCGGAGTAAAGCAGCATCTCGGCGTAAGGCCGCACGGCTCCGTGCATCCAGAACATCTTCGTAAACCAGGTGGCAAGACCGCAGGTGAGCAAAAGGCCCAGCATGGATCCGATAAACGTGGCCAGACCGCGGCGGGTCAGGCCGCCAACTGAAAAACAGATGACCCCCGTGAGAAGCGCTACGATGCCGAGGCCGGTCGGTATGGGCGGCCAGCCGCGAAGCAGAAGCGGGAAAAACAACCGCCAAAGCACCATGGCTGCAAAGATGAACGACAGGGCGGCTTTCAACCCGGTCACACCGGCCACGGCCACCAGCAATACAAAAAAAAGGACAATCAGCACCAACTGCAACTGCAGCCGGTAGTATCCGCGTGCTACGGCGTTGCCGGGCCTGCCGTCATGCTCAAGGTACTCCACGAGAATGACCTTACCGGCCTCATAAAATTCATCGATCTCCATCTTGCCGGTCAACTGATTCACCACCGGCAATTCCCGGCCCTTGTGAGGGCCGTCTAGAAGCCGGACAGTTAAAACCTGGGGGCCGGTTTTGACGATCAGATCCACCCGGGTCAGGCTGTTGTCAACGGCGGTAATCAGGCCGCGGCAGCGCAACCCGCCCGGTGCGGGCGGAACGTGTGATATGTCAACGGCGGCAAGAACGATGCAGATAAAGGCGATTAAAAACGAAAAGAGCCATTCGCGGTGCAAGGTTGTCATTCACTTCCCCAAGAAAAGTATTAAAACGGCGCCGCAAAATTCCGCAGCGCCGTTTTTGTTGATTTCAAAGATAGAACAAATACTTCGTTATTTACCTGTTTTTCCGGCAGATACCCGCCAGCCCGATCAAGCCCGAGCCGAGCAGCCAGACCGCGGCCGGAACCGGAACGGCTGAGGCTGTTCCGGAAACGGACGTCCATTCTTCGAATGTCCCGTGATTGGAGAACCATGCCTCATATGTGATTTCCCCAAGCCGGTAGTCGGCAGTAAAGCTGAGACCGGACAGCAGAGACCCAGGGAGGATATCGAAAGCGGATGACTCGGAATACATCTCTACATAGTCTGTAATGTCGGGCAACGAGCCGATATATGTACCGACTGTCCAGTTCCCGGGATTATTCAGCAGGGTGACATAGGCGTTATTTTCAAAGTCCAAAGCCACCTTCCACAGATACGGATGAGACTCGCCTGCCAAGGACGTATTCTCAACTGTAAAATTATACTGCCAGAGCCCTTCGCTCAGTTCGGTTTCAGTGTATAGGATATTCGCCGACATGGTCGCATGGGCCGCCGACGCTATCATCAGGACAGCCAGCAAGGCCAGCGCCATGAATGAAATACTGATCTTTTTCATAATTCCTCCATTTTTTGAACTTATTCCGGTTTCTATTTTACAATCGGAAGCGCCTGTGTAATGCCGATGATCTTGGCAATCTTCTTGGCGATATCTGTATTGTCGTAGAAGCCATAGAAATTTTTGGCTTCGAGGCCCTCGGCGAACACCGGCACCGGAACACCGGTGTGTGAATAAGATGTCCAGCCGACGCTGGCGCGCTCGTTCAGGATGTGGGTGATGGTCACGATGATGGGTTCATAGGTGCCGTAGAGCAGGGTATTCTCGGCACCCAGATTGTCGTTGGCGCCGCACATGGACTTGTCATAGGCGTCTTCAAGCTTGAGTTTCTGGTAGTCATTGAGTTCACTGTAGATAAGGCCGAATTCGTCAGCCATGAGGGCGATCATGTCGGTATTGCTCTCCAGGTTATTGGGAAGCGTATAATTGTACCCGGAGGCGTTAGCAGCGTTATGAGCCGCCCACTGGTTGGCCTGGAAATACTGGAAGCTGGTGTTCTGGTTGAGTAGACGGTCGTAGTAGGCTGTGTACCCTGTGGTGGCATGGCCGATGGTCATACCGCCGGTTTCATGGTCGCCGGTGACAACGATCAGGGTATCGCGCGGATGGGCTTTATAGAATTCCAGCGCCATGCCGACGGCATTGTCGAAATCGATCATGTCGCCGATGGTGGCCATGGCGTCATTGGCGTGGCAGGCCCAGTCGATCTTGCCGCCCTCGACCATGAGGAAGAATCCCGTGTTGAGGCCGCCGTTGCCGGAAAGAACCTTGATGGCGACGTCCGTAATCTCGGCCAGGGACAGGTTGTTTTCAGCCTGAGGCTCGTCGATATCAATGGCATAGGGCATGGCGGAGGCGTCCTGCAGCCAGGGATTGATGGCGACCACCCTGTCTCTCGGGTGGGTCAGAAGATCTTCGATGGATTCCTTGGTATTGCGCACTTCGTAGCCGTTTGCAGTGAGCAGGTCCCAGACGTTGGTCGAACCGGTGGGAGCGGCTATTCCACCGCCGCCAAAAAACTCATAGCCGGTATTGGCCATCTGGGCAGCAATGCCGTTCATATTGCTGCGGCTGGGCACGCTGGCATAATAGGCTGCGGGCGTGGCGTGATCCAGAGACACACTGCTGACAACACCCACCTTCTTGCCGCGCTCGTGGGCCAACTGGGCGACACTCTTAAAGCTGGTGGTTTTAGCGTCGTCCATTCCGATGACGCCGCTCAAGGTCTTGATGCCGCAGGCAAAGGCCGTGGCTGAAGAAGCCGAATCGGTCATCAGCGCGTGGGCATCGTAGGTGGTCTGCATACCGGCCACGGGCATCTTGCTCATGTTCAGCCGGTTTCCGGGCAGGAGCAAGTCTGCGGCTTCTTTTGCATTGCCTCCGTGAAGCTCGGTCAGATAGGCTTCGGTCGCCTGGATCTGCGAACTGGACATGCCGTCACCTAAAAAAAGAACACATACTTGGGTGCTGCTGCGTATGCGGCCGACGCCGTGAAGGCCACCAAACCGGCAAATACGACAGCAGCCAAACTCTTTCTTAATTTCATTAGTTTTTTCCTTTCAATAAAAAATTTTAAAAACGACTTTCGATCAGATTGCCCCCTGATGAAAATCACCATCCAGGCAATAAGTATACGGCGCATGTTAAGCAAGTATCACGGCCGTTAGTGTTTGAATAAGTTTTGATGAGAATCGTTTCCGGTGACGGGCAAAGGCCGGTCTGAACATGAT
>JAAUSZ010000121.1 GCA_012031875.1 Desulfobacula sp.
GATGCCGCCATAGCGTTTAAGCAGATTTTCAACTCGGATCATAATGGAATCCGTCGCATTTACTGTTTTACGGTTTGGTTTTTCCGGCCACCATAACTTACCGGGGGTCCCGTGTCAACGGGAATTGCAAGGGAATTACAATGATTGACAAACCGGTAAAGGCTTTATATACATTCACCTATGGAAAAAAATATCTCTCCGCCCGTGGTTACGGACCCTTCCTTAGACTTAACGGCCTGCATCAGTAAGGTCCGGCGCCTGTCCGACTGCATTGAAATCGCCAACCTGATCAATTCCGAGCTGTCCATCGGGAAACTGCTTTCCAGTGTCATGGCGGCCACCCAAAAGGCCTTTTTTGCCGAATCCGCGAGCCTTCTTCTCATCGACGAAAAAACCGGGGACCTGACCTTCCAGATTGCCCTTGGAGAGGTGGGAGACGATATCCGGGAATTGTACCGCCTGAAAAAAGGACAGGGCATCGCCGGCCTGGTGGCTGAAACCGGAACCCCTCTCAATCTCAAAGACGCCTACGACCACCCGAATTTTTCTCCCGAGGCCGATAAGAAGACCCATTACAGGACCCGGGCCATGCTCTGCGTCCCCATAAAGCTCCGGGGGGAAATCATCGGGGTAATCCAGGTGATGAACAAACTGACACCCCCCTTTACCTTTTCCCATGAAGAGCTGGAGATGCTGATCACCATTGCCGGGAGCGCGGCCGTGGCCATTGACACGGCCCGGATGCACAGCTTCATTCTTCAAAGAGAAACCCTGGAAAGGGATTTGAAACTGGCCCGGGAGGTCCAGGAAAGCTTTCTGCCCATGGATCTCCCGGATATCGAAAATTACCGGTTTGCCACCGTAAATCAACCGGCCCTTGAAATCGGGGGCGATTTTTATAATTTTTTCAGGCTGCCCTCAGGCAAACTCGGCATTGTTCTCGGGGATGTCTCGGGCAAGGGGATTTCCGCCTCCCTTTTTATGGCGAGGCTCACCAGCGACCTGCAATATTATGCCCTGTTGTCCCCGGAACCCGGGGAGCTTCTGACTCGGATGAATAAGGTCTTGTGCGGTCGGGCCAAAAGAGGAATGTTTGTGACCCTGATCTATCTTCTGCTGGACCCGCACATGAACCGGATTCAAATCGCCAACGGGGGCCACCTGCCGCCGGTGTATTGTGATGCAAAGGGCCCGAGGCTCCTGGGGGATGACCGGAAAAAAGGCCCTCCCCTGGGCATCCTTCCCGATGTTGACTTTCATGAGGAAACCTTTGATCTTGCAAAACCGTCCGCCATCACCCTTTTTACGGACGGTGTCATTGAAGCAAAAAACGCTTCCTCGGAGCTGTTCGGACTCAAACGGCTGTTAAAGGTCATCGGGGCCCAACCCAATGATCCGGAGATGATCTGCCGGGCCGTTACAAATTCGGTGGACCGGTTTACCTCAGCCGACGGCAGGAGTGATGATTTAACCCTTTTGGCGTTTTCAGTGACCTCACCCTTTTGATGAAAGGATAGTGATGCCCCCTGACCTCATCCATCTCCAAATTGCGGCCCACCCGGCCGGCCTGAAACAGATCCGGGACATGGCCGCAAAGGTTTCGGCCGCAGCCGGGCTTCCGGAAAACGAGGCCGGCTCCGTCATCCTGGCCATTAACGAAGCCTGCGCCAATATCATCAAGCACTGCTGCCGGGACCACCCCGACAGATGCATCGACATCACCATGGCCCTGGATGGCGCCTGCCTCAGCGTCACCCTGGTGGATAACGGGACCCCTTTTGATATCGGGTCCATCAAGCCCAGGGACATCCACGATATCAAGCCCGGCGGGCTGGGCGTCCATATCATCCGGCAGGTCATGGACCTGGTGGAGTACAGCCATACCCCCGAAGGCCTGAACCAGGTCAGACTGGTAAAAAAACTCAAAAACTGAGCAACCCGTCTCCATGACCGTCGCATTTTTGCACTCTCCCTCTCTGATTTTAAAACCGCCCCCCTCTTCATTTTCACTCTAACCATTCAGAATAATTCACCAATCCATATCCATTCGTAAAACCGGCCGCCATGGCATGGTCCTTGCTCTATGTCCTCGGTGTCCATGTTTATGAAAGGAAGGATAATGCAACCGGATCATCGTGATTTTTTCAATTCCCATTCATTGCAATTTATTGAAATGGCGCTTACCACAGACCGGATAGAAAGGATCGCCCGCCCGGACGGATACGGCCGGAGGACGGGAGAATGCGGGGACACGGCTGAATTTTTTTTAACCTGCAAAGAGAATTCCATTCAATCGATTTCCTTTTATGTGGACGGTTGCATGAACACAACGGCCTGCTGCAATACAGTGGCCAAACTGGCCGCGGGCAAGACCCTTGACGCGGCCTGGGAGATTACCCCCGAAGAGGTGATCCGCTTTCTGGAAACCCTTCCGGAAGACCATTTCCACTGCGCGGAGCTGGCCGTGGGCGCCTTTTATCTCGCATTGACGGATATAAACGGCAACAAACCCCAAACCGATTAAAGGAGAAACCCCAATGCAGATACTTCTGGTTGGCCCTGAAAAAAATAGCTTTAAAAACCTTGAATCCTCATTTTCTGAAAACAAGACCCCCACCCGATGGCTTGATACCGCGGAAAAAGCCCTTAAGCTCATTGCCGGAGAAAAGATTGATCTTGTCATCATTCATGAGCAATTGCCGGACATGACCGCCAAAAAACTGGTGGAAAACATCATTACCCTCAATGCCATGATGAACTGCGTGGTATTAAGCGCCCTGCCCAAAGAAGACTTTCATGAGACCTTTGAGGGGCTGGGCGTTCTCATGCAATTTCCGCTGATGCCGGGAAAGGAGGATATGGAAAAACTCCGGGACCACCTGGCCCGTATCCGCCGGATCTCGGATCAGATCAAACCGATAAAGGGAGCCGGAAACAAATGATTATCAGCGTCGCCAGCGGCAAGGGCGGAACCGGAAAGACCACGGTATCCACCAATCTTGCCCTATCCATCGGCCAGGGGGTCCAGCTTTTTGACTGTGACGTGGAAGAACCCAATGCCCATCTTTTCCTTCATCCGTCCATCCATAAAATAGAACCCGTCATTGCCCCGGTGCCGGAAATCGACCTGGGAAAATGCACCTTCTGCAAAAATGCATGGAGATCTGCCGGTTCGGGGCCCTGGCCGTCCTCAAAAAAACGTGCTGGTCTTTGAAAACCTCTGCCATTCCTGCGGCGGCTGCTTTGAAATCTGCCCTGAAAACGCCGTCCTGGAAAAGGAAAGATCCCTGGGGGACATCGAGCACGGGACGGTCAACGGGATTTCTTTTATCCACGGCCGGCTTTCCATCGGCCAGGTCATGGTTCCCCCCATCATCAAGAAGATCCGGTCCTATACGGACCCGAACATGATCACCCTCATTGATGCGCCGCCCGGAACCTCATGCCCGGTCATCGCCGCCATGAACAAGGCGGACTTCATCCTCCTGGTGACGGAACCCACGCCCTTTGGCCTCCATGACCTGAAACTGGCCGTTGAAACCGTAAGAATCCTGGGCATTCCCTGCGGGCTCGTCATCAATCGGGTGGGAATTGGAAACGACGCCGTGAACCAATATGCAAAAAAGGAAAACATCCCTGTCCTCATGGAAATTCCCTTTGATAAAAAAATTGCCCAAATATATTCCAGGGGAGAAATGATCGTAGATAAGATGCCTGAATACAAGAATAAATTCCTGGACCTGTTTAAAAAAGATCGTGACCCTCGTTGGAAAAAAGGAAGGCAAGAAATGAGAGAACTGGTGATTTTAAGCGGAAAAGGCGGAACCGGAAAAACAAGTATTACTGCAGCCTTTGCCTCCCTGGCCGAAAATATGGTCCTGTGTGACGCCGATGTGGATGCGGCGGACCTTCACCTGATCCTGAACCCTGATTTTAAAGAGACCATGGAATTCAAAGGCGGCCACGAAGCCGTCATCAACCCGGATCTCTGCACCCAATGCGGCCGGTGCATGGAGGTCTGCCGGTTCGGAGCAGTGAAGGACTCCTTTGAAATCGATCCCATTGACTGTGAAGGCTGCGGGGTCTGCGTGGATCTCTGCCCTGAAAAAGCCATTGATTTTCCGCAAACCGTATCCGGCCAATGGTATATTTCCGGCACCCGGTTCGGTCCCATGGTCCATGCCCGTCTCGGCATCGCCCAGGAAAATTCCGGGAAACTGGTCTCCCTCATCCGGACGGAAGCCAAAAAACTGGCCGCAAAAAACAACCGGGACCTCATCCTGACGGACGGCCCTCCGGGCATCGGATGCCCGGTCATTGCCTCTATCGGCCAGGCGACAGCCATCCTCATTGTTGCAGAGCCCACGGTTTCAGGGCTCCATGACATGGAGAGGGTGGGCCGGTTGGCCAGGCATTTTAATATTCCGGCCATGGTTTGTATCAACAAATATGACCTGAACCCGGAACAGACAGAGGCCATAGAGGCCCTTGCCCAAAAGGCCGGGATCACCGTGGTGGGAAGGATCACCTTTGATCCGGCCTTTACCGGGGCCATGATCCAGGCAAAAACCATTTTTGAATTCAACCACACTTCACAGGCCGGTAAAGAAGTCCGGCAGATCTGGGACAGGGTCCTGGCCCTGCCCGCCTTCAATGCCCCTGTGACCCAAATACTAAACCATATATAGGAGTCATAAAATCATGAAAAACGGTAGAATAGCAATTCCTTCAAACGGCCAGGGCGGACTTAACGGAACAAGAGCAGGACATTTCGGCCATTGTGACGTGTTTACCCTGGTTGACGTGGAAAACGGCGAGATCAAAGAAGTATCCATCCTTCAGAACCAGGAGCATGTCCAGGGCGGCTGTATGGTCCCGGTCAACCTGCTTTCCGAAAACAGGGTCAGCGCCCTGGTGGTCGGCGGCATCGGCATGAGGCCCCTCATGGGATTCCGGCAGGTGGGGATCAATGTGTTCCATGATGATCAGCGCGCTGAAATCGAACCCGTGGTAAAGGACCTCATTGCCGGCAAGCTGTTTGAAATCAAAAATGACCAAGTTTGCGGCGGGGGCGGCGGCCAGGTCTAAATCAATGAAGGAGAAATAAAATGAAAATCGCGGTAACCTCCCAGGGAAAAACCCTGGATTCCGAGCTTGACCCCAGATTCGGCAGGGCTGCCTACATCCTTGTGGTGGATACGGAGACCCTTGAATTTGAAGCCTTTGACAATGACAACAACAAAAACGCCTTTAAGGGCGCGGGCATCCAGGCGGCTGCCATGATCAGCGATAAGGACGCCGAAGTCCTTTTAACGGGATTCTGCGGCCCCAATGCCTTTCAAACCCTGGACGCGGCCGGTGTAAAAGTGGTGAGCGATCAGAGCGGCCGGGTCATTGACGTGATCCAGAAGTTCAAACAGGGCGGGGTTGTTTATGCCCAGGGCGCGAATAAGGACGGACACTGGTAAAAAGCAAAGGAGGGGTCATGCCCTTATATGAATTCAAATGCCGGGACTGCGGCAGGCTGACGGAAATCCTTATTTTCGGGACAGAAGATCCGCCCTCCTGCCAATCCTGCGGCAGTTCAAACCTGACAAAGCAGATGTCGGCCCCTTCCTCCATGTCGGGGCCGGCCAAAAACAGCCTGCCGGGGTTCAAGGATACGGCCTGCTGCGGGTCATCGCCGGGAAAAGCCGAAGGGTGTGCCGGACCGGGGTCCTGCTGCGGGAAGCCGTTTTGAGCATGGGCCGGCTGTCCAAAGAAGATCTGCATTGCGCAAGCCTCGCGGCGCGAACGGTTCAGGAGGCCTTGACACATTATATGTCAGGCCTTGTAAAAAAACAAAGGAATGAAAATGCAATTGACCGACATTCTCCCCATTGAAAAATGGAATGATCTTGAGCTGGACTTGGTCAAGACCTATCACCTCCAAGCCTCTGTATTTAATGCCGACGGTATCCGGATCACCAGCAACAAAAACTGGTCCAATTCACTCTGCCCGGCGATTAAATCCCTTGATAAGGGGCAGAGTTTTATCTGCGCCGTGGCCCATATGAATTTGTCAAACCAGGCCCGGCAGGCCCAAAAGCCGGTGATTGAAGAGTGTGACGCCGGGCTGCTCAAGCTGGTGGTGCCGGTTTTTTACAACGGCGAATACCTCGGCGTCATCGGCGGGTGCGGCCTTCTGCCCCATGAAGGCGAGGTGGATGCCTTCAGCATCAACAAAATAACGGACATGCCGGAAGAAAAAATCAAACGCCTTGCTGTTGACATCCCGACCATGAGTCTTGAAAGCGCCGGATCTGCTTGTAACTATATTGAAAGCCGATTGGAAGCCATTGTTCATACCTATGCCAATCTTGCCAATTAAAGGATTCAAAAAGGTCATTCACGGCCCTATGCCGATATGGTGAAATTCTGATTTTCCCATGAAAATTATTCTGGACACCAGCCGGCACTGCATTGAAACCGCTTCCAAAAAAGAATATGAAGGACTGATCCGACAGTATTTTAAAGATTGCCGGTCTGAAAAAGAACAGGGTCTCATGGAACAACAGATTGAGGCCCTGACCTATTTCCTTCAACATGCCGATTTCCCCGGCCTCAGAAACCGATACCAGGCCCTGGGGCATTCCGGAACCCCGTCCATCCTGGTGGTTCCCCGGAACCTGAAGGATATGCACATCCGCCTGGGCCAAAAAACACTCTCCCCTGCCTGGAAAAAGCCCTAGAACCAAAAACCTGTTTTCTTCCCCTTTATTATCTGAAATAATCAGCCTGTTTCAGAATCAAAGGTTAAATTTCGCTGCGGCCAAACTTACAAAGGAGCCCTTACCATGAAATTTGAACAGGTGATCGTTGAAAAAAAAGAAAATCATGTCGCGGTCCTGACCCTGAACCGCCCGGACAGCATGAACACCTTCAGCAGCCAAATGGCCTCGGAACTAAAAGCGGCCTTGTACGGACTGGATGCCGACCCCTTTGTCCGGGTCATCCTTTTAAAGGGGGCAGGCAAAGCCTTTTGCGCCGGGATTGATGTCAATGAACTGGAAGGCAAGACCGGCATGGAATACCAGCAATGGATCGAACACATGGAAGCCCCCCTGGTAGCCATTTCCAAGATCAAAACCCCGGTCATTGCCCAGCTTCACGGGGTGGCGGCAGCCAACGGCATGGGCCTCATTGCCGCGGCCGACCTGGTCATTGCCGCGGACAACGCCCGCATGGGCCTCACCGCCATCAACGTGGGCCTCAACTGCGTCGGCCCCGTGATTGCGGTGGCCCGATGCCTGGGCCGGAAAAAAGCCCTGGAACTCCTGCTTTACGGCAGGCTCATCAAGGCTGAAGAGGCCCTGGCCCTTGGGCTGGTCAACCGGATTGTCCCAAAAAACGAGCTGGAATCCCAGGCCCTTCAATGGGCTGAAGAACTGGCGCAGAAAAGCCCCATTGCCGTTCAGATCGCCAAATCCGCCTTCTACCAGTCCGAAGACATGCATTACGCGGATCAGTTCGCCTTTATGAACGAGGCCTTTGCCCGCCTTTGTTCCACCCGTGACGCCAAGGAAGGGGTCAGGGCCTTTTTTGAAAAACGCGTCCCGGTCTGGCAGGAAAAATAAAAAACTGCCGGACCTTATTTGGACACAGCCGGATCATAGGGCGGATAATCCGTATATCCTTCTTTTCCCGGCGTATACCAGAGCGACATGTCTTCAAAAGGAGCCAGGGGCCAGTTGTTTTTAAACCTCAGGGGCAGGTCCGGATTGGTGATAAAGGGACGGCCGAACGCGGCCAGGTCTGCCACCCGGTTTAAAATCCTCTCCTCGGCCGATTCTTGGGTATATCCGCAATTGCCCATGATCAGGCCCGTGTAAACGGATTTGAATTCATCCAGGGTCATGGGTTCTCCCTTTCCGTGGAAACCGAAGGCAAGGCCGTCCATGATGTGCAGGTAGGCCAGGTTCATCCGGTTTAATTCTTTGGCCGCATAAAGATAGATTTCCCTGAAATCCGGGCTTCCCATATCATTGAAGACCCCGTTGGGGGAAAGTCGGACCCCTACCCTGCCGGAGGGAAAAACCGTCAGTACGGCCTCCAGCACCTCCCTTAGAAGCCTGAACCGGTTCTCAAGGCTGCCGCCGTATTCATCCGTCCGGAGATTGGTTTTTGAATCCAGAAACTGATTGATGAGATACCCGTTGGCCCCGTGGATCTCCACACCTGAGAACCCGGCTTTTTTTGCATTTTCAGCCGCCTTCCGGTAATCCCCGACAATGGCCCGGACTTCATCTGTGCCCAAGGCCCGGGGAACCTCATATTCTTTTTTCCCCCTGGGGGTGTGGATGCCGTCGCCGCTAATTTTCACGGCCGAGGCGGAAACCGGCCGCTCGCCCCCATGAAAATCACTGTGGGAGGCCCTTCCGCAATGCCAGAGCTGGAGAAACAGAAATGATCCGGTCGGGCTCACCCTTTGGGTCACTTTTTTCCACCCCTCCGCCATCTCATCCGTATAAATGCCGGGGGACCCTATCCAGCCGATTCCCTGTTCCGAAACAACGGTGGCCTCGGTGATCAAAAGGCCGGCCGAGGCTCTCTGGAAATAATATTCCGCCATGAGGTCGCCCGGTATTCTTTTTTCCCCGGCCCGGCCCCGGGTCATGGGCGCCATGACGATCCTGTTTTTTAATTCCAGGTTTCCCATTAAAACCGGCTCAAACAAAGTCTGTCCATTCATGTTCACCTCTCATCTATGGGTATGTCTTCTGGGGCATGTCTTCCCGTTCTTTTTAATAATGTGCATTCATGGGGTGAATACAAGGCGGCCATCCTGTCCCGGCCCCTTGTTATCATAAAGGCCCCTTGTTATCCAATCGCTGAAAACGACCTTTCATCCCCTTTTTTTGTCCGTTCGTCTCACAGGTTTTGAAAGCCTTTCCCGGTTTCGTCTATGATCCCATTCAACACCTGGTAATATCATTTATTCAACAGGAGGAAGAATGAAACTCATAGAACTGCAAGGCATCACCAAGCATTACCATCTGGGCCAAACCCCCATGACGGCCCTGAAAGACGTCAGCCTCAGTTTTGACAAGGGCGAGTTCACGGCGGTCTGGGGCCCTTCCGGGTCCGGGAAAACCACCCTTTTAAACCTCATCGGCACCATTGACGAACCCAGTTCCGGAAAGGTTCTCATCCATGGGGAGGATGTGTCAAAAATGTCCGACAACCGGAAATCCGAATACCGGAACCAAAAGATCGGGTTTATTTTCCAGAATTTCAATCTGATCCCGGTCCTGAATGCCCTGGAAAACGTCATGCTGCCCTTGCAGATCCGGAATGAAAAAACCCGGTCCGCCAAAGCCAGGGCCATGGACCGGCTCAGCCAGGTGGGTCTGGAACACCTGGCCCTGAACCGCCCGGACATGATGTCCGGAGGCCAGCGCCAGCGGGTGGCCATTGCCCGGGCCCTGGTCACGGACCCGGAAGTGGTGGTTGCCGACGAGCCCACGGCCAACCTGGACCTGGCCACCGCCAGGGGCATCATGGATATCATGCAGAAACTCAACCAAAGCGAAGGCGCCACCTTTTTGTTTTCCACCCATGACCAGAGGCTGCTGGACCGCATGAACCGGCTGGTGAGGCTTGAAGACGGCTGCATTGCAGATGGACCCGCAAATTAAAGGAGAAATATCATGAATATGTTCACACACTGGATCAAACTGGCCTTCCGGAATATTTTAAAAAGCCGGCGCAGAACCTTTGTCACCCTCATGGCCGTGGGTTTCGGCTTCGCCTCCATTGCCCTGTTCCAGGGCTATATCCACAGCATCTATGAGGGCCTCCGGGCCTCGGCCATCCATGGCTCCGGCATCGGCCACCTGACCCTTTACGCCAAGGGATGGGAGGCCCACGGCAAATCCGACCCGGAAGCCTATATGATCACGGGCCCGGACATGGAAAAAATCATGGCCCTGGCCAAGGAAAACCCCCATGTGGTCCTGGCCGGCCCGAGGCTGTCCGTATCGGGCCTGGTGTCCAACGGGAAAACCTCCACCATCTTCATTGGCACCGGGGTGGTGCCGGAGCATGAAAAATCATAAAAGGCCGGTTTTACGGATTTCACGGCATGACAGGCAGGCCGTTGAATTCAAAGGATGAGGCCGCCGTTGAAATGGCCGAGGGCCTGGCCGGGCAACTGGAACTTTCCCCGGGCCGGGACGGGGTGGTCATGGGCGCAACCCTCAACGGCCAGATGAATGCCATGGATATCCATATCAACGCAACCTATAATACGGGAATCGCCGATACCAACGATAAATTCATCAAACTGCCCTTTTCCTTTGCCCAGGCCTTTTATGACACCCCGAAGGCCGACAGCATCGTCCTTCTCCTGGATCACTGGCAGAACACCGATCTTGTGAAGCAGGAATTATCCGGCCGGTTTGCTTCAAACCAGATCCATGTCGAATTCAAAACCTGGAAAGAATTGTCCCTGTTCTATAAAAATGTCCGGAACATGTTTGACATGATCTTTTTATTCATCTTCATCATTGTCTTTATCATCGTGATCATGAGCACCACCAATACCATGGGCATGGCCGTCATCGAACGGACCCGGGAAATAGGCACCCTCCGGGCCCTGGGACTGAAAAGGCGGGGCATCAGTTTTCTCTTTGCCGCCGAAGGCGGGCTCCTGGGCCTGGGCGGCTGCATTTTCGGGCTGGGCCTCCACAGCCTGGTCTGGGCCGCCATCCGCTATGTCCGGCCTTCCTATACCCCGCCCGGCAATTCATCCCCGGTTCCGCTCCTGGTGGATTTTCTGCCCCAGACCCTGGCCCTGCTCATGATTTTCATGACCAGCCTGGCCCTTTTCAGCGCCATCCTCCCGGCCCGGCGGGCAGCCCGGCAGAATGTGGTCCAATCCCTGACCCATGTATAAAAAAATCATAACAAAGGAGACCCTCATATGAACCCCCTGAAAATAATCGCATTCACCCTGATCCTGCTTCTGCCGGTGACGGCGGTAAAGGCCCAGGACCCCATCGAACTAGGCCCCATGGACCTGGAAACGGCCACAGCCCTGCTGGCCGAATCCGACCTGTCCCGGGGCAACAGCTCGGGCCTGGAATGGGACATTGATATTGAAAGCCAAACGGAAGGAGACACCGAAGCCAACAGTCTCACGGTCCTGGTCAAGGACACCAATTGCCTGGCCGAGTACCGGTCCCCGGCCAATGTCAAAGGAAGGAAACTGCTCATGAAGGACCGGAATATGTGGTTCATCAAGCCGGGCCTGTCCAAACCCGTTCCCATTTCCCCCCGGCAGAAACTCCTGGGCGGGGCCTCCAACGGGGATATCGCCTCCACCAACTATGCCGGGGACTATACCATTGAACATTTTACCGGCGAGGTCCTGGATATGGAGCCCTGCCTGGTCTATGACCTGAAGGCCAAAAATAAAAACCTGACCTATGACCGGATCAGGTACTGGGTCTCCCAAAGGACGAAAACCGGGGTCAAGGCCGAGTTTTTCACCCTGTCCGGGAAGCTGTTCAAAACCGCCGTGTTTGAATACGGCCACAAAATTTCCCTCAACGGCCAAGAGCGGCCCTTTGTGTCCAAAATGACCATCACCGGGGCCGTGGTGGAAACGGAGAAAACCGTCATGGCCTACAGCCGTATCCGGCTCCGGGACATCAGCCCATCGGCCTTTAACCTGGACCTTCTGGTGAAATAAAGGGGACGCCATGATATCTGCCGGCAAAACCCTGGTTCCGGCCCTTCTCTTCCTGATCTTCCTCGCGGCCCCGGCCCTGAGCATGGAAGGCCTGGACCTGGGATTCAAGGCCACGGCCCTGGCCGGGATCAACGGCCTGGCCGACTCGGACCTGAATCCCGGCAACGGCCGGGCCCGGCTCCCGGATAAGGAATCCCTGCTTCTCCTGAAACCGGACATGACCCTGGTCCGGGAAGACTGGCTCGTTTCCGTAAAGCCCAGGGCTGAGTTCTCCCTGAACCACTATGAGATCCGGGGGGTATCCGGCGACAACAGCGACGGCACCGCCGATATCCCGGAATTCATGGTCCGCCGGAGCCTGACAAAGGATCTCTTTCTCTCCTATGGCCGGGAAAACCTGCAATGGGGGCCCAGCTTCCTCTATTCCCCGTCCAATCCGTTTTTCAGCGACAACGAAAAAAAAAGCCTGGTTCAGAATCCTGAGGGCAAGGGCCTGCTGAAGATGGTCATGGTCCATGACGAAGCCTTTGCCGCCTCCCTGATCTATAATACGGACAAGGGGGCCTTTAATGAATCCGGTTTTGAAAAAACCCTGGCCCTGAAGCTGGACTATTCCGGAGATACCGGTTATGGGTCCCTGGTCCTGTCCCAGAGGGACCACGGGCCGGAAAGGCTGGGGGCCTTTGCCGGGGCCACCCTCACCGACGCCGTCCTGGTTTACGGGGAAGGAAGCCTTCAAAATGACGGCGGCCTTTCCGGCTCCCTGCTTTTAGGAGCCGCCTATACCCTGGAATCCGGGGCCGGCCTCTGCCTTGAATACCTCTATTTTGAACAGGGCCGGGACCGGAATCCTGATTTTCTCCGGGAGAATTATATCCTGGTCCAGTTTTTAAAGGACGACCTCCCGGGCGGCCTGGACCTGGTCTCCCGGGTGACCCTCTGCCTGGACGACGGGTCTTCCCGGCTCTATTCCTCCCTGTCCCGGGAACTGGGCGGCCATATGGAACTGAAAACCGCCGCCATGATTAATACGGGCGGCTCCCATGGCGCCTTTGGGGCCTTTCTGGATTACCAGATCCAACTGGCCCTGGAATATACATATTGATTGAAAGATTGTTTGAATCATGACAATATCCCCATATGAAACCCCAATTCTCAGGATCTGCCATGCCGGTCTATGAATACCGGAAACTCACCCTCGGACATATGCTGAGGGACATCCTCTATACCTCCCTTTGCAGCCTGGTCATCGCTCTGGTGCTCATCCTGACGACCTCCGCCGAAATCACCCTGAAAACCTATGGCGAATATTTTCTCATTGCCCAGCTCATCGGGATTTCCATTTCCATCCCCTGTTCCCTGGCCTTTCATTTTTTCAAACCCGTCAAAGCCTCCTCCCAGGTTCTCATCGTGATCCTCTGCGTCCTTGGCGGAGCCCTCCTGGGCAGCTTTCTGGCCACCCGGCTGGGCTTTCATAAATTCTCAGGCGTTCCCGGCCGGATCCCCATGGAAATGCTTATCGTGGCCTCCATCATCGGCTTTGTCATTTCCTTCGGCTTCATCCTCTATGAAAAATATACCGGCTTCAAACTCGCGGCCAACGAGGAAAATCTCCGGCGCACCGTTCTGGAAAAGGAAAAACTCAATGCCGATTTAAAGCTCCTCCAGGCCCAGGTGGAGCCCCATTTTCTCTTTAACACCCTTTCCAATATCCTGAGCCTCTTGGAACACGACCCTGAAACCGGAAAACGCATGCTGGAAAATCTGACCCAATACCTGCGCACCTCCCTGATCCAGTCCAGGAAACCCGCCAACCGCCTGGCCGATGAGATCGGCATGATCCGGACCTATCTGGACATCTACAAGATCCGCATGGGAAAGCGGCTGTCCTATGAATTGGATATCCCGGAAAATGTCCTGAACCTTGAAATTCCCCCCATGATCCTCCAGCCCCTGGTGGAAAACGCCATCAAGCACGGGCTTGAACCCAAAATTGAAGGGGGCAAAATCCGGATCAACGCCCGCCGTAAGGAAGGGTTGCTGACCCTGGAAGTCAGTGATACGGGCATGGGAATCAAGGAAAAATCAGCCACCGGGGTCGGGACGGGAAATATCCGGAAACGGCTGGCCTCCCTTTTCGGGGACCGGGCCGGCCTGAATTTTGAAGACCTGGCCCCTTCGGGCCTGAAAGCCATTGTGGAGATCCCCTGTGAAGCAGATCACAGCCCTCATCGCGGATGATGAACCGGAACTGAGGCGGCACCTGGTCCGGCTGCTGAACCAGCTCTGGCCCGAACTGGCCATTGCCGGGGAAGCGGACAACGGCCCGGCGGCCCTGGACCTTTTCCATGCCCTGTCCCCGGACATCGTGTTCCTGGACATCAATATGCCGGGCCTTTCCGGCCTGGAAGTGGCCAAACAAATCTCGGGCCGATGCACCATCGTCTTTATTACGGCCTATGACCAGTATGCCGTGGAAGCCTTTGAAAGCGAGGCCCTGGATTATATCCTGAAGCCCGTCCAGGAAGACCGGCTGGCCGCCGGCCTGGAGCGCTGCAAAAAAAAGAATGGCCGCACCGGCGCAGGAGAACAGGGGATTTTGGGGGCCTCTTTTTGCAAATTTGCTCGAAAAAAAAAACTTGTCCGG